>DMNK01000011.1:60704-61000 GCA_003453695.1 Acidimicrobiaceae bacterium | reverse complement strand
ATGACCTCGCCGGTCGCCTACTGGCACGTGCCCGACATCGAGGCCAAGCTGGCCGAGGTGACCGCGGCGGGCGCCACCGTGAAAGAGCCGCCGCACGCCGTGGGGGGCGGTCGCCTGGTGGCGGCGTTCACCGACCCCGACGGCAACGTCCTCGGACTCGTCCAGGACAGCTGAGCCCGGCGCACCATGGAAGAGCTGGAGTGGGTGGCGAGGCAGTTCGAAGCCGACCGGTCGCGCCTCGAGGGCATCGCCTACCGCATGCTCGGTTCCCGGCCCGAGGCCGAGGACGCCGTCCA
>DMNK01000011.1:59565-60552 GCA_003453695.1 Acidimicrobiaceae bacterium | reverse complement strand
GCCGAGGACGCCGTCCAGGAGGCGTGGCTGCGCCTCATGCGGGTGGATCCCGCCGCCGTCGAGAACTTGTCCGGGTGGCTCACCACCGTGACCGGCCGGGTGTGCCTCGATCGACTCAAGTCCCGCAGTTGGCACGCAGAGATCGTCTCCGACGCCGAGGCTGCAGAGCACGAGGACCCGGCGGTGGAGCACGACCCGGCTCGGGCTGCCGTCGTGGCGGACTCCGTCGGTGCCGCCCTGATGGTGGTCCTCGATTCGATGGCGCCGGAGGAGCGGGTCGCCTTCGTGCTCCACGACGTGTTCGCCGTCCCCTTCGACGCCATCGGCGAGATCCTGGACCGATCGCCGCAGGCGGCGAGACAGCTCGCCAGCCGGGGCCGCCGCCGGGTGCGAGGGACCCAGGCGCTGCCGGCGGTGGACGTGGCCCAGCACCGCAGCCTCGTGGAGGCGTTTCTGCGGGCGGCACGAGCCGGCGACTTCGAGGCCCTGGTGCGTCTCTTGCACCCCGACGCCGTGCTGCATCCCGACCAGGCTGCGCTGCGGATGGGGTCGAGGCCCGAGACGCGAGGAGCGAGAGAGGTGGCGGCGGCGGTGAGCGGAGGGGCACGCGGAACTCGTCTCGTGCTCGCCAACGGCCTTCCTGCCCTGGCCTGGGCGCCGGGCGGGCGTATCCGCAGCATCATCGAGTTCACGGTGGTCGACGGGCGCATCACCGCCCTCGTCGTGACTGCGGACGAGGACCGGATCGCCCAGTTCGAGGTGGTGCCGCTGTCCGACTGATCGATCGTCGGCGTCAGCCGCCGAGGTCGTCGGAACGTCCCGCGTCGAGCCGGGGCCACTGGGCGATGGGGCGTCCGCCCGGCCACACCGACACGGGCGGCCACTGTGGAGCGCCGGCGTCGGTCCGGGTGTTGGTGCACTCCTGGGGCCAGCCGGGCGGCGAGTCCTCCCAGGCCTCCTGACGCCCGTACACGGTGAGGTCCATGA
>DMNK01000011.1:47850-59389 GCA_003453695.1 Acidimicrobiaceae bacterium | reverse complement strand
CGTACACGGTGAGGTCCATGAGGGCGTAGCTGGCGTCCATCGCCTCCACGCCGCGACGCGTCGTCCAGTAGGTCTCGAAGACGTTGTCACCCTCTCGCAGGTAGCACATCAGGTGGAACAGGCCGATCTGACGGCCCACCAGCAGCGAGTCCAGCGAGGCCTGCGCCGAGTACCACGGCATGCTCCAGCCCATGAAGTCGCGGTAGCGGACGCTTTCGTCGTANNCCGTTGGTCCAGTAGGTCTCGAACACACGGTCGCCGTCCCGCAGGTAGCAAATCAGTGTGCCGAATCCACGACCGGCAAGCAGGGCGTCCGCGGAATCTTGCGCCGAGTACCATGGGACATCCCAGTCCATAAAGTCGCGGTAACGGACGCTCTCCTCGTACGGGCCTTCGCAGAATGTGGCGTAGGTGACGTCGCGGGAATGCAGGTAGGACAGCTCCCGAACCTGCCCGTTGAAGAAGGTGCAGCCCTCGCACTGCTCGGGGGCGGGCCGGCCCGGGTACCACATGAAGTAGTAGGCGATGAGCTGGCGGCGCCCTTCGAAGGTGTCGAGGAGGCTCACCGCACCATCGGGGCCGATGAGCGGCAGCGAGGAGTCGACCTCCACCATGGGAAGGCGGCGCCGGGCGGCGGCGATGGCATCACCCTCCCGGGTGTGCGCCTTCTCCCGGGTCCGGATCCCGTCCAGCCGGCCCTGGAACGTCTCTCGGTCGACGACCTCCGGCATCACCGGTGTGCCCGCCGTGCGGCCTTCGTCCGGCGCCCCGGCCCGCCCCGCTGCCTGTGCCACGGTGGGCCCCTTCCTCGTGCGTTTCGCTGCCTTCAGGTTGCCCGATCGGCGGGGCCCGAAACAGGCGGAACCGAGGGGTCGACCGGCGGCCTGCTAGTACGTGGGCTACCCGCAGAGCGCCCCGGGGTCGGCCATCGGCACCATCACATGTCCATCGACCAGCTGATCCACGACTACGGGTACCTGGCCGTCTTCGCCCTCGTCGGCATCGAGAGCCTGGGCGTTCCGCTCCCGGGCGAGACCACCCTCATCGTCGCCGGCGCCTACGCCGGCCGGACCCATCACCTGCACCCGCTGCTCATCTTCCTGGTGGCCTCTGCGGGGGCCATCGTGGGCGACAACATCGGCTACTGGATCGGCGACAAGGGTGGTTACCCCCTGGCGCGCCGCTATGGGCGCTACGTGCGGCTCGACGAGCACAAGCTCAAGGTGGCGCGTTACCTCTTCGACCAGCGGGGGACCCTCGTCGTCTTCTTCGGCCGCTTCGTGTCCATCCTGCGCACCTATGCCGCCTTCCTGGCCGGCACGAGCCGGATGCGGTGGCGAGAATTCCTCGTCGCCAACGCCTCGGGGGGCGTGGTGTGGGCGGCGATCTACACCACGGCCGCCTATTTCGCGGGATCCACGATCATGCGGGAGTCCGGCACCATCAACCTCGCCGTCGGCCTCGTGGCCCTGGTCGCGGTGGTGGTGGTGCTGCTGGCGATCCGCCACTCGATCAAGCGGTTCGCGGAGCGCGCCGAGGCCGCCTATCCGGGGCCGCTGGAGGACTGAGCTCAGCCCGGGGCGCCGGTGTCGGCGCCGCGGGGCAGCTTCCAGCCGGGCCGGACGAAGTGACAGGTGTAGCCGTCGGGGTACTTGAGCAGGTAGTCCTGGTGCTCGGGCTCGGCCTCCCAGAAGGGGCCGGCGGCGGCCACCTCGGTCACCACTTTGCCGGGCCACAGACCCGACGCGTCCACGTCGGCGATGGTGTCCTCGGCGACCCGCTTCTGCTCGTCGGTCGTGTAGAAGATGGCCGAGCGGTAGCTGGTGCCGATGTCGTTGCCCTGGCGGTTCTTCGTCGTGGGGTCGTGCACCTGGAAGAAGAACTCGAGCAGGTCCCGGTAGGAGATCGTTGTGGGGTCGAAGATGATCTCGACCGCCTCGGCGTGGGTCCCGTGGTGGCGGTACGTGGCGTTGGGTACGTCGCCGCCGCTGTAGCCGACTCGGGTGGAGACGACCCCGGGCAGCTTGCGGATGAGGTCCTGCATCCCCCAGAAGCAGCCTCCGGCGAGGATCGCCCGCTCGGTTTCCGTGGCCATGGTGGTCCTCCCGTCGCCCTCCGGCCTGCTCCGACGGAGCCGTCCAGGAGGATGCTATGCGGAGGCTTGGGTCGCCCGGGCCGCTGACAGGAGCTCGGCCCGGCGCCCGGGGTCGCGCAGGAGGTCGCGCGCCAGTTGGCGCATCTTGTGGGCGAGCTGCTCGTCGAGCTCGGTGGACCACGACCCCAGCCATTCGGCGAGCCCTTCCCGTCGGGCCGCCACGAGCCGGTCGATGGCCGTTTCCCCGCTCGGGGTCAGACGGGCCACCACCGGCGTCCCGTCCAGGTGCTCGAGGCTGAGGAACCCCCCCTCGGCAAGCGGTCCGAACAGCGGGGCCAGCTGGTCCACCGGAATCGCCACCTGGCCGGCCAGGGCGGACAGATCGAGCTGCGACCGGTCCTGCAGGCGGAGCAGGACCCAGGTGGAGCGGGGATCGAGCGGCAACGACGCCCGGCGCGCCAGGTCTTCGTACACCTTGACGGCATCCTCTCGGCTGGCCAGGAGCGAGAGCACCCGGGCGATCTCGTCGTGGCCCTCGCGGGCCGCCGGGATGGCGTTGGGCCCGAGCGTCTGTGCCGGGTCGGGACGGCTGGCCGCCTGGCGGAGGGGGATCTCCTTGAGCAGCCAGCTGAGCGCGAAGGCCACGGCGGCGACGGGCACCGCCACCAGGAAGACGGTGTGCAAGGCGGCGGCGAAGGCGTGGACGAAGCCGCTGTGCACGGCCGGGGGCAGGCGCTTCAGGGCGGCGGGGCTGGCGCCCGACAGGGCTCTGAACCCGGGCGGGAGCGTGACGCCGGCCAGGGTGTGACGGAGCTCGACGGTGAGCCGGTTGGTGAAGACGGCGCCGAAGACGGCGGTGCCGAACGAGCCGCCGATGGATCGGAAGAACGTGGCGCCCGAGGTCGCCACCCCGAGGTCGGCGTAGGGCACGGCGTTCTGCACGGCGATGACGAGCACCTGGAGCACCCCGCCGATGCCTACGCCCAGGACGAACATGAACAGCGAGCTGCCCAGCGTCGAGGTCCCCACGCCGAGCATCGACAAGAGGTACATGCCGAGGGTCATGATCCCGGTGCCGAGGATCGGGAAGATGCGATACCGGCCGAATCGGGTGATGAGCAGCCCCGAGGCCATGGAGGTGAGGAGCAGCCCGGCCATGAGCGGCAGCAGCTCGAGCCCCGACAGGGTGGGCGAGACGCCCCGAACCACCTGCATGTACTGCGGGAGATAGGTGATGGCGCCGAACATGCCGAACCCCACCACGAACCCCACCGCGCTCGAGGTCGAGAAGATGCGGTTGGAGAAGAGCCGCAGGGGCATGACCGGCTCGGTGGAGCGCCGCTCCACGGCGACGAACACCCCGAGCAGCGCGACCGCCCCGATGCCGAGCCCCACGATCGGTGCCGACGCCCACGCAAAGGTGATGCCGCCCAGCGTGGTGAGGAGGACCAGGGCGGTAGCGGCACCGGCGAGGACGACCGTGCCCGTGTAGTCGATGACGTGCTGCCGTCGCACCCTCGTGCCGGGAAGGACGGCGGCCGTCACGGCCAGGGCCACGATCCCGATGGGCAGGTTGATGTAGAACACCCAGCGCCAGCTGAGGTGGTCCACGAAGAAGCCCCCGATGAGCGGGCCGAGCACGCTCGCCACCCCGAACACCGAGCCGAAGACCCCCTGGTACCGGCCGCGGTCACGGGGGGAGACCACGTCGCCGACGATGGCCTGGGCGCCGACGAACAGCCCGCCGCCACCGATCCCCTGCAGGGCCCGGAAGGCGACGAGTTCGGCCATGGAGGTGCTCAGCCCCGACAGCACCGATCCCACCAGGAACACGACGATGGCCGCCTGGAAGAAGACCTTGCGGCCGTAGAGGTCACCGAGTTTTCCCCACAGCGGTGTCGAGGCGGTGGAAGCGAGGATGTAGGCCGTGACCACCCACGACAACTGCGAAAGGCCATGGAGATCGCCGGCGATGGTCGGGAGCGCGGTGGCGACGATGGTCTGGTCCAGCGCGGCGAGCAGCATCCCGAGGAGCAGGGCGCCGATGATCACCAGGATGCGGCGCCGCTCCAGCGCCGGGGGCTCGGCGTCGACGACCGTCACGCCCGCAACAGCGCGGAGCGGGCTGTGCCGAACAGGCCCTGCGGCGCCGTCTCCGCCATGCGTCGAAGCTACCTCCGGCGAGTCGGCGCGGCCTCGGCCCTGAGCGGGTAGACCGGGACCATGGAACTGGATCTGCACGTGCATCGCTTCGACTGGGCCGGCGGTCCGTCGGGCATCGGCCCCGGCGTCGCCGACCTGGCTCGACGGGCGGAGGCCATCGGCGTGAAGACCCAGTCGTTCATGGACCACTACTTCCAGATGGACTGGATGGCGCCGGCACAGGACCCCATGCTCGAGGGCTACACCGCGCTCGGCTTCGTGGCCGGCGTGACCAGCCGTCTCCGGCTGCGTCTGCTCGTGACCGGGGTGAGCTACCGGCATCCGGGTCTGCTGGCCAAGATCGTCACGACCTTGGACGTGCTCTCACAGGGCCGGGCCGAGCTCGGGATCGGCGCTGCCTGGTACGAGCGTGAGCATCGCGGTCTCGGCGTGCCCTTCCCGCCCACGGGCGAGCGCTTCGAGAGGCTCGAAGAGGCCATCCAGATCTGTCTGCAGATGTGGAGCGGGAACGACGGGCCCTTTGAGGGACGGCACTACCAGCTGGCCGAGACGATCTGCGCACCCCAGCCGGTCAGCCGCCCCCGCCCCCGGCTGTTGATCGGCGGCAGCGGCGAACGCAAGACCTTGCGGCTCGTCGCCCGGTACGCCGACGCCTGCAACATCTTCGGCGGGCCCGACGACGTCGCCCGCAAGCTCGAGGTGCTGCGGCGCCACTGCGACGCCGTGGGCCGGGACCCGAAGGAGATCGAGGTGACGGCCATGTACCGGGAGCTCCCGCCCGGTGCCGGGCCGAAAGAAGTGCTCGGGGGCGCTGAGGCGTTCGCCCGGATCGGCGTGTCCACCCTCGTCACCGGTGCGGTCGGGCCCGATCCGGGGGGGTGGCTCGAGTCCACGTTCGGACCGGTCATGGACGAGCTGGCCGCCATCGAGCACGCTCCTTGGTGACCGATCTGGTCATCGGCGACGACGGGCTCGCCCGGTGCGCCTGGGGCGCCTCGACGCCGGAGTACCGGGCCTACCACGATGCCGAGTGGGGGCGTCCGGTGGCGGACGAAGCCCGTGTGTACGAGAAACTCTGCCTCGAAGGCTTCCAGGCGGGCCTGTCGTGGCTCACCATCCTTCGCAAGCGGGAGGGTTTCCGGCGAGCCTTCTGCTCGTTCGACCCCGAGGCCGTCTCGCGCTTCGGGGACGGCGACATCGAGCGGCTCGTCACCGACGCGTCCATCGTGCGCCACCGGGGCAAGATCGCCGCCACGGTGAAAAACGCCCGGGCGACGGTGTCGCTGCACCAGGCGGGACGCTCCCTGGCGGCGATGCTCTGGAGCCACGAAACGGCGCGGGCGGCGGCGCCGAAGCACCTGAGCGACCTCTCGTCGTCGACCTCCGAGTCCACGGCGCTCTCCGCCGAGTTGCGTCGGCACGGGTTCGTCTTCGTCGGGCCCACCACCGTGTACGCCGCCATGCAGGCCCTGGGGGTCGTGAACGACCACCTGCACGGATGTCACTGGCGAGAGGTGGTGGGATCAGAGCGCGCCGCCTTCTCGGTGCCCCGGGGCTGACCGGCGCCCGCCTGGGCGTCCCCGCTCACGCCGGCGGTCCCGTCGCCAGCCGGACAGCGGCGGTGTGCTGCTGACCCGACTCGTCCACCCATCCCACCTGGGTCTCGGCTCCGGGCCGCATGCCCTCCATCACCCTGGACAGGTCGGTCGGCGAGCTCACGTCCTGACCGTTCAAGGAGTCGATGACGTCACCGGGCTGCAGTCCCGCCGCTGCAGCCGGCGAGGAGGCGATCACGTTCTCCACCAACGCGCCGTTGCCGCCGGCCGACGTGACGCCGACGCCCAGGAGGGCAGCCGACCCGATGTGCACCGTCGAGGACGACTGGCCCGATTCGATCTGCCTGGCGATCTGCAGGGCGGTGTCGATGGGGATGGCGAAGTTGGCGCTCGAGCCCGATTGGAACTGAAATCCGCTCGAGCCGGCGGTGTCGATGCCGACCACCCTCCCTGCCGAGTCGACGAGGGGCCCGCCTGAGTCACCGGGCTGCAGCGAGGCGCTGGTCTGGATCATCCCCGACAGCTGCTCCGAAGCGCCCGACAACGAGTCGGAGGCGGTGACCTGTTGGTCGAGCGCCGTCACCGCTCCGCTCGACTGGCTGGGGGTCCCCCCGACGCCCCCGGCGTTCCCGAAGGCGGTGACGACGTCGCCCACGACGAGGTTCGCCGAGCGACCCACGCTGGCGGTGACGAGGCCGGACGCACCCGAGAGCTGCAGCACGGCGACGTCGGCCGAGGCGTCGGTCCCGACCACGGTGGCGCTGTAGGTGTGGCCGTTGCCGACGTCCGTGACGCTGATCTGAGTGGCCCCCTCGATCACGTGGTTGTTGGTCAGCACCTCACCCGTCGAGGTGAGGACGATGCCGGTCCCGGCCGCCTGAGCGCTCTGGTAGCCGAGCACGGTGTTGATGTCGACCACCCACTTGTCGACGCCGGAGGCGAGGTCGCCGTTGCCCGTCGAGCCCGACGGGGACGCTCCCGACCCCTGTGGGCTGCCCGTCGAGCCGGACGGGCTGACCGTACCCGTGGTGGCCGTGCCGGGGTGGTTGCCGATGACGAAGCCCAGGATCCCGCTGGCCAGTGCCAGCCCGGCCATCGAGGCGGCGGCGAAGATCCGCAGCCACGGCCGGGGAGGGCGCCGGTACGGAGGTGGTGGCGCCGCCCAGGGCGGAACCGTGGAGGGGGGTGGCCAACCGCCGCCGCCCGCGCTGCCGAGCGGCGGGGGCCAACCGGGCTGACCGCTGCGCCCGGCACCGGCGGTGTCGTCTGTCGCCGGGCGGTCGAGCAGCGCAGTGCAAACGCCACCTGTGGCCTCGTCGTCGCCGATGTCGTGTCGTCGGGGCTGCTCGTGCATGGCCGCTCCTTCCCGGGCTCAGGCCGCATGGCGGCTGTCACCGACAAGTGTCGGAGGGCCGCCTCGGCGACGGCTGTGCGCATCCTTTGGGTTTCCCAAGGGCGGGGCCACCGACGCCGGGCGCGCCGCGCCGGGGTCAGCCTCCGATGCTGCGCAGGCGGTCGGCCAGGAACTCGCGCTCGACCGAGTTCTCCGAGAGCATGCGTGCTTCTTCGTAGGCGAGCCGAGCCTCGTCCGTGCGTCCGAGACCTCATGAACTCGGCGCGCGAAGAAGCCAGGTAGCTGTCGGACGCCAACACCGCCTCGGCGGCGAGCAGGTCCAGAGCAGCGAGGCCGGCTTCGGGCCCGTCGGCGAAGCCGATGGCCACGGCACGGTTGAGGGCCACCACCGGCGAGGGCCATGCCTGCACGAGGAGGTCGTACAGGCCGACGATCTCCCCGGTGGCGCCTGCACCCTCATCGACGCACGGGACAGACCCGGATCGACGACGTCCCGGGAAAATCTTGCCTTCCCCCGTCGATCAGGCGACGAGGTAGTGGCTCCCGGCGACGGACAGGGCCAGCCGGGTGAAGGCGAAGCCCAGGGTGATCCCGGCCCCCGGCCCGATGACCCAGGCCCGGACGATGTCCAGGAGAGTCGAGGCGTGGACGGACTGGCGTCCCCGGGCCACGCCGGCACCGCCCATGGCTCCCACGAGCGCCTGGTTCATGGAGGTGAAGAACCCGAAGGCGACCGCGCTCAACACCACGGCCGCCTGCACGAGCTGGGCGGCGGTGGCCATGGGCCGGTCGACGCTCACGATGTCGAAGGCGACCCTGCGGAGCAAGGGCCGTCCCCAGGTCAGCACGCCGGCGGCGATCCCGAGGCCGCCCACGAGGCCGGCGGCGAGCGGCCCCAGGATGCGGGTGCCCACCAGCGAGCCCGTGGCGTTGGCAACGTCGTTGCCCCCCATCGTGAACGAGGCGAGCGCCCCCACGAGCACGAGCGCCGCCCCCAACCACCCTCCGGCGGTGGCAGCCGTGCCGGCCCGTCCCGCCCCGCTGTCCTCGGAGGTGATCGGGACCGGGCCCTCGAGCGCCACCATGGCCAGGTTCTCGGCCCGGTCGTGCGACTCGACGCCTACCGAAGGGACGAGGTCGAGCACCTTCGTGAACAGGTACCCGAGGGCGGCGGCGGCGAGAGGGGCGGTCACCCAGATCACCGCCAGCTCGGCGATGTGGTTCCACTGGATGCCGAGGCCGGCTGCCAGCCCGGCACCCACGGCACTGAACACCACGATCTGGATGGTCGACGTCGGTGTGCGCAGTCGGTTGAACAGGCTGGTCAACCCGAACGCCACCCCTACGACGATGACGAGTCCCGGCACCGACAGCCCGGCCCCGCCGATGAGCCCGCGGCCGACGGTGTGCTCGACGCCGTGGCTGGCGACGGTGGCACCCAGGAGGGCGAGGGGCGCCATGACGATCAGCGCTCGGCGGGCCGAGATGGCGTTGAGCGCGTGGGGCATCCCCATGCAGGCGCCCGTGTAGTGGGCACCGATGCTGTAGGCGAAACCGACTGCCAGGACCACGAGGACCGCCGTCACGGGCCATCGGTCTAGACGGGTGAGGGGCTGGCTGTCGCCTTCAGCCGGCGAGGACCGAAGCCGCCACCTTCCCGACCCGCTGCGGGTCGCCGATGATGTCGATCTCCACGATCTTCCCTTCGGCGACGGTGAACGCCATGAGGACGTGAGGGCGGCCCTCCAGGGTGACGACGGCGCCGGCAGCGCCGTTGACCAGGGCGGGGAGGACGATCGCCGCAGGGTCGGCCCCGATGCGCGCCTGCCGGGCGACGGCCTCCGCACCGCGTACCACCCTCGACGCCGACGGGCGCCCGGGGCTCAAGTCGGCCCGCAGCACCACGTCGGGATGGAGCAAGGCGACCAGCGACGTCAAGTCACCACCTCGCGCCGCGGCGAAGAAGGCGTCCACCACGGCTCGCTGACGGTGACGGTCGGGCTCGGCCTCGGGCGGCCCGGCACCTTTCACGCGCCGGCGGGCGCGGCTGGCGAGCTGACGGGCGGCGTCGGTGGACTTCCCCACCATGGGGGCGATCTCCTCGAAGGGGAGGTCGAACATGTCGTGGAGGACGAACGCCAGCCGCTCGGACGGCGACAGGGTTTCGAGCACGATCTGGAGCGCAAGACCGACGGAGTCGGCCAGCACCGCTTCCTCTTCGGGCTCGGCTGCTCCCTCCGGGAGCACGATGGGATCGGGCAGGCGGGCCTCGAGCGGCTCTTCCTTCCTCACGTTCCGGGACCGGATCATGTTCAGACAGACGCGGGCGACGATGGTGGTCATCCACGCCCCCAGGTTCTCGACGTCGTCCGCCCCCGCCCGGCTCACCCGCACCCAGGCGTCCTGCAGGGCGTCGTCGGCTTCGGCCAGCGAGCCCAGCATCCGGTAGGCGACCGCTCGCAGCTTCGGACGCTGCTCCTCGAAGCGCCCTAGGAGCCAATCGCTCTCGCTCATCTGGCCCATCCTCCTTGCCATCCTTCTCGCCCACCCGTCACCGAGGCGACCCGGCGGGAGGTCTCGATGTGACGAGAGGCCGCCGGTGCACGGGGATTGTGAGGCGATTGGGTGTCACAGCGCCGGGCGCCGGCGGGTCCTAGGGGGAGAACCGGTACGACCGACACGAAAGGAGGCCGGAGATGGCCCCATTCCTCGCTCCGGTGGAGAAGCCCAAGGGTCTGCTGCTCCGGGCCGTGTACTTCTTCACCCGCAAGCAGTTCGGCAAGGTGTCCACGCCCATCGCCGTCTTCTCGGCGCGCATGCCCAACGCCTTCCTGTCCTTCTACGGCAAGGTCTCCCGCCTGGACAAGAAGCTCGAGCTGTCGCCCCACACCGCCGTGCTGCTGCGCCAGCAGGTGGCCGCCATCAACGGGTGCGCCTTCTGCATGGACACCTCGAGGTGGTACGCCACGAAGAAGTCGCCCGAGGACGTCGCCCGCATCGACGCCCTGCCCGGCTACCGCAGCAGCCCGCTGTTCAGCGACGCCGAGCGCGCCGCCTTGGACTACGCCATCGAGGTGACCGCCACCAAGCGGGTCGATGGCGAGACCTTCGCCCGGCTGGCCGGCCACTACAGCGAGCGGGAGATCTGCGACATCGTCTGGCTCGTCGCCAGCGAGCACGTCTACAACATGACCAACCACGCCCTCAACATCGGCTCGGACGGCCTGTGCGAGATCCCCGACCGCCGGGCCCGGACGTCCACGCCGGTCCACGCGGCCGGTTGAGGATCCGGTGCGGTGGCCGTGAGCGGGCGGGCGGCAGCGGGCGCTCTCAGGCCCGTCGCCGCAAGCCGCTCAACAGAAAGGTGCTCAGCTCGTCCACGGCTTCCTCGAGCGGCAACGGAGCCGGTTCACCGGCCCGTACCGACATGGCCCCGTACACCTGCTGGCCGATGAAGGCGGCGGCCCGTGCCGGCTCGACGTCGGCGAACAGCCCCTCGCTGATTCCTTCGGTCATGACGTCTTCGAGCAGCCGGGCCATGTCCAGCCCGATCGTCGCCAGTTCGGCGTCGACGGCCGCCCCGGTGTCGTTGGCGGAAGCGTGCACGGCCATGGCCAGCCGGAAGAAGGCCGGGTTGTCGTCGATCCGGGCCAACAGCCCCCGGATGATGGCGCGCAGGCGCGCCTCGGGATCCCTCTCGGTCTCCCATTGGGCCACGATGGCGTCCTGCAACTGGCCGTACATCCGCTTCAGGCAGGCGCGCAGCAACTCGTCGCGGTTGGCGAAGTAGACGTAGACGGTCGAGCGGGCCACCTCCGCCTCGGCGGCGATCTCGTCCATCGACACCTCGGTGGTGCCCCGCTCGCCGAACAGCCGCCGGGCCACGTCGATGATCTGGTCGCGGCGGAAGTCGCGGATGACCTCTTTGAGCTCGTCGGGGCTGCGCCTCGGCATCAGGTGCCGGACCTCGGCATCGGGTAACCGGACCTCGGCATCAGGCGGGGCGGCGTCGCTGCGCCGGCGGGAAGCGGACCGGCAGGTGCTTCACACCGTTGATGAAGCGGGACCGTAGGCGCTCGGGCGAACCGGCGGGCTCGATCTCCGGCATGCGGTCGAGAAGGTGCTCGAACATCACGCGGATCTCCATCCGGGCCAGGTTGGCCCCGAGACAGAAGTGCGGGCCCCCTCCGCCGAAGGCCATGTGGGGGTTGGGGGAGCGGGTGACGTCGAAGCGCTGAGGGTCCCCGAACACCGCCTCGTCCCGGTTGGCCGAGACGTGGAAGAACACCACCTTCTCGTCGGCGTCGATCCGCCGGCCCGAGAGCTCGACGGGCTGGGTGGTCTGGCGGCGGAAGTTCATGACCGGGCTCA
>DMNK01000011.1:47452-47644 GCA_003453695.1 Acidimicrobiaceae bacterium | reverse complement strand
AGCGGAGCATCTCCTCCACGGCGTCGGGCACGAGGGCGCGGTCGTCGACGATGCGCTGCCACTGCTCGGGATGGTCGAAGAAGGCCACCATGGCGCCGGAGATCAGGTTCCTCGTCGTCTCGTTGCCGGCGATGGTGAGCAGGAGGAAGAAGAGTTCGAGCTCGAGGTCGCTCAGGCGCTCGCCGTCCACCT
>DMNK01000011.1:47017-47179 GCA_003453695.1 Acidimicrobiaceae bacterium | reverse complement strand
CGCCTCGGTGGCCGCCTCCGGGGTCAGCTGGTACTCGGGGTCCTCGTTGCCGACCAGGCGGTTGGACCAGATGAACATCCGGTCTCGCTCGTCGGCCGGCACGCCCAGGAGCTCGGCGATGACCACCAGGGGCAGCTGGGCGGCGATGTCGGTGACGAAGTC
>DMNK01000011.1:43967-46825 GCA_003453695.1 Acidimicrobiaceae bacterium | reverse complement strand
CCTTGTCGATGACGGCGTCGATGATGTCGTCGGTGGCGCGGTGGATGCGGTCGTGCAGCTCGGCCACCATGCGCGGGGTGAAGCCCTTGTTGACGAGCCGCCGGTACCGCGTGTGCAGGGGAGGGTCCATGTTGAGCATCATCAGCCGCTGCTCCTCCACGGCCTGCTCGGGGATCTCGAAGGGCATGGTGCCGCGCCGGTAGGAGGAGAAGCGCTCGTGGTCCCGGTTCACCACGACGCAGTCCTGGTACCGGGTGACGGCCCAGAAGCCGGGCCCGTCCGCCTCGCCACAGAACCGAACCGGCTCGTTGGCACGGAGCCAGGCGAAGTAGTCGTGGGGGACCCCCTCCACGAAGGTGGCCGAGTCGGCCAGGTCGACGTCCGGGGGCGTCGTGGTCGTGGTCATTGAACCAACCTCCGATATATCGGACGTACTGTCCGATAGGCCGGATGGTATGACCAGACCGGGACGGGGTCAAGCCCGGCCCGGGGACCGACGGCGGCAGGGCCTAGGGACGGAGGGCCCGGACGTGATCGGCCACGGCGGCCTGGATCTCGCCCAGCACGGCGCCCGCCTGGTCGTCGGTCTGGGACGCCACGGCGTCCGCCAGGTGCGCGGCCAAGCGGGCGAGGTGCTCCGACAGCACCGTCCTGACGTCGTCGTCGCTGGCCGACGAAGGCCACAGGTTGGGCGGCACCCGCCCCGCCACGCTGGGCATGTCCGCCAGCGGGGAGCCGCCGAGCTGCAGGTCCTCGTCCATGAGCAGCCGCCCCCAGGTGCGCAGGTCGTCGAACAGGCGGTCGAGCTCGCGGTGCAGCTCGTGGTTCTCGGGGACCTTGCGGTGGGCCTGCTTCACGTCCTGCACGACGTCGAGGACCTCGCTCAGCACCGCCGACACGGCGGCGACAGGATCGTGCGGGGTCACAGACCAGTACTACCGCCCCGAGCCGGTCCTCGCGTCCGCAGGGGCGGGAGCCGCCATACTCGGGCGGTGATCGAGGCGGTCGTCTTCGACCTCGACGGGGTCCTCGTCGACTCCGAACAGCTGTGGGACGAGGCACGCCGGGACGTGGCCGCCCGCCACGGCGGGCGCTGGCACGACCGGGCCACGGGGGACATGCAGGGCATGAGCTCGGTGGAATGGTCGGCCTACATGCACGACAGCCTCGGCGTGCAGCTGCCTCCGGGACAGATCGCCGAGCTGGTGGCGGACGAGCTGCTGCGCCGCTACGCCGATCACCTGCCCCTCCTGCCGGGCGCACGCCAGGCGGTCGAGCGCCTGGCGCCCCGCTGGCCCCTCGCCGTCGCCTCATCCGCCAACAAGACGGTCATCGACGCCGTGCTCGTGGCGGCGCGCCTGGAGAGCTGCTTCAGCGTGACGGTGTCCTCCGAAGAGGTGGCCCGGGGAAAGCCGTCGCCCGACGTCTACCTGGAAGCAGCCCGACGCCTGCACGTCGCGCCTCGCCACTGCGTGGCGATCGAGGACTCGGCCAACGGGATCCGCTCCGGGTTGGCCGCCGGCCTGCACGTGCTGGCGATCCCCAACCCGGCCTACCCACCCCCACCCGCGGTCCTGGCACTGGCCGACGTGGTGCTCGGTAGCCTCGGGGAGATCACCGAGGAGACCATCGACGACCTGGAGCGGCGAGACCGCGTCGAGGCGCGCCTCGACGAGCAGGAGGAGCAGTCCTTCCCGGCCTCCGACCCCCACTCCGACTGGGCCGGGCCCCCGACCGCACCGGCCGCCACCGCGGCGCGCTGAGGGCCCCTGGCGCGCCCCGACGCCGGGTGCTCACGGGACCGACGATCAGTGTTCGTAGGTGCCGATGAGCCGGTTCTGCTCGATCACGTGGTCTTCGATGCGCTCGAGCACCGTGCGCCGGTCGAGACCCGGCTCGAGATCGAGGTCCCGGTCCAGCGCGTACACCCAGAAGTAGTAGTGATGGACGCCGTGGCCGGGCGGCGGAGCCGGGCCGTTGTAGCCGGTGTTTCCGAAGGAGTTCCTCCCGGCCACGAACCCGTCCGTGCCTTCCGACAGGCTGCTCACGCCGGACGGGATGCCGTAGAGCACCCAATGGGTGAATCCGTCGACCAGCGGGGCGTCCGGGTCGTGCGATATCACGACGAAGGCGGCGGTGCCGTCGGGAACACCGGTCCACTCGAGCGGCGGTGAGGTGTCGGCTCCGTCGCCGGTGTATCGCTCGGGGATGGGCGCACCCTCGGCGAAGGCAATGGACGAGACCTTCAAGTCGGCGACGTTCAGTTTCTGGGCCATGGGCCGTGTATACCCGATGGCCCGCCTCAGCGCTCTTCCTCGGGCCGCCGCTTGCCTCGGCCCTTCTCGACGCCTTTGTAGGTCGCCACGGGTGTGAATCGCACCACCGGTTCCACCAGGTCGGACTGCCGGACCATGACCTCGTCCAGGTCCTTGTAGGCGCCGGGCATCTCGTCGAGCACCCCGCCCGTGTTGGCGGCGAAGACCTTGCCGCCTGCTCCGCTCACCAGCGCCAGCTGCGCAGACAGCGACAGCTCCTTGCGGGCGCGCGTCCGGCTCATGGCGCGTCCGGCGCCGTGGGCGGCGGAGCAGAAGGCGTCCGGATTGCCCAGGCCACGCCCGAGCACGGAACCCGTGCCCATGGACCCCGGGGTGACGGTGGGCGTGCCGGCGTTCGCCTTGACCGCACCCTTGCGGTGGACCCAGACGTCCCGGCCGAAGTGTGTCTCGAGCGAGGCGTCGTTGTGGTGGATGTTGACGGCGTCGTCCCAGGCGAAGGCGCCGGGGAAGTGCCGGCCGAACACGTCGGCGACGGCCTCGAGCATGCGGCCCCGGTTCAGCTCGGCATAGGCCAGCGCCGCC
>DMNK01000011.1:43620-43812 GCA_003453695.1 Acidimicrobiaceae bacterium | reverse complement strand
TCGGCATAGGCCAGCGCCGCCTGCATGGCCCGCAGGTAGCAGGCGCCGACGTGCTGCCACCGGTCGGGACGAGCCGAGGGGGCGGCCATGGGGAGCCACGCCAACCCGGGGTCGGGCAGGGCGACCCCGGCGTCGGCACAGTGGGCGAGGGCCATGCGGTGGAAGTTGGCGCACACGGTCCCGCCGAAGCCC
>DMNK01000011.1:43237-43450 GCA_003453695.1 Acidimicrobiaceae bacterium | reverse complement strand
GCACACGGTCCCGCCGAAGCCCCGTGATCCCGAGTGCACGAGCACCCACACCTGGCCGTCGGGGTCTCGCAACAGCTCGACGAAGTGGTTCCCCGCCCCGAGCGTGCCCATCTGGGCGCGGCCCCTGGCGAGGAGATCGTGCCGGAGGAGCGGCCGGGCCGGGTCGGGACGAGCCGATTGCGACGTCGACAGCGCCACACCACTGGCCGCCGC
>DMNK01000011.1:37278-43034 GCA_003453695.1 Acidimicrobiaceae bacterium | reverse complement strand
TCGCTGGAATCGTGGTGACGACGCACCGCGCCGTCACCACGTCGCTGCTCGTTGCCGGCCGGGATGGCGTGTTGCACCCGTCCCATGAGCTCGTCTCGTGCCACCGGGCCCTGTCCGCCAGACCGGGTGGGAAGTGGCGACAGCAATGCGGTGTCCGAGATGCCGCTGCGCACGAGCGCCATGCCGCAGCCGATGTCGTTGCCCACGGCGTACGGCGACACGGCACCGTCGAGAGCAAGGACCGCACCGATGGGGACGCCGTAGCCCTGATGGCCGTCGGCCATGACCGCCACGTGGTGGAAGGCCGGGTCGAGGTTGGCGCAGTTCACCGCCTGGGCCAGCGCCCCTTCCTCCAGGGACGCCGCCCACGAGTACACGGGAAGGCGGGCTTCGGTGTCCAGGATCGTGCAATTCCCCATGCCCACTGCGTGCAATTCTGAACAGGTTGCGAGGTCGCCGGGTGAGGTTTCTGTCCCGGCGGGAGCGGTCATGTCCCTTGAAGAGCCAAACGAGAGGCTGGAGGACCCCCATGACCACGGCCACCGCGGAGCCGCAAGGCCNNCCTGCTCGCGGGACCGTCGCCGCTCTTCCCCGAGGTCGAGTTCGTGCGCTAGCGCCGTGCGGTGGCGGCCTTCCTTCAGGGCCAGTCACGTTGTCGTGGGTATGCGCCGCTGGGGTTCGGCATTTCCGCCGTAACCGGACTGCCAGAGTGCTGGTCGCGGGCCGGGCAAATGCAGCGTGAAACGAGGCATGGTCTGGCGTCAGCGGGTAGAGCGGAGGGCTCGCTGAGAAAGGAGACCCACCATGACCACTCAGGAAACCGGAGCCGTGACCGGGACGAAGGACAAGGACTACAACCTGATCTGGTATGTGGAGGCCTGCCTGAGCAATGCGCTGCGCCTCGAGACCTACATCGAGGACGCGGCCCGCGAGGGCGACTCCGAGCTTGCCGACCTGTTCCGCAAGGCCCAGGCCGACAGCCGCAAGGGTGCCGAGATGGGGAAGGGCATGCTGCGCAAGCGGCTGTGACCTGAGTTCGTCGGGCCCCGGGGCGCAGTGCCGGGCGTTCACCTCGGTACCATGGCCCGCGGTGACGGTGGCCTTTGCCCTGTCGGGCGGCGGAAACCTGGGTCCGCTCCAAGCGGGCACCCTGCTGGCGCTGCTCGAGTCGGGCGTCGAGCCGGATCTCCTCGTGGGCAGTTCGGTCGGTGCGCTCAACGCCGCGTTCCTGGCGTGCCGGCCCGGGGTGTCCGGGGCGCAATCCTTGGTACAGGGCTGGAGCACGTTGCGGCGCAAGGAAGCGGTGCAGCTGAACCCCTTGTGGGCGTTGGCCGGCTTCCTCGGTTTCCGTGACCACCTGCTCTCGCCCACCAGGCTCCGCCGTCTCGTGCGGCGCTGGATCGAGACCACCCGCATCGAGGACGCCAAGGTCACCTTGGCCGTGACCGCCACCGATGCGCTCTCGGGCGAGTGCGTCGTGCTGCGCAGCGGCGACCTCGTGGAGGCGGTGGCCGCCAGCGCCGCCATCCCTGGGCTGCTTCCGGCTGTCCGGGTGGACGGCAGGTGGCTCGTCGACGGGAGCCTGTCGGCCAACAGGCCGGTGCGCCAGGCACAGGCACTGGGTGCCGACGACGTCTACGTGGTCACCACCGCCACCGCGCCGCGGATCCGCCCACCCCGTGGAGCGGTGGCCATGGCCATGAACTCCGTGTCGCTGGTGACCACCCGGATGGGCCTGGCGGAGCTGGCCGACGCCGTTCGCCACGCCGAGGACCACGGGGGCCGCGTCCGTGTCGTGCCCTCAGCCCAGCCCCACGCCCCGGGCCCGTTCGAGTACCGGCGGGGTGCCGAGCTGGCCGAGGCCGCCTACCGCTGCACGCGGGACTGGCTCGAGAGCGGCGACAGCGAAGCGGCGATGAGCTGAGCGGCGAGGAGCCGTCTGCGTACGGGCAGGCGGGCGCCACAGCGCCCCAGGACAAGGAGAAATGCGGTGACCAAGCTCGTGGCCGGCATCACGGTCTCGGTGGACGGTTACATCACCGGTCCCGACGACGGCCCGGAGTGCGGGCTCGGGGTGGGCGGGGAACGACTGCACTACTGGGTGTTCGGCGGGCCCTGGACCTACGACTCGCCAGGCCGGGGCGAGCCCGTGGGCGAGGACAAGGCGTGGTTGGAGGCGGCCATGTCCTCGCTGGGGGCGGTCATCTGCGGGCGGGCCACCTACGAGGCGGCCGGGCACTGGGGTGACGAGAACCCGTGGGGCATCCCGGTCTTCGTCGTGACCCACCGCCCCGAGGACCAGCCGCCCGGCGACGAGTTCGTCTTCGTGGGGAGCATGGAGGAGGCCATCGAGCGGGCGGTGGCCGTGGCGGGCGACCGCGCCGTCCACCTCATGGGCGGCGGCGATGTCATCCGACAAGCGCTCGAGGCCGGGTACGTGGACGAGTTGACGATCATCGTCGCCCCGCTCACCCTGGGCGCAGGGAAGAGGCTGTTCGACGGCTTCACCCGGTCGATCGAGCTCGAGCATCTCGGGGTGCGGCAATCGCCCAACGCCACCTTCATCGACTACCGGGTGAAGAAGTAGCCGAGCGTCCAGCCGGGGCCGTGGCGAGCTCGCCGCTCACGGGTTCCCGGGATCCCAGCACGCTCGCCATGGGGGTGCTGGCCTGCTGGTGAGACCGGGCCGTTTATGAGAGAACAAGCCTGGTGGATGGGGTCCGGGAATCGGTGATGCGCGGGCTTCGCCCGTCCTGGTACCGCTTCACGACGACCTTCCGCCACCGCAGGGGTGGGTACCTCGCCGTCGTCCTTCTCGTCGGTCTCCTGGGCGGCCTGGCCATGGCGTCGGTGGCGGCGGGACGGCGCACGGCTTCCTCGCCTTCGGTGTTCTACGCCAGCACCAACCTCTCCGACCTGGAGGGAGCGACGGCGGTCGTCAACCCCCTCCTCGGCAGCGACGCCGGCTACGACCCGTCCGTGGTTCGAGCGATCGCGCACCTCCCCGACGTCAGGAGAGTCGAGAGCCAGGTCGGCGTCGACTTCCTGCCCCTGCAACACGACGGCTCGCCGTTGAACGCCCCCAATTGGTATCCGCCTTCAGCCGGCAACGGATACGGCAGCGTCGACGGCCTGTCATTCGATCAGGACAAGGTGATCGTGACGAAAGGTCGCATGGCCGATCCCAGGCGTGCCGACGAGCTGATGCTCAGCGCCCACGGCGCTTCCGCCCTCTTCGTCCACGTCGGGAGCATCCTCCCGGTGGGCATCTACACCAACGCCCAGACCCAGCTGCCCGGCTTCGGGACGGCCGCCGTCGCCCCGATTCGGATCATCGACGAAAGGGTGGTCGGGATCTTCGTGGACGGATCGACCGTCGTCCACGACGATGCCGATGCCGGGAGCGGCCGCGACGACGTCTTCACGCCGGCGCTCACCCGTCCCCTGCTCGGGTGCTGTGTCAACTACACGACGACCGGTGTGCAGGTGATTGGGGGGAGCCGCAATGTGGCAAAGGTCGCCGCCGCCATAAGCAGTGTCGTGGGGAGCGGCTACCCGCCGTTCGCCAGCACCGAACCGCAGATCGCCAAGTCCCAACGCGCCGTCGAGCCGGAGGCGCTCGCTCTCGGGGTCTTCGGAGGCATCGTCGCTCTCGCCGCTCTGCTCATCGCCGGCCAGGTGATCGGGCGTCAGCTTCGCTTCGAAGCCGACGATCGGGTGGTGTTGCGCAGCCTCGGCGCCGGACCGGCGGTGGCCGTCACCGACGGGTTGATCGGCATGGTCGGGGCGGTCTGCGTCGGTGCGCTCCTGGCAGTGGCTGTCGCCGTGGCCCTGTCCCCGGTCTCGCCGCTCGGGCCTTTCCGTTCTGTGTACCCCGTTCCCGGCGTGAGCTTCGACTGGGCGGTCCTGGGTTCAGGCGTCGGCCTCCTCGTCGTCGGGCTGGGGGGGTTCACGGTGTTCACGGCCGTGCGGTACTCGCCCCATCGATTCCCGCGCTTGCTCTGGGATGTCGATCGCCCGTCACGGGTCGTGGCTGTTGTGGCCGGATCCGATCTGCCTGTGCCGGCGGTCACAGGCGTCCGCTTCGCCCTCCAACCCGGCAGCGGGCGCCGGGCGGTGCCGGTGCGCTCGGCCATCTTCGGGGCCGCCCTCGCCGTCGTGGTCATCGTCGCCACGGTCACCTTCGGCGCCAGCCTGAGCTCCCTCGTATCCCATCCGGCGTTCTACGGCTGGAACTGGGACTACATGCTCGTCTCGGGCGCCGACATCCCCGAGCAACAGGCGGCGACCCTCCTCGGTCACGACCGGTACGTGAGCCGGTGGTCGGCGCTCTACACCATCCCTATGCACCTCGACGGCCAAGCCGTGCCCGTGCTCGGGCAGAGCCCCGGGGCCCAGGTGGCACCGCCGACCCTGTCCGGTCACGGACTCGACGCTCCCGACCAGGTGGTCCTGGGGGCGGTCACCCTGGCCGAGCTGCACAAGCACATGGGCGACTCGGTCACGCTCACGAGCGGAGTCCAACCACCTGAGCGGCTGCGAATCGTGGGGACCGCCGCCATGCCCGCCATCGGCGGCAGTGTGGGCCCGCTGCACACGGAGATGGGAACCGGCGCGCTCATCGATTACCGGCTCATACCCGCCGCCGACCGGAACCCCTTCGCCAACCCGCTTCCGGGGCCCAACGCCATCCTCGTACGCGTTCGTGCCGGCCAGTCGCGTGCCGCTGCGCAAGCCTCCTTGACCCGTATCGCGCAGGCCACGAGCAACACGGCGAACTTCGGGGTGATCGTGACCGGTGTCCTTCGTCCTGCCGAGATCGTGAACTACAGATCGCTCGGCAACACCCCGTTGTTCCTCGGCCTCGGCCTGGCACTGGGCGCCGTGGCCGCCCTGGCGCTGACCTTGGTGACCTCGGTTCGAAGACGCCAGAGCGACCTGGCCGTGCTGAAGACCCTCGGGTTCACGACCGGCCAGGTCACCTCGACCATCGCCTGGCAGGCAACGGTCGCCGTGGGACTCGGAACCGTGGTGGGGGTCCCGGCCGGCATCAGCCTCGGTCGTTGGCTCTGGGACCTCTTCGCCCGAGAAATCCACGCCCTACCCGTTCCGGCCGTGCCGGCGGGCGTCGTGGCAGGCATCGCCGTGGGCGCGCTCGTCTTGGCCAACCTCGTGGCGTTTCTGCCCGGACGCCTGGCCGCCCGCACCCCAGTGGCGTCGCTCCTCCACTCGGAATGAAGGGCGGACATCCGGACCGGTGGCATGGGTCGGCGAAGGTGCCGGGACGGGCGCCTAGCTCAGCTCGACAGGGACCACGGCGACCTCGATGACGCCTTCGCCGCGCAGCACGCGCAGCGTGACGGTCCGCCCGATGGCGTCGGACCCCATGAGGCGCTGGAGGTCCCCGGCGTCCTCGATGCGTGTGCCGTCGAGGGCCACGATGGTGTCGGTGGGCCGCAATCCGGCCTTCTCGGCGGGGCTGCCCGCGGCGACCTCGATCACCCCGACCCCGGTCGGCTGGCCCAGCTCCGTTGCCCGTCTGGGCGACAGGGGCCGACCTCCGCCCACCACACCGAGATAGGCGCGGCGCACCCGGCCGTCGCGGATGAGCGTCCCCACGATCTCGAGGGTCGTGGAGTTGACCGGAACCGCCAGGCCGAGGCCCATCCCGGCCAGCGCCGTGTTCACGCCGACCAGCCGGCCTCGGGAATCGACGAGCGCGCCGCCGGAGTTCCCCGGGTTGAGCGCGGCGTCGG
>DMNK01000011.1:15533-37116 GCA_003453695.1 Acidimicrobiaceae bacterium | reverse complement strand
CCACGGCCACCACCAGCTGGCCCACGCGCAGCCGGTCGGCGTCGCCGATGTCCACGGCCGGCAGGTCGCCGCCGAGCACGCGCAACACGGCCAGGTCGGAGAGGACGTCGCGACCGGCCACCTCGAAGTCCTGGTCGCGACCGTCGGGGAATGCGGCCGTGCCGCGCTCAGTACCGCCGACGACGTGAGCCGATGTGAGCAGGTAGCCGTCGGACGAGAGCACGACGGCGCTGCCCGCTCCTTGCCGGCCTCCCCGACCGTTCACGCGTAGCGCCGCCACCGAGGGCACCACCTTGTCGGCCACCGAGACGACCGTGGCCGAGTAGGCGTCGAGCGCCTCGGCCTCGGCCTCGGTGAGCTCGAGATCAGAGAGCACGTCGGTCATATGAGTGTCGGTCCTCCTGCTCGGGCGTGCTTGACGCCCTTGAGCGCTTCTCGCAGGTCTTCGATCCATTCGGCTTGGTGACGGCCCACGAGCTTCACGCACCACGCCAGTGCTTCGCTGCGGCTCCGTGCCACCCCGGCCTCCACGAGGGTGTCGAGCACGGAGCGCTCGGGCAGCCGCAGCCTCGTCATCACCGGCGTGTTGAGCGTGGTGAAGAGGGTGGTCGCACCGTCTCGTTCCACGCCCCAGGAGACCTTGCGCCGAAAGCGCGCCTCGACCTCCCCGGCGATGGCCATGCGCTCGGCCCGGGTGCGTTCCCGGAAGCCGTCGACCGACTCGCCCGGCGGGAGGGTCCCCACGCACAGGATCTCCTCGTCGTCGGCCTCCACCGTTGGGGCGCCCTCGAACCAGCCCTGGGGCACCTGGGACTGGAACAGGGACCGGATGTCTTCGAGCGTCGTCATGATTACGAGATTACCAACTTACGCACAGATCGGATCCCGCGGGCGTTCTCCCTGCTCAAGCGCCCTGCGGGCCGGCGGTCACGGGCGTGCTACCGGGCGCCCATGCGATGCTGAGGCGTGGCCGTCCGGGTCCTGTTCGCCTTCGTCGGTGGGTTCCTCGTCTTCGCCGCCGCCTGGAGCGTGCTCGCCACCGTCGTCGTCCCCCGCCGCATCCGCAGCCGCATCACCCGCTACGTGGCGCTCGCCAACCGGGCCTGCTTCCACTTCTTCGCTGACCTCGCCGGGTCCTACGAGCGTCGCGACCGCATCCTCGCCATCCAGGCGCCCGTGCAGATCATCCTGCAGATCGTGGCGTGGCTGGCGCTGTTCCAAGTGGGGTTCGGGTTGCTCATCTGGCCGTTCATCGGAGGCGCCGGGCTGGGCGGGGCCATGGAACAGGCCGGCGCATCGCTGCCCACGCTCGGGTCCGTGGCTCCCGGAAGCGGCTCGGTGGCAGCCCTCGACATCCTGGCGTCGCTGGCCGGATTGGGGACGGTGGCCCTGCAGATCGGCTACCTGCCCACGCTGTACGGCGCCTTCGCCCGGCGAGAGGCGCTCATCACGCTCCTCGACTCACGTGCCGGCGTGCCCTCGTGGGGCCCGGAGCTGCTGGCCCGCACCCACTACGGCCTCGGCAGCGGCGTGTCCGCCGTGAGCGAGCTGCCGGCGCTGTTCGAGCAGTGGGAACAATGGTCGGCGGAGGTGCAGGAGAGCCACACGACCTACGTCCCGTTGGTGTGGTTCCGCTCTCCACGATCGCTCTCGTCGTGGGTGCTGGCGCAGCTGGCCGTCCTCGACGCTGCCGCCCTCTACCTGGCCCTGCTGCCTGACGCCCCCGGCCTGGTCCAGGCACGGCTGTGCCTGCGGGGCGGCTTCACGTGCCTCACCAGCATCGCCCGGGCCATCGGGTTCGACGTCCCCGAGGATGCAGATCCCAACGACGGCATCTCGCTCACCTACGAGGACTTCCAAGCAGCCGTGGAGCGGTTGCGCCGGGTGGACTTCCCACTCGAGCGGCCCACCGAGGACGCCTGGCTCGACTTCCTCGGCTGGCGGGCCAACTACGAAACGGCCGCCTACAGCGTGGCGCTCGCCGTCGATGCCCCTCCGGCGCTGTGGTCGGGGCCGCGGCGCCACGAGGCCGAGGTGATCGCTCCCCTGCGGCCGCCGACGCGCCGCGCCGGAAAGCCGCCCCTCATGCCGCCCTGAGCCCGTCGTCAGGTGGCGGTGGCGGTCTCGGCGACCAGCGCGCCCAGGCGCGACGACACCTCGGGCAACAGCACCAGGATCACGGTGGCATCGCTCTCGGCCAGCACCTGCTCCACGGTGTGTCCCAGGAAGGGATGGCCGTCGACCTGGCGGACCGTGGACCCCAGCGCGATGGTGTCGGCTCCGGTCTGCTTCACGACGGCCACGATCTCGTCTCCCGGCGAGCTGCCGTGACGCACGAGCATCTCGGGCTCGATGCCCATCTCGTCCGCCATCGACCGGGCCCCGCCCAGCACGACCTGGGCCGCTCCCTCCGGTTCGGCCAGCCCGCGCCGGCGCCGGCCGTCGAGCGGGGATGAGGGAGTGGCAATGCGGCGGGCCTCCTCGGCAACGGGGTCGGAGCGGGTGACCACGTGGACCAGCACGACCGTGCTGTCGCGGGTGCGACTCAGGTTGTAGGCCACCTCCTGTCCCGCTCGTGCCGCCGGCGTCCCGCTCACGGGCACCACCACCTTGGAGAGCGGAGGCTGTTGCGCCAGGGCGCCCCGTGCCCGCCGCACGACGACCAGCGGGATCGGGCTCTCGACGAGAAGGTCGTCGAGGACCGCCGAGAGCAGATGATGGGGACCGGGCTCCTCGGCCGCCCCCAAGGCGATGACGCCGTACCCGAGGCGCGCTTCGGTGAGGATCTCCTCGAGCACCTCTTCCGATCCCACGTGGCGCCGCTCCGCCGTCCGCGGCGCCAATGCCTCGACGATCGGTTCGATGTCGGCGGAGGCCTCACCCTCGGCGGCGACCGACAGCACGGTGACCTCCGACTCCTCGGGCCAGGCGGCAGCGAGCACGGTGGCGACGGCGACCGAGTTGGGGCTGCCTCGGCTGGGCAGCAACAGGCGCTGTCCGCGGACGATCACGTTGCGCCCCAGCTCCTTCTCGCGCTGCAGTCTCTCCTGCTCTTCGGGCGTTCCCCCCCAGTCGCGCACGATTCTGTGCAGCACGGGCGGGACCACCAAGGACGTGACGATCGCCATGAGGACGATGACGCTGTAGGAGGCGGTGTCGAGTATGCCGATGGTGAGGCCGCCGGTGGCGATGATGACCTGCAGCGCGCCGCGCCCGTTCAGGACCACTCCCAGGGCCGCCGACTCCCGCCAGTGGAGGCGGGCGGCCCGGCCGCCGGCTATCGCTCCGACGAACTTCGAGATGGCTGCCACCACGGTCACCGCCACGAAGGCCACCGCTACCCCGGGCAGGCCCAGCGATCCCACGTCGACCCGCAGTCCGGCTGTGGCGAAGTAGAGGGGAGAGAAGAAGGCGGCGGTCACCGTGGCGAAGTTGTCGAGGGTCCGCTGTGGCAGGAAACGGGACCGGCCCAGTGCCATGCCGACGACGAACGCCCCGAGCGCTCCTTCGACCCCCACCGCCTCCATGGCCGCTGCCGCCGCCAACGAGGCCACGATCCCGATCGCCAAGTTGGCAGCGGCGTCCACCTCTCGCCGTCGCGCTTCGCGGAACAGCCGGTCGAGGACCGCCTGGCCGCCGGTGAGGGCCACGGCGCCGATGCCCAGCAACCCGACGAGCGCCACCGCCACGTGGAGGCCGCCGTTGGCCACGAGGCCGCTGGCCAGTGCCAGCACCAGAAAGCCGGTGGTGTCGTTGACCGTGGCGGCGGCGATGGCCAGCTGGCCGACGTCCCGGCGGACGTGCCCCATGTCGATGACGATCCTGGCGATCACCGGTAGCGACGACACGGCGACGGCCGCCGCCATCAACAGCGCGAACGTGGCGCGTCCGTGGTGGCCCACGAGGATGGCGGGGAGCACCAGCGCCAGGGCCCCTCCGGCCGCCAAGGGCACCACGATGCTCGCCAGCGACACCGATGCCGCCGCCCGACCGAGTCGGGCGATGAGGCGGAGATCGGTCTCGGCGCCGATCACGACGAGAAGGAACACCAGGCTGAGTGCGGAGATCCCGAGCAGGGGAGCCGAGCTCGGCCCGTGGGGCAGGAGCCACCGGAAGCCGCTGCGCCACACGTGGCCGAAGACCGAAGGGCCGAGGACGAGACCTGCGACCAGCTCGCCGACGACCGCCGGCTGGCCCAGACGCCGTGCCCCCGAGCCGAGCAACCGGGCCGCAGCCAGCAGGGTGGCGAGCTGGACCCACAGGACCAACAGGTTGTGGCTGCTCAGCGTGGGAATGGTCATGAGCGGGGAGCAGGCGCCACCGTGGCCCGCCGTTGCGGTTACCCGTTTGTCAACCGGATCCAAACCTGGCCGGTGATTTGGAAGCGGCCGGCCCGTCGTAGCTCCGGGGCCCTACGGTCGGGCTCCGGCAACGAAAGGAGAAGGCAGTGCCGAAGATCTCACAGCTTGGAAGAGTCCTCATCCCGGTCTCGGACCAGGACGGGGCCATCGCGTTCTACACGAAGAACCTCGGATGCAGCCTGACCGCAGACGTCCCCTTCGGAGAAGGCAGCCGCTGGGTGGAGGTGACGCCGGCAGGAGGAGGCACTGCCCTCGCCCTCGTGCCACCGCAGGGCAGCTACGAGCCGGGCCGGATGACCGGCGTGTCGCTCACCTCCCCCGACCCCCGTGCCGACCACGCCGAGCTGAAGCAGCGGGGTGTGGACGTGGACGACGAGATGTGGGGAGGCGACGGCACCGTGCCCCTGGGGTTCTTCTTCCGGGACCAGGACAAGAACCAGCTCATGGTGACCGAGGGCTGACGCGCCGGCCCGCGACAGGGGCGGCATCGGCGTAAGGGGATCCGGCCCACAGCGACATCGGGCCTTGACAGCTCGGGTGCAGCCGGGTAGCATACTCAGTATGCTATTCGCCGAGGAGCCCAGGTGAGTGTGCGTCACGCCCTGCTCGGCCTGCTGAGCGAGGGCCCCAAGTACGGCCACCAGCTGCGCCAGGAATTCGAGGCCCGCACCGGAGAGGTCTGGCCCCTCAACGTGGGGCAGGTGTACACGACCTTGCAGCGCCTGGAGCGAGACGGCCTGGTGGCGTCCGACGACGCCGAGGCCGAAGGCCCCCAGAAGGACTTCCGCATCACCGCCCAGGGCCAGGAGGAGCTCGACCGCTGGCTGCGCACCCCGCCCGACCTGACCTCTCCTCCCCGGGACGAACTGGTCATCAAGGTGCTCGTGGCCGTGCAGTTGCCCGGCGTCGACGTGCGGGAGGTCCTCCAGGTCCATCGCCGCTACCTGGTCGAGCTCATGCAGCAGTGGACGCGGCTCAAGGAGGACGAGGCCGAGTTCGACCTGGCACTGGCGCTGGTTGTGGACGCCGAGCTGTTCCGCCTGGACTCGGTGATCCGCTGGCTGGACGCCGCCGATGGCAGGCTCAAGCGCGCCGACGCTGAGCCCGCAGCCGCCGGCGCACCACCACCCGTACTCCGGCGGAGATTGGCGGTCCGGCGATGAGCTTTCTCGAACTCCGTGACGTATCGCGGGTGTACGGCGAGGGCGCCAACGAAGTGCACGCTCTGCAGAACGTGAACCTGGCTGTCGAGCGAGGCTCGCTCGTGGCCGTGATGGGGCCCAGCGGCTCCGGCAAATCGACGCTGCTCACCATCGCCGGAAGCCTGGAGGAGCCCACCAGCGGCGAGGTGCTGATCGACGGTCGTTCGCTGTCGAACATGTCCCACAACGACAAGGCTCGTCTGCGACGGCGCACCGTCGGTTATGTCTTCCAGGACTTCAACCTGCTGGCCGGGTTGACGGCGGCCGAAAACGTGTCGCTGCCCTTGGAGCTGGACGGGACGGGCGCCCGCAAAGCGCGCGACGCGGCGATGGCCGTGCTCGACGAGCTGGGCCTCGTCGATCGGGCCGGCCACTACCCGGACCAGTTGTCGGGCGGCGAGCGCCAACGTGTGGCCATCGCCCGCGCCATCGTCGGGGAGCGCCATCTGGTGTTGGCCGACGAGCCCTCGGGTGCCCTCGACTCGGCCAACGGCGAGGCCGTCATGCGCATGCTCCTCACCGCCTGCAAGGGAGGGGTCGCCGCCGTGGTGGTGACCCACGATGCCCAGCTGGCGTCGTGGGCCGAGCGCGTCGTGTTCTTGCGCGACGGGCGTGTGGTCGACCAGACGGTTCCTCCGCCCAGCCCCGAGTCGTTGCTCGAGCCCAGCGTCCAGCCTTGAGCAGCACCCTCCTCGAGCGCCCCGTGGTCGCGACGGGGCCCGGCGGCGGCCTGGCGGCACGGCGGGCCGTCGGGCGCTGGGCGTGGCGTCTGTTCGTGCGGGAGTGGCGCCAGCAATTGCTCGTGCTGGCGCTCATCGTGGTGGCTGTGGCTGCCACCGTCGTGGGGGCGGCGGCCGCCGCCAACGCCCCTGCTCCTGTCGACGGCACCTTCGGCACCGCCCAGGACCTCGCCTCCTTCCAGGGCGGCGACCCGCATCTGTCGGCTGGCATCGCCGCCCTCGAGCACCGTTTCGGGGCGGTGGACGTGATCGAGAACGAGACGCTGGCCGTGCCGGGGACGGTCAGCACCTACTTCCTGCGTGCCCAGGACCCGAGGGGCCCGTACGGACGACCCATGCTCTCGCTCCTCTCCGGGCACTACCCGGCCGGCGCCGGCCAGGTGGCACTGACCCCGGCTCTCGCCTCCGAGCTCCACCTCCACATCGGCGACCTATGGCGCCAGGGTCCGATGACCCGCCGAGTGGTCGGTCTCGTCGAGAACCCACAAAGCCTCCTCGACGAGTTCGCCCTGGTGCCGCCGGGGCAAGTGCCGGCGCCGAACACCGTCACCGTGCTCTTCGACGGTCAACCGGTTCCCGCCCGCGCCATCGGCTCGAACGTCCAAGGTCGCGCGCCGGCCAACACCAACGCCTTCAACCCCGAGACCATCTCCCTGGCCGGGCTCACCGTGGGCATGATCCTCATCGCCCTGGTGGCGGTGGGGGGGTTCACCGTCCTGGCCCAGCGCCGGCTGCGGTCGCTCGGGATGCTGGCCTCACTGGGCGCCACCGACAAGAACGTCTCGTTCGTGGTGCGGGCCAACGGCGTGGTGGTGGGGGTGGCGGGGGCGCTCCTCGGGACAGCGGTCGGCATTCTGCTGTGGTTCGCCTACCGGCCCCGTCTCGAGTCGAGCTCCCATCACGTCATCGGTCTGTGGGCGCTGCCCTGGCTGGTCGTCGTGCTCGCCATGGTCCTCGCCGTACTGTCCACCTACTTCGCCGCCTCCCGGCCGGCCCGGGCCGTGACCAGGATCCCCGTCGTCACCGCCCTGTCGGGACGACCGGCTCCCCCGAGGAAGGTCCACCGTTCGGCTGTGCCCGGCATCGTCTGCATGGTGATCGCCTTCTTCTTCCTCAGCTGGGCCGGGAGCCAGGCCCACACCGGTGGCGGCATGAAAGAGGTCGTGCTCGGGCTGGTCGCCCTCCTGCCGGGCGTGATCCTGCTGGCGCCCTTCTGTTTGTCGGCGCTGGCGTGGCTGGGCCGGCGCGCCCCTGTTGCGGTGCGCCTGGCCCTGCGCGACCTGGCTCGCTACCGGGCCCGCTCGGGCTCGGCCCTGGCCGCCATCAGCATCGGGGTGTTGATCGCCGTCATCATCGTCATCGTCGCCTCGGTGCGCTACGCCAATGCGCTGGACTACGCCGGGCCAAACCTGGCGTCCAACCAACTGATCCTGTACACGCCCACCGGTCCCGGCTACACACCCCCGTGTCCCCCGGGCGTCTGTCCCAAGGCACCCACCGGAGACCAGGTCCAGGCCATGGGCACCAAGGCCCATGCCGTGGCGTCGGCTCTCGGCGCCCAACATGTCGTCGAGCTCGAGTCGATGAGCGCGTCCCTGAGCCGCAACGCCCCGGGACGCAACTGGAACGGATCGATCTATGTCGCCACTCCGGCGCTCCTTCACGCCTTCGGGATCAGGGCCTCCGCCGTCAGCCCCGCCGCTGACATCCTCAGCATGCGGCCGGGATTGGCCACCCTCTCCAACATGCATCTCGACTGGTGCAACCAGTTCGCGGCGCCCCAGAACGTGGACGGGAAGATCTTCCAGAACCCGTGCACGACCGGGGGCACGAGCACGCCGGTCATCCAACAAGTGGGCAGCTTGCCGTCGGGGGTGTCGGCGCCCAACACGGTGATCACGGAGCAGGCGGTGCAGAAGCTCGGCCTCGAGTCGCAGCTCCAGGTGGCCGGGTGGCTCATCGAGACCGCACATCCCCTCACCGCCTCGCAGATCTCGAACGCCCGTCTGGCCGCGTCCAGCGCCGGGATGACGCTCGAGACGAAGAACGACCAGCCCACCTCGGCCCAGGTGGTCAATTGGGCCACCGTCTTCGGTATCGCCCTGGCTCTCGCCATCCTGGCCATGAGCGTCGGCCTCATCCGCGCCGAGACGGCGGGCGACCTGCGCACGCTCGCCGCCACGGGAGCGGGCAGCCGCACCCGTCGCACGCTCACCGCCGCCACCGCTGGAGGGCTCGGCTTCCTCGGGGCGCTGCTCGGCACCGTGGCCGGCTATGTCGGTGTGATCGGCTTCCTCCGGTCCAATTCGCTAGAAGGAGGGATCTCCGCGCTCGGGAACGTGCCCGTGCGCAATCTCCTCCTCATCCTCGTGGGCACGCCACTCGCCGCCACCGCCGTGGGATGGCTGCTCGCCGGACGGGAGCCGGCGGTGATGGCGCATCAGCCCATCGAGTGAGGCGCCCTGCGGCCTGGAGCGCTCCTGCACCGCCATCTGTGCCCTACGTCGCCCGGTAGCCTCCCCGACGACCGCCGTCGGGCGGCGCGGGAGGTGGTCAGGTGAGCGGAGCGATGCCCTCGGGCGTGACCGACGACGTGCGCCACGACCGCTTCGTGGTGACCGAAGACGGGGTCGAGGCAGAGCTCGTGTACCGCAAGGTCGGTGATCGGCTCATCCTGCTGCACACCGGCGTGCCCGAAGAGATCGGGGGGCGGGGCATCGGCGGGCGTCTGGTGCGAGCAGCACTGCAGCGCGCTGCCGACGAGCATCTCGACGTGGTGCCGTGGTGCCCTTTCGCCCGCCGGTGGCTGCGCGAGCACCCGGACGCCGCCAGTGGTGTGACCGTCGACTGGAACGTCGATCCCGACGAGATCTGACCCCGGTTCGCCGTCGGCTCAGGCGGCGGCGTCTTCTGCCCCTCGCCCCACGGTGCGCGCCGCGCCCGAGCCACGACGCCGAGGCGCGGCCGGCGGCCACCACGAGCGCCAGGGGAGGCTTCGCCGGCTCGAGAGGGGCGGCCGTCACGTTCCAGACCGCCGGCCCCAGCGGGTTGCCTTGCCGGAGGAAGCAGGCGGTGTGGCGCGCGCCGGGCGGGCAGGTGCCATGGATGTCTCCTTACCCCGAAGAATGGGACTTTTGGCCCCCCGACTATCCGCTGGCAGTTCGTTACGGTTGCTCAAGTGAGTGCGGTCGGCACCCTGTGCGAGGAGTCCCTGGTCCAGCGGTACTTGCACGAGATCGGGCGGCATCCCTTGTTGCCGGCACACGAAGAGATCGACTTGGCGCGGCTCGTGCGGGCCGGCGACGAGGCACAGGCCCGGCTCGAGCAGGACGAGGACCTGTCGGAGGCCGAGCGCGCCGGGCTCCGGCACGCCGCGGGCGTCGGCGAAGAAGCGGCCGAGCGGTTCGTGAACGCCAACCTCCGGCTGGTCGTGGCCATGGCCAAGCGTTACCAGTGGTCACGGCTTTCGCTGCTGGATCTCGTCCAGGAGGGCAACCTCGGGCTCCTCCAAGCCGTGCACGCCTTCGACGGCAGCATGGGGTTCCGATTCTCGACCTACGCCACCTGGTGCATCCGCCAGGCCATCAGCAGGGGCATCGACAAGGCGGCGCGACCGATCCGCCTTCCCTCCGGCGTGGCGCAGCAGGTCAAGCTCCTCCGGCAGGAGAAGGACGCCCTGCACCGCCGTCTGGCTCGCCCGCCCACGGCAAAGGAGCTGGGAGAGGCGCTGGGCTGGACAACCGCAGCGGTGCAGGCGCTCGAGGCGCTGCCGGGGCAGCCCACCAGCCTCGACGCACCGGTGTCGGACGAAGACGAGGGAGGGCTCGCGTCGCGCCTCGCCGACGTCGATGCTCCCGACCCGGCCGATGCCGTCGTCCGCGACCAGTTGTCGGCTCGGGTGCGCCAGCTCCTCGGACGCCTGCCCGAGCGTGAGCGGCGGCTGGTGGGGCTCCGCTACGGCCTGTCCGGCGACCGTCCCCGCACGCTCGACGAGGCCGGGCGCATGCTCGGCATCAGCCGGGCCCGGGTGCGACAGGTGGAGGCCCGGGCCATCCAGGCGCTGCAGCACTCGCTGGCCGAGGCGGGGCTGGCCGAACTGCTCGCTTCCTGAGCCACCCCTCCCGCCTCGGCGCCTCGCTCCCGGCGCCGTCGCCTCCCGGCGCCGCAACAACGGTTGGGCAATCTCTCCCCGTTCTCCCCGCCCCCCGATGATTTTCCGGCGCGGGCGCCGTCAATCCCGGCGATGGTCCCGACCGTGCTCGAGGCGCCCTCGCTAGCATCAGGCGCCGTGTCCGTGAGTGAATCGACTCTGGTCGAGGGTTCCCTCGAGGCCTATCGGCGAGAGCTGACCGGCTACTGCTACCGCATGCTCGGCTCGGGATTCGAGGCCGAGGACGCCGTGCAGGAGACGATGGTGCGGGCGTGGCGTCACGCCGCCGACTTCGAGGGACGCTCGAGCGTCCGCTCCTGGCTGTATCGCATCGCCACCAACGTGTGCATCGACATGCACCGCCAGGTACAGCGCCGGGCACGGCCCATGGAGATGGGTCCCGCCTCACCCCCCGACGAGTCGTACCTCGGACCGATGTATCCCGAGGAGCACTGGGTCACGCCCATCCCCGACGCCAAGGCTGGTCCCGAGACCACCGATCCCGCCGAGCTGGCGCAGTACCGCGAGAGCATCCGGCTCGCCTTCGTCACCGCGCTGCAGCACCTTCCCGCTCGCCAGCGCGCCGCGCTCATCCTGTGCGAAGTGCTCCGGTGGCAGGCGACCGAGGTTGCCGAGCTGCTCGACACGTCCGTGGCCGCCGTCAACAGCGCCTTGCAGCGGGCCCGGGCCACGCTGGGGTCGTTGTCCTTCGACGCTCGCCCCGCTCCGCTCGGTGACGCCGACGCCGCCCTGCTCGAGCGCTACATCGACGCCTTCGAGCGCTACGACATCGAGCGCCTGGTGACGCTGCTGCGCGAGGACGCCGTGCAGTCGATGCCCCCCTTCGCCATGTGGGTGCAGGGGGCCGAGAACATCGGCCGCTTCATGCTCGAGCCGGGGCCGAGTGCCTGTCGGGGCTCGATCCTGCTGCCCACGTCCGCCAACGGCAGCCCCGCCTTCGGCCAGTACAAGCCCGACCCCGCCGGCGGGCACATGCCCTGGGGCCTGCAGGTCCTGGAGATTCACGACGGCCGGATCTCAGGCATCCAGTGCTTCTTGTCGCCGCTCGAGCCGGTGCGGCTGTTCCCGCAGTTCGGCCTGCCCTTGCATCTCGACCGCTGAGCCTCGCCCGGGGCCAACATCTTGCGCCCGGGCCAGAGCCGCCTGCGGTTCAGCCGGCCACGTGCACCTTGGCGTCGACACCGGCGAGCTCGATCAGTTCCCGGAGACGGGGAGCCAATTCGTCGACGACGACGTCACCTCCGACGCGACGGGTCACCAGGGCGAGACGGCACAGCGTCCCCACCGTCGCCATGCAGGGCTGTCCCGCGCCCTGCAGGACGTAACGGGCGACCGCCTGTCCGCCGGGCCCGCACACGGTGACCCGGCACCATTTGTGGAGACCAGCCATCGAATGGTGGACGGCTGGTGGCCGAAGCACTCATCGGGCCGATGAGTTCGCCGCGCCGGCGCCGTCTCAGCACCGTCCGACGAGATTCGACCTGAAGGAGCAGTGATGACCTCTCGATCCAGCGCCCTCCATGGTGTGCCCTGCTGGGCCGACCTGTGGACCTCCGACGTGGCGGGCAGCCGCGCCTTCTACCGCCAGGTCTTCGGCTGGGAGTCCGAGGACCCCAACCCCGAGTTCGGCGGCTACTTCATGTTCACCCGCCAGGGAGTGCCGGTGGCCGGCGCCATGGGAGACATGGGCGACATGCGGGCCAACGACACCTGGAAGATCTACCTGGCCAGTGACGACATCTCGAAGAGCGTGGAGAGCGCCGAAGGCGCCGGGGCCCAGGTCGTGGTGCCCGCCACGGAAGTGGGCGACGCCGGGCACCAGGCCGTCATCGTCGACCCCACCGGCGCCGAGATCGGGATCTGGCAGGCGAAGGAGTTCCCCGGCTTCACCGTGCTCAACGAGCCGGCCAGCCCGGACTGGTTCGAGATTCTCACCCGTGACTACCGAGGCGCTGTCGACTTCTACCGGTCGGTCTTCGGCTGGGACCTCCAGGCCGTGGGCGACACCGACGAATTCCGCTACTCGGTCCTGCGCGATCCCGCCGGCGAGGGCGAGCTGGCCGGGATCATGGACGCCGCCGGCTTCCTCCCCCCCGGCGAGCCGGTGCGGTGGAACGTGTACTGGGCCGTCGACGACGTCGACGCCGTGGTGCAGAAGGTGACCGCCCTGGGCGGTGGCGTCGTGGCCGAGCCCGTCGACACCCCCTACGGCCGTCTGGCCGGGGTCACCGACCCGTCAGGCGCCCAGTTCAAGTTGCGCAAGGCGCCGAGCTGAGGCCAGCACCGCCCGGGCAATTGCCATTGCCTGCCGCCAGGTTGTGCGCCCGACCCGCCGGGGTACGCACCGAGGTGACGGCGCGCCTTGGGCGGCGCGATGTCTGGGGAGGTGACATGAGCACCACGCAGGTCGTCCCCGACGCCTCCGGGTCAGCTTCAGCACGAGAGGGCTACCCCGACCATCGGCGCATGGTCCGGTTCGACTGGACGGGTACGCCCCTTCACTGGGTGCCGGGCGATCCCTTCAGCACCCACATGGTCAACGTGCTGCACCTCCTGCTCCCCGCAGGAGAGCGCTGGTTCATCGGGGTCGTCAACGAGGCGGCGCCCCTGGTGGGCGATCCCGAGGTGGCGCGCGCCATCCAGCCTTTCGTGCAGCAGGAGTCCTGGCACGCCTGGGCCCACGCCGTGGTCCTCGACGAGATGGCGAAGCACGGCATCGACAGTGAGCCGTTCACCAAGAGCCTCGAGCGCTACTTCGCCCGGACGGGCAGCCCCAAGCCGAACTGGCCGGAGCCCCTACAGCGCTGGTGGCTCCATCGTCGCCTCGCCGACGTGGCCGCCATCGAGCACTTCACCGCCGTGCTCGGGCAGTGGGTGATCCAGAACCGCGGCCTCGACTACGCCGGTGCCGACCCCATGATGCTCGACCTGCTGCGCTGGCACGGCGCCGAGGAGGTGGAGCACCGGGCGCTCGTCTACGACGTCTTCGAGGACCTCTCGGGAAGCTACGTGCTGCGGTGCCTGGCCATGCTCTTCGTGGCGCCCTCGCTGCTGGCGTGGTGGCTGCGCGGCGTGCGCTACCTGATGGCGCACGACCCCACCTCGCCGCCGCGACCGCGCTGGCGGGACTGGTTCCGCGCCGCCCGGCAGTACCGGGTCCCCGGGCCGTGGATGTTGATCGTCACCACCCCCATGCGCTACATGCGGCCCGGGCATCATCCGTCCAAGGAGGCCTCCACCGAGTTGGCCCGGCAGTACCTGGCGCAGTCCCCGGCGGCCCGCCATGCCCGGGCCACCGCCGGCAACGGCTCCGCCTGAGCCGAAGCGCCGCGCCCCGGCGGCGGGGGTGCCCCGCGACCGTTGACAGGCCGGTCGGCCGGCCGTAGCGTCCCGGGCCAAGGAGACCAGGCGGGCGAACATCGCTCCTCCTCCCCGGACCGAGGGCGGCACGGCCTCGGGACGCCTCCAGGGGAAGGAAGGGGCTGCCATGTACCTGTTCAGTCGCCAAGCTCGGCTCGCGCCGGGACGGACCACCGAGGCCATGTCCTGGGCGCTCACCGTCACCGAGAAGGTCAACCAGATAAGCGAAGTACCCGTGACGCTGTGGTCGACCGTCTTCTCACCGGGCGTCGGGACCCTGGCCTGGAGTGCGATCGTCGAAGACCTGTCCGTCCTCGAGGCCACCGACGCCAAGCTCATGGCGGACAGCAGCTATCTCGGGCTCCTGGATCAGGGCGCCGCCTTCAACTCGGGCGCTCCCGTCGACGACACGATCGTCAACCTCGTGGTCGCCGACATCGGGGAGGAGGGCCCGCCCGCCTACGGCTCGATCGTGCAGACGGTGCTGGCCGGCGGCGCCATGGCCAAGGGCATCGAACTGGGCGCCCAGATCGCCCAGCAGGTGAAGTCCGTCACCGGTTGCCGATGCTCGTTCGGCGTGGCCGGCACCGGCCAATTCGGGGCGGTGGGCTGGATCACCGGGTACGAGTCGATCGAGCAGCTGGAGCAGGCCCAGCAGGCGCTCCAGGCCGACGCCGACTTCGGCACGTTGCTCGACGAAAGAGCAAGTCAGGTGTATCTGCGGGGCACGACCACCCAGACCATCTACCGGAGGCTCGTCTGAGCGCTCCCGTCTGAGCGCTGCCGCCCGAGCGTCACCGCCTGAGCGTCACCGCCCGATCACGAGCACGCAGCCGTCGTCGGTGGTCTCGGGGCGGCTCTGCATGAGGGTGTCGGCGAGCTCGTCCTCCCCGCCACCCGCTGCTGCCGCCTGCTTCACGAGCCGGTCGATGCCCAGCCCCGGGTCCTCACCCCTTCGCTCGAACAGCCCGTCGGTGTAGAGCACGAGCCGCGTCCCGACGGGCAGCTCGAGCGCCGTCTCGGCGTAGGGCCGGTCGACGCTGCCGATGGGCGGTCCCGGGGGGAGGGCGACGGTGGCGGCCGAGCCGTCGGGGCCGACGAGCACGGGCGGCGGATGCCCGGCGTTGGCCCACGTGCCGCCTCCGGTGGCCGGGTCGAGGACCCCGTACAAGGCCGTGACCATGGACTCGGGCTGACCGCCCAGCACCAGCGCCGACAGGTGGTCGAGCATGCGCCCGGGGGAGATGCCCGCCACGGCCAGCGCCCGGGCCGCGTTGCGCACCTGGGCCATCATGGCGGCCGCCGGGATGCCGTGGCCCGAGGCGTCCCCGATGCCGACCAGCACCTGTCCGTCGGGGAGCAGCTCGGCCTCGTACCAGTCGCCGCACACCCCGCCGCCGGCGGGGACATAGCGCGCCGCCAAGCGGAGGCCGGGCAGGGTGGGCAGCCGCTCGGGGAGCAGGGCGGCCGACAAGAGCGCCACGTTGTCGACCTGGGCGCGGTAGCGGCGGGCGATGTGCATGGCCATCCCGGCCCGCCCCGCCAGCCCTTCGGCGGCGAAGCGGACCTCGCTCGGCGGCGTGCCCTTCCATTCCGGCGAGAGCAGGCTCATCACGCCGATGGACCGGCCGCCTGCTTGGACGGGCACCACCATCCCCGACCATTGGCCGCCCCCGAGCGAGAGCAGCAGCTTGGCGTGGTCGGCGGGGTAGGTCCCGACCACGTGCTCAGGCCGCACCTCGGGCAGCAGGAGGGGCCGGCTCGTGCGGTACGCCTCGGCCAGGGGGACGTCGGCGTCGACGTGGACGGGCCCGCTCGTCATGAGGAGCTCGGAGAGCTCGGGGTCGCCCGAGACCTCCACGGCCACGCGCTCGAGCCGGTCGCCGTCGGCGACGTACACGGCGCACCACGGCGCCAGTTGGGGCACGGCCATGCGCACCAGGGCGCGGACGATCTCGTCCGGTTCGAGGGCGCTCACCATGAGCCGGGTCCCCTGGTGCAGGAACTCGAGTGTGCGCCGGCCGCGGCGCTCGGCTTCGTACAGCCGGGCGCGGTCCACCGCCCCGGCGCACAGTTCCGCCAGTGCCGAGAGCACGCTCGAGTCGGGGGGGAACGTGGCCACGCCCGCCGACGGCCATCCGATGTGCATGCACCCGAACTGCCTGGCCCGGGCCGACAGAGGAAGCACGACGACGGCAGGGCTTCCCGCCACGCCCTGCAACGCCGGCCATCGTGCGTCGCGCTCTTCGATGGAGGAGTAGCTGACGATGGTCCCGGTCCGCACCACCAAGGCGGCGGGCAGGTCCGAGCTCAACGGGATGTCGCCCACCGCCTCCACCCACAGCTCGCTGTCGGGACCGACGCTCGCCGTCATCCGGATGACGTCGTCCTCCCCCAGCAGCCACAGGCCGGCCGTCACCGCTCCGAGCTTGCGCAGTGCGTGGTCGAAGGCCGCCGCCGCCACCTGGTTCGCCGTCAGCGCCTCGCCCAGCGCCCGGGCCAGCAGGTACAGCGACAGCTCTGGCTGCCCCGTGTCCCCGCTGTGCTGGTCCTGATCCTCCATGCCCAGCACGCCGGCGCCCTTGCTCAGCTTCCCAGCGCGTTCTGGATCATGGTGCGCATCACGGGCCCCGCCTCCTCGGCGCCGGTGCCCGACACCGGCTGGTTGAGCAGTTCGACGGCGATCGCCACCTTGGGGGCCGAGGCGGGGGCGAAGGCGATCATCCAGTCGTTGGTGGCGATGTCCACGCCGGCCGAGTTCTGCACCTGGGCGGTGCCGGTCTTGGCGGCCACGTTCTCCGAGGCGGGGAAGATGCCGGCGGCCGTGCCGAATTGCGCCACCTCCTGCATGAGGTGGCTGATGGCGCCCGCCGTCTGCGGCGACATGGGCTTCTGCCAGGTGGTGGGGGGATAGGACTTCACCAGCTGGCCCTGCTGGTCGCGGATCTGCGACATCACGTGCGGCGTCATCTCCACGCCGTTGTTGGCGACGGCGGCGGCGACGAGCGCCATCTGCAGCGGCGTGGCCTTGGTGCAGTCCTGGCCGATCGACGAGAAGGCCAGGAAGATCTGGGCGTTCTGATAGCAGCTCGGTTGCAGGAACTGCGACACCTCGCCGGGCGAAGGGGGGAGGTCGAGGGGAGGCTGGCTGTTGAAGCCGAAGGCATCGGCTTCAGCCGTCATGTTGGCGGCGCCCACGCGCGTCCCCAGGGTGGCGTACCCGGTGTCGCAGGACGGCGGGAGCATCTGGGCGATGGCACCGCCGCAGCCCGAGTGCCCGAAGTTGCACAGGAACGTGGTCTGGCCGCCGAAGGTGTGGGGCGGGATGCACGTGTAGTACGGCATCGAGGCGCCCACGAGTTGCGGCGCTTTCTCGTAGGTGGCGGCGGTGGTGACGACCTTGAAGGACGACCCGGGGAAGGCGATGTCCTGGTAGGCGAGCGAGGTGAAGGGGAAGTAGCCCAACGCGTCGCGTTTCTGGGTGTCCGCCGCCCAGGCGCTCTTCTCGGTGGCCGAAACCGTCGACGCCAGCGGGTTGGGGTCGTAGGTGGGGTTCGAGTACATGGCCAGGATGGCGCCGTTGGTGGGGTTGAGGACGACCACCGAACCGTCGCGTCCTCCGAGCGCCGACTGGGCGGCCTGCTGCAGCTTGTCCTGCAGGGTCAGGATGAGCGTGTCCGTCTCGGTGGTCGTGGTGAGCAGGTCGCCGAGCGTCTTGATCGGCTTGTTGTGGGCGATCAGGTAGGAGTTGTAGCTCGCCTCGGCGCCGTACAGGCCGTAGCTGTAGGAGAACACGCCGGTGATCTGGCCGTACAGCGGCCCCTGGGCATAGGTGCGCTGATAGGCGTAGGTGCTCCCCGGAGGCGACTTCGACGACTGGGCCAGGATCGTCCCCTGCGACGTGGTGATCGTCCCCCGCGGCTGGTCGTAGCGCGCCGCGATCACGTTGGGGTTGTCCTGGGCGTTGGCCAGGTGGTGAGCCTGGAACACCTGCAGGTTGTTGAGCTGGATGAAGACGCCGACGAAGCACAACATGACGAAGACGCCGAGCCAGCGGATACGTCCGGACAGACGGGCGTCGGGCATGGCTTCAGCCGCGCCCGGACATGGTCACCGCAGCGGGCAGCCGCCGACCCCGCACCGATTCGGTCAGCCCGTCAGGTGCACGATGTCCCCGACGAGCAGAGCCAGCACCAGGCTCATGACGACCACGTAGACGAGGCTCACGCTCCAGCGCCAGGGATGGTCGGCGGCCCAGAACCGCCGCACCGCCATGACGTCGAACCCGAGGGCGACCACGGCGATGGGAATGCCGATCACCGGTCCGACCCGTGCGGCCGCACCCAGCGCCGGGGTGGCGATGGGGAGCACGACGTAGCCGAGGAGACAGCGCAGTCCCGACAGCGCCATCGAGAGGTTGAAGAGCCGGTGCGCCGAAGCGTCGGCCCGTCGGGTGGTGCGCGCCGTGCCCGAGTGCGGGTCCGGCACCACGAGCAGGCGCCGGACCATCGGCTCCATGCGGGCGCGCCGGGCCGGCGCCAGCCCTGTCGCCGGGGTGTGCGCCGTCGTCGCCGTCTGGGCCACGGCCCCACCGTAGTGAGCGTGGGCCCCTGCGACGAGTCGCCTCCGGGAGCGCCATCGGGCCGGAACCGCTGTGACCTGGGACTGCGCTCACGAGGCGGCTCATGTCGCCCTTCGGTGCTCGCCGGTGTCCCCGCCCGGGCGGCGGCGCTGCGTCAGGCGGCGCCCACACGCGCCGCCACCTCACGGGCTCGCCGGCCCACGGCCAGCGCCAGGTCCCGGCCCGTGGAAGGAAGGGACCGGAGGAAGCGGCGGTCGAGCACTCCACCGGCTTCGTCGTCGAAGATGCCGTGGGCGCCGAAGTCGGCGTCGTCGTCTGCCGGCTCCCACAGGTTGACGGGACGGTCGGGCGACAGCGGCTCGTCGGCCAGCTGGGTGTCCCAGGCACCGATCGACGCGTACTGGTTGGCGACGCCGGGAACGAGCTTGGCCGCCGCCACGAGCAGGCTGTTCCACGACCCCACGACCTTGGCGCGGCGTCCGTCGACGGCGACGTCGACGATGCGCCGGGCCGCCACCTCCGGTTGGTAGACGGGGGCCACAGGCCGGGGGTGGCGCCTGAACACGCTTCGGCACCAGCTGAATTGGGTGGTGTTGACGCCGGGCAGGTGCACCAGCGAGAGACGCACACGGCTCCCGGCGTGCAGCAACTCGGCCCGCACCGAGTCGTGGAAGGCCCGGCACGCCGCTTTCGACGCGCAGTACGGCGATTGCAGCGGGATGGAGACGAACCCCAGCGCCGAGCCGACGTTCACGATCGTGCCCCGGTCCCTCGGCTGCATGCGGGCCAGCGCCGCTCTCGTGCCCCACACCTGCCCCAGGAACGTCACCTCCACGGCGCGCCGGAACTCCGCCGGGTCGATCTCGGTGAAGGGGGCGAAGATGGTGGTCATGGCGTTGTTGACCCACACGTCGACAGGGCCCAGATCGCTCTCGATGCGCTCGGCGGCATCGTCGAGGGCGGCGGGATCGGCGACGTCGGCGCGCCAGACGAGGCTCCGGCGCCCGGTGCTCTCCACGTCCTTGGCGGCGGCCTCCAGCCCGGCGCGCCCCCGGGCCACCACCGCCACGTCGAAGCCGGACTCGGCCAGGAGCAGCGCTGTGGCCCGGCCCACGCCGGCGCTGGCACCGGTCACGACCGCCACGCCACGTCCCGTCGTCATGTCGGCGGCGTACCCGCGCCTTTTCCGGGCGAAACGATGAGGTTCGGTCCCGAGCCGCTGGTGGCGGCGGGGGCGGTGATCGCCGGCGGCGGCTACTGCTACCTGGCGGCCGGCACCTCGCCGTTCACCACGGAGGCCGACGTCGTGACCGCCGTGCCGATGGCTGCTGGGGGCGCGGCGCTGGTGGCAGGCCTCGTGCGCCGGGGAGCGGCCGAGCCGGGCGCCAGGGCGCGGCTGTGGCCCTGGGTGGCGGCGCTCGGGGCGTTGGCGCTGTGGGAGCTGGCGACCTACGCGGCGGGATTTCCGTTCGGCCGCCACGCCTTCCCCACCGTGAGCTCGCTCTACGACGAAGCAGCCCGCCTGCGGGGCCTGAAGGCGCTGTGCTTCGCCCTCTGGCTGGCGCTCGGCTTCGGGCTGGTGCTGCCGTCGTGACACGCGCCTTGGTCCTGGCCGTGTGGGCGACGGTGGCGGCGGGGCCGGTCGTCTGCGAAGTGCTGGCGCTGCGCGGCCGGGGTGTGGCCGGGCTGCGCACTGCGCTCGGCGCCCTGTCGGCCACCGGGGCGCGACGCGTCCTGCTGTTCGTCGGCTGGATGTGGGTGGGGTGGCACTTCTTCGCCCGCTGACGGCCGTGGACGGCGGGTGGGGCGCCGCGCCGGCCGACGGCGTTCAGCCCTGGCGGCGGGCGATGGCCTGTGCCAGCTCCATCTTGGTCATCTTGGAGCGGCCCGGCACGTCGAGCTCCTTGGCCCTCTCGTACAGCTCGTCCTTGGAGTGGCCTTCGACGTCGACCCCTCCCGCTGTCTCGCCGCCTCGCCCGCGGGGTGCCTTGCTGCGCTCGTCGGAGGGGCCTCGTTCGTCCTTGGGCTCCCAGTGGTCGCCCACCTTCTCGAAGCTGTGCTTGAGCGCCGCGTAGGCGGTCTGATGGGCACGGCGCTCGTCGTGGTACTCGTGGTGGGCATCGTCCAGCACCTTCTCGTACAGACGCTGCGCAGACTCGGGCGACCGCTTGAGCGTGCCGGGCAGGTCCTCGACCGTGGTTGGCATGTGGCCTCCTCGAACGACCGGACGTCCACGCGTTCTACCCAGGCGACCGGCATTACCCCACGCGCTGTGCCCCTGTCGGAGCGGAACCCCCGGTGCCGTGGCGCCACGCCCGGTGCCTACTGGGACGGGCCGCTCCCGAGCACGACGGCGACGGTGTGTTGTTGTCCCGAGCTGTCTTGATAGGTGACGTTCACGGAGTTTCCCGGTTTCTGCGTGGTCATGGCCTCGGTGAGGGCCTCGGCCGAGCCCACCCGCTGGCCGTTCACCGCTGTGATGACGTCACCCACGACGAGACCGGCCTGGTCGGCAGGGCCGCCCGACACGATCTGGACGATCTTGGCGCCTTGTCCGGAGCTGGACCCGCCTCCGAACGGGGACCCGCCGTTGGTGGCGTCGCGCACCCCCACTCCGAGGAAGGCGGTGGGGCCGACGTGCACGGTGGACGAGGAGGTGCCCGATTCGATCTGCTTGGCGATGTTCGTCGCCTGGTTGATGGGGATGGCGTATCCCTGGGTGCTCGAATTCTCGAACTGGAACCCGGCCGAGGCGGCGGTGTCCATGCCGATGATGCGCCCCGAGGCGTCGACCAGCGGGCCGCCCGAGTCGCCGGCGACGATGTTGGCGTTGGTCTCGAGCAACCCGCTCAGTTGTTCGGAGCTGCCGTCGACCTCGTCGCTGGCGGTGATGGTCTGGTTGGTGGCGGTGACGGTGCCCGCCGCGTAGCTGGGGGTGCCTCCCGAGCCGTTGGCATTGCCCACCGCCACCACGCCCAGTCCGGCGCTGACCGAAGTGGAGTTCCCGACGGGACAGGTCGTCAGCCCCGTCGCCCCGCTCAGCTGGAGGACGGCCACGTCCTGGGTGCGGTCGTAGCCGACCACCGTGGCGTTGTAGACCTTGCCGTTGCCCACGTCGGTCACGCTGATCCGGTTGGCACCCTCGACCACGTGGTTGTTGGTGAGGA
>DMNK01000011.1:14167-15272 GCA_003453695.1 Acidimicrobiaceae bacterium | reverse complement strand
CGAGGCGATGGCGGCGGCGTGGGCCGGCGCGTTGGCCGGTGGTGAGGTGGGGCTCGACCCCCCGCCGATGCCGGCGAAGCCGGACCCACCTGAGGTCCGGGACAGGTCGTGGCCGATGAGCCCGCCGAACAGCGCAGCCAAGAGCACCCCGGCCGCCAGCACGGTGCCGACGAGGGCGCGCCGCCCCCCCGGTGGCGCCGGAGGGTAGCCCCGGTATCCCGGGTACCCGGGGTGCCAGGGAGTGGTGCCGTAGAGGTGACCACCGGGCCCCGGCGGGCCCCAGTGCCACCCACCGCCGTAGGGGGGTGTGCCGTAGGGCGGGGTGCCGTAGGGAGGCGGCGGCGGACCGCCGGCCAGGTCACCGGGGGACGCCCCAGGGTCGGTGGGGTCGGCGGAGGGTGACTGGCCCCACGGCGCCGACCATCCCGGGGGAGGGGTCGGGAAGGAGGAGGCGGGCTGGCCCGGAGGCGGGTAGCTCGAGGGCGGCGGGCCCGGGACCTGACCCGGCCGGTTCTGTTCGACGTCGTCGGGACCGCTCTGGTCGTCCATCGTGTTCCGATTCTGTGCGGGGTGGCTTCGGGCTTCCTGAAGCCTTCCTTTATGTCCCCTGTGAGGCAGGGGACTGGTCCATCACCCCGGGTGGCAGGTCGTCGAGCGCCCGGACGATGGCCTCGGCCAGGGCTCGTGCCGAGGTGGCGTCGAGCTCGACGGCCACCCTGGCCGCCGGGCCCAGCTCGGGGTTCCGGAGGTCGATGTTAAGGGTGTGCAGCGCCAGGGCGTGCACGGGATGGTCGACGTACACGCTGACGTCGCTGAGCGTGAACCAGCCGGCCGGGCCCTTGCCGCTGCCATGCACGGCGAGCAGCTCGGTCCTGTAGGTGCACATGATCAGGACGCCAGGTGCCGGCCGAAGAAGCCCCAGATGCGCTCCCACCCGTCGGCGGCTGCCTCGGCGCGGTAGGAGGGCCGGTCCACATTGAAGAAGGCGTGGCCGGCACCGTCGTAGGTGTGGAACTCGAAGTCCTTGCCGAGCTCGGTGAGGAGCTTCTCGAGCTCGGCCACCTCGTCGGGGGCGGGGAACTTGTCGTCGGCGCCGAACAGGCCG
>DMNK01000011.1:0-13850 GCA_003453695.1 Acidimicrobiaceae bacterium | reverse complement strand
CGTCCTCCCGAGCAGTACCCGATGGTGGCGGCCTTCCCGTTGCACACCGCCAGCGCCCGCAGGGCGGCCATACCGCCGGCGACGTCGCCGACGAGGCGCTCATCGGGGACGCCGCCACTGGCGCGGGCGGCGGCGGCGGCGTCGTCGGGGCTCGCTCCGGGTGCCTCCCGGTGGTACAGGTTCGGGCAGATGGCCGGATAGCCGTGGGCGGCGAAGCGCCGGGTGATCTCCTTGGTGGCGGCGTCGTAGCCCGGCATGTGGTGGATCACCACCACGCCGCCCGCCGGTGTCACGTGGTCACCGATGGGCTGAGCGAGGTAGGCCTCGATCTCGTCGCCCCCGTGCCCCGTGATGTGCACGGTCTCTGCTCGCAGGTTCCCACCCATGGGCGTCTCCTCGTTTGGGCTCCAGGTCCGGACGGGACTCGACCATGCTCCAGATGTCCGGGCTCCCGCAACGCCGGGTCGACGGGGCCTCGCCGTGTCCCTGCCGCCCGCATCCCCCCGGTGGGGATACACACGAGGCGGTCCGGGTAGGTGAGCGCCGTGGCCGGCGACAGATGGCGCACCTCCGAGCGCGACCGAGACGTCGTCGTGGACGTCGTCTCGGACGACCACGTCCGGGCACGCGAGCTGATGGAGGAGTTCTTCACCCTCAGCCTCGAACAGCGTGGAGACGCCTTTCCCCATCTGGTCCGGGCCCTGCTCACCCATGAGGTGGCCGAGGAGCTCGTCGTCTACCCCGCCTTCGAGGCCTCCCTCCTCCGACGCCCGCCGTGGCAGCCGCACCGTGGTTGACCGAACCGACGGGCTGGAGCTCCTGGGCGAGGACCATCGCCGGATCCTGGCGTTGCTCGCCCGGTTGGAGGAGCAGGCCGAAGCGGCGCCGCCCCGGGTCCTCGACGAGCTCCGCTACGAGATGTCTGTGCACTCCGCCGTCGAGATCGAGCACTTCTATCCGTTCGTGTCCCGCCACATGGACGGCGGCCTGGACGCCGCCAAGCAGGGCCGGCTCGACCACGAGGAGCTCGACATGACGCTGTACCGACTCGTCGAGGTGGTGGGCACCTCCGCCGACTACCGAACCGAGCTCACCAAGCTGGCGGCGGACACCCGGGCCCACCTCGAGCACGAGGACCGGCTGCTGTTCCCGGCCCTTCGCCAGGTCGCCTCGCCCCAAGAGCTCGCCAGGCTCGGACTGCGCCTCGAGCACGCCAAGCGCCACGCCACCACCTACCCCCACCCCTCGGAGCTCAAGTCGGCCATCGGATCGCGTCTGGCCCACCGGCTGGTGGGCGCCGTCGACCGCGTGCGGGACCGCCGGACCGGTTAGCCCACCGGTGCCCGACGGTCGGGCCCCGGCGCCACGCCCACCGGCGTGGCCGGGTCGAGCCCTGCCGACGACAAGAGCTCTTCCAGGGCCGCCGGGATGTAGCCGGCCAGGCGGTCGAGGCCGGGAACCGTCTCGCGGCAGGCCATGAGCCCCCAGTTGAGGGTGCCGCGGTAGCTCATCACCGTGATGTTGAGGCCGGCGCCGTCCATCACCGGCCCGAGGGGGAAGCCGGCCACCAGCCGTGAGCCGCCCAGGTAGATGGGGAAGTCGGGCCCGGGCACGTTCGAGATGACCAGGCTGTGGATGGGGCGGTGGTGCTCGGCCAGGCGGAAGCGTGTGTAGGCACGTGCCGCCGCCGAGAACAGGTTGGGGGTGGCGTGCTCGGCCCAGTCGAGGAGGACTTCGGCGCCGAGCGCCTTGTGCTCCTCCTTGGCGCCCTTGGTGCTGTCGCGAATGGTGAGGAGCCGCTTCACCGGGTCGTCGACCCGGCAGGGGAGCGCCACGAACATGGCCGACACCTTGTTGGCGCTCTTGACCTGCGCCCCCTGCACCGACACCGGCACGGTGGCGACGAGCGGGTCGTCGGGCAGCTCGTCGCCGTCGATGAGGTACTGGCGCAGAGCCCCGGTGCAGATGGCCAGCACCACGTCGTTGACGGTCGTCTCGAGGGCGTTCTTCACCCGCTTCACGTCGTCGAGCGAGATGGTCGAGAAGGCCACCCGCCGGTGGGCGGTGATGGCCTGGTTGAGCGACGTGCGCGGCGTGGTGAGCGGGAGCGCGGCGTTGCCCGCCGGCGTCGACTGGCGCACGCGCCGGACATCGAAGAAGGCCTTGCCCGTCTTCCAGGCCAGCCGGGTGAGCCGCGCCGGCCGGGTGGCCCGGGCGACCACGGCCCGCCCCAAGAGCACGAGGTCGGAAGGCAGCCCCGAGCGCAGGCCGGGCAGCTCCTCGGCGACCGGCTTGGGAGCGGGGTCGGCCTCCAGGTCGAACAGTTCGCTCAGCAGCTCGGCACCGGACACACCGTCGATCGTGCAGTGGTGGATCTTGGTCACGACACCGATGCGCCCGTCGGCCAGCCCCTCGACGAGGTACATCTCCCACAGGGGCTTGCTTCGGTCGAGCTGACGGCTGCAGACGTCGCCGACGAACTCCGCCAGCTCCTCGATGCCTCCCGGGGCGGGCAGGGCGGCGCGTCGCATGTGGTAGTCGATGTCGAAGGCAGGGTCCTCCACCCAGTAGGGGTGGTCGAGGCGGAAGGGGACCTGGACCAGCCGGCGCCGGAAGATGGGCGCACGGGCCAGCCGCTCGGAGACGAGCTCGCGGACCTTGTCGTAGCTGTAGCCGCCCGGCACGGTGGTGGGGTCGAAGACGGCCGCCATCGACACGTGCATGTGCAGGCTCGGCGTCTCGAGGTAGGTGAAGGCGGCGTCCAGACCGCTCAGTCGCTCCATGACCCGCTGCCCTTCCGGAGCCGGTCGCCCGCCAGGCCCCTCGACGTGCGCATTCTCGCGCCCTCCGCCAGGATGGTGCCATGGCGGACAGCTCGATGGCCTGGTCCTGGGCGTATCTGGCCGTCAGCGCCTTCGGGGCGCTGCTGGTCCTGAACGCCTTCCGGCCCGCGCGGGCCGGGTTCCTCGTCGTCCAGAGCTTCTTCGCCGGTTGGTACACCGCCGAGATGCCCGTCTGGCACATCGTCTGGCAGGCGGCGGCCACCGCCGTCTTCGCCTACTTCGGCGCTTTCGGGGCGTGGCCGGGGTGGCTGGGGCTCGCCATCGCCGTGGCTTCCTGGATCGGCCTCTTCGTCCACGCCGTGTACTCGGACCGGGCCCACCACGTGCTGGCCCAGGCCGAGGAGGAGGTGCCGCTCCCGGCCGTGCCGGGCGTCGAGCTCCCCCGCAGCGGCCGCGACACCATGTGGCGCTTCCCCCGGCTCATCTACCCGCTGCCGCGTCCCTCCCGGGCGGCCCGGACCATCCGCAACATCGACTACTGGGGCGACGGCCGGCGCGCCCATCGCCTCGATGTGATCGTGCGGCGCACCGACCCGCCCGAGAACGCCCCGGTGTTCGTGTACGTCCACGGCGGGGCCTGGATCATCGGCGACAAGCGCGAGCAGGGTTTGCCCCTCCTCTTCGAGCTGGCCCGGCGCGGCTGGGTGGGGGTGACCGTCAATTACCGGCTGAGCCCGAAGAACGCCTGGCCGGCCCACATCGTGGACTGCAAGCGGGCCATCGCCTGGGTGCGGGACAACATCCACCGCTACGGCGGCGACCCGAGCTTCGTGGCCGTGGGCGGGGGCTCGGCCGGTGGGCACCTCGCCGCCCTGCTGGCCCTGTCGGCCGGGGAACGCGACTTCCAGCCCGGCTTCGAGGACGCCGACTGCCATGTCGACGCCTGCGTCCCCATCTACGGCCAGTACGACATGACCGCCCACGACGGCGGGAAGACGCTGCGCGACTGGGGCGAGCTGCGCATGTTCGAGAAGCGGATCTTCAAGACCACCTACGCCGAGCACCCCGAGGTCTTCCGGGCCGCCTCGCCGCTCTACCGGCTCCGTCCCGACGCTCCGCCGTTCTTCGTCATCCACGGGCGCAACGACACCCTCATCCCGGTGGCCGACGCCCAGGACTTCGCCCACCGCCTGCGCCAGGTGTCGCGCTCACCGGTGCTCTACGCCGAGCTCCCCTTCACGCAGCACGCCTTCGACGTCCTCCCCTCCGTGCGCAGCGCCCACATGGTGGCGGCGGTGGTGCGGTTCCTCGAAGGCGCCCGCCTGCACGTGCTCCCCGCCGACGCCCTGTCGGCGAGCGGCGCCGCTGCGGAAGCGGACGCCGCCCCCTCAGCCTGACTCTTCGGCCAGCACCACCTCGACCTCGGGGGCACCGACCGCCGTGGCCAGCTCGATGACCCCCCCCGCCTCGCGCACGTCCCCCTCGGCCAGGGCCAGCAGGCCCAGGCGCTCGGCGCTGTCGGTCACCGTCAGGCGCGCCACCGGCACCCGCATGGAGCGCTTGGCCGCCGTCTTGACGCGCCGCACCGCTCCGAGCACCTGGGCGGCCATGTCCAGCACGGCGGTGTCCCGGGCGGCCGTCCCCGGCGGCAGCTCGGCGGTGGCGGGCCACGGCGCCCGGTGGATGGAGCCCGTGTGCCACCACGACCACACCTCCTCGGTGACGAAGGGCAGGACGGGGGCGAACAGCCGCAGCAGCACCGACAACGACAGGGCCAGCGCGGCGCGCGCCGATGCCGGTTCGGGGTCGGCCGGGTCTTCATAGGCCCGTCCCTTGACCAGCTCCACGTAGTCGTCGCAGTAGGGCCAGAAGAACCCCTCGGTGCGCTCGAGGGCCCGGGCGTAGTCGAAGGCGTCGAAGGCGGCGGTGGTGTCGTCGACCACGGCGGCCAGTCCGGCCAGCATCGACGTGTCGAGAGGCGACGAGATGGCGTCGGCGCCGGGCATCGGGCCGCCCTGGAGGCGGCCCAGGGCGAACTTGGACGCGTTCAGCACCTTGGTGGCGAGCCGGCGACCCACCTTGATCTGCGCCTCGTCGTAGGCGGTGTCGACGCCGGGACGACCGCACGCCGCCCAGTAGCGCACGGCGTCGGTGCCGAAGCGCTCGAGCGGTTCGGTCGGGGTGACCACGTTCCCCTTCGACTTGGCCATCTTCTTGCGGTCGGGGTCGAGGATCCATCCCGAGATCTCCACGTCGCTCCACGGGAGCGTGCCGTGCTCGAGCTCGCTGCGCACCACCGTCGAGAAGAGCCACGTGCGGATGATCTCGTGGCTCTGGGGCCGCAGGTCCATGGGGAACACCCGCCCGAAGAGGTCGGGGTCGTCCCCCCAGCGCCCGGCGATCTGCGGGGTGAGGGAGGAGGTGGCCCAGGTGTCCATGACGTCGGGGTCGCCGACGAAGCCGCCCGGCGCGCCGCGTTGGGACTGGGCGTACCCCGGCGGCACGTCGTCGGAGGGGTCGACAGGGAGCTCGTCCTCTGCAGGGACGATGGGACGCTCGAACCCCACCGTCCCGTCGGCTCCCACCGGGTACCACACCGGGAAGGGCACGCCGAAGAACCGCTGGCGGCTGATGTTCCAGTCGCCGTTCAGTCCCTCCACCCACGACTCGTAGCGGTGCACCATGTGGGGCGGGTGCCAGCGCAGCCGGCGGCCCGCCTCGAGCAGGGTGGGGCGCATGCGCATGGTGCGCACGTACCACTGGCGGCTGGAGACGATCTCGAGGGGACGCTCGCCGCGTTCGTAGAAGCGCACGGCATGGGTGACCGGCTTGGGCTCGCCCACCAGGGCGCCCGACTCCCGGAGCAGCTCGACGATCCGGCGCCGGGCCTGGGCCACGGTGCGCCCCGCCAGCTCCCCGTAGACGGCGCGGGCGGCGGAGGGGTCCTGTGACTCCCACCCCGGTTCGCCGAACGGCGCATCGTGCAGTCGCCCGTCGCGGCCTACGACGGTGCGCGTGGGGAGCCCGAGCTCGCGCCACCACGTGACGTCGGTGGTGTCGCCGAAGGTGCACACCATGGCGATGCCGGTGCCCTTGTCGGGCTCGGCCAGCTCGTGGGCCAGCACCGGCACCGGGGCCAGGAACAGAGGGGTGAGCACCTCGGAGCCGAACGACGGGCGGTAGCGGGGGTCGTCGGGGTGGGCCACGAGCGCCACACAGGCGGGGAGGAGCTCGGGCCGGGTGGTCTCGATCTCGATGCCGGCGCCGGCGTCGAACGCCGACGGGAAGCGCAGGCGGTGATAGGCGCCGGAGACGTCGCGGTCCTCCATCTCGGCCTGGGACACCGCCGTCTGGAAGTCGACGTCCCACTGGGTGGGGGCCTCGGCCAGATAGGCGTGCCCCCCGGCCAACAGATGGAGAAAGCCGCGCTGGCTGATGCGCCGGGCCTCGGCGGAGATGGTCGTGTACTGCAGTCCCCAGTCCACCGACAGCCCCAGGCGGCGGAAGGTCGCTTCGAACGCCTTCTCGTCCTCGGCCGTGAGCCGGTGGCACAGGTCCACGAAATCGGGACGCGACACCGGCACCTGTTGCGTGCCGGAGTCCGCCGGCGGGGCGAAGTCCGGGTGGCGATGGAGGCTCGGGTCGCAGCGCACGCCGAAGAAGTTCTGGACGCGGCGCTCCGTGGCGAGGCCGTTGTCGTCCCACCCCATCGGATAGAAGACGGCCTTGCCGCTCATCCGCCGCTGTCGGGCCACGGTGTCGGTGTGGGTGAAGGAGAACACGTGGCCCACGTGCAGCGACCCCGACACGGTGGGCGGCGGGGTGTCGATGGCGAAGACCTGCTCCCGGGGGACGCTGCGGTCGAAGCGGTAGGTGTCGTCCTCCGCCCAGCGACGGGCCCACTTCTCTTCGAGGCCCTCGAGGCTGGGACGCTCCGGCACCTCGGGAGGACGGGGCGCCTCGAGCGCCGGCCCTGCCACGACGGCCCCGGTGAGACCGCCGTCCTGCGCCTGCGATGCGGTCCTGGCGGCGTCCACGATCCGGTTACGGTATCCGAGTGCTGCGGCTCTACGACACGGCGAGCGGCACGGTCACGCCGCTCCAGCTGCGGGACCCCGGTGACGTCAGCATGTACGTGTGCGGGCTCACCGTCTACGACGTGCCGCACATCGGCCACGGTCGTGCCGCCCTCGTCTTCGACGTCCTGCGCCGGTACCTCGAATTCTCCGGCCTGCGCGTCCGTCACGTCTCCAACGTCACCGACATCGACGACAAGATCATCAACCGGGCCGCCACCGAGGGCCGCGCGCCCGAGGAGGTGGCCGAGCAGTACGAAGAGGTGTGGTGGCAGGCCGTCGACGCCCTGGGCGTGCTCCGGCCCACCGACGCACCGCACGCCACCGCCTTCGTGGAGAAGATGGTGGCGCTCATCGAGGAGCTGGTACGAAGCGGGGCCGCCTACGAGACCTCCGACGGTGTCTACCTGTCGGTGGAGAAGGTGGACGGGTACGGGCTGCTGGCCCATCAGGGCCTGGACTCCCTGCGGGCGGGGGCCCGGGTGGAGGTGGGGGAGGAGAAGCGCTCACCGCTCGACTTCGTGCTGTGGAAGAAGGCCAAACCCGGGGAGCCCACGTGGGGCTCTCCGTGGGGGCCGGGGCGGCCCGGATGGCACACCGAGTGCGTGGTGATGTCCCTCGAGCTGCTCGGCGACGGGTTCGACCTCCATGGTGGAGGCATCGACCTCGTCTTTCCGCACCACGAGAACGAGCGCGCCCAGGCGGTGGTCTGGGGACGGCCCTTCGCCCGGCACTGGGCCCACCACGGGCTCGTGACGGTGGGCGACGAGAAGATGGCCAAGTCGCTCGGCAACTACACGACGCTGACCGACCTGCTCGCCAACACCGACCCCCGCGCCTATCGCCTGCTCGTGCTGCGCGCCCACTACCGCTCGCCCATCGAGGTGACCGCCGCCACGCTCGCCGACGCCGAAGAAGGGCTGGCCCGCCTCGATGCACTGGCCCGGCGTTTCGAGCTGGCACCGACGCTGGCAGCGGTGACCGCCGCCGAAGCTCCGGGCGCCGGTGTCGACCCCGTGGTGCTGGCCGCCTTCACCGCCCGCATGGACGACGACCTGGACACGCCGGCGGCCGTGGCCGGCCTGTTCGACCTGGTGCGGAGGGCCAACACCGCCGCCGACGCAGGCCGGGAGGACGTCGCCCGGGCCCTGGCCACCACGGTGGCCGTGCTCGCCGGTGCCCTCGGGCTGGAGCTCGGCTCAGGCCGGGCGGAGATCGACGAGGCGAGCGCGGCGTTGGTCCGCCAACGCGACCACGCCCGTGCCGGGCGCGACTGGGCCCGGGCCGACGAGATCCGGGAGCGGCTCGAGGCCGAGGGCTGGACGGTCGAGGACACCTCGGAGGGCACCAGGCTGCACCGGCGTGGGGGCTGACGGGCGGGCGGCGGCGGGGCACGGCGAACCGGGTGTCGCCTGGGGCGGCGAGGTAGGTTTTCCGGCCACGGGGGCGCCGAGAAGGAGGCGGGAGATTTGCCGTCGGGAACGGTCAAGTGGTTCAACGCGGAGAAGGGCTACGGGTTCATCGCCCAGCCCGACGGCGGCGAGGACGTGTTCGTCCACCACTCCGCCATCCAGATGAACGGCTACCGCACCCTCGAAGAAGGCCAGCCGGTCGAGTTCGAGGTGAAGGAGGGCCCGAAGGGCCTCCAAGCGGTGGACGTCCGCCTCGCCACGGCCTGAAGCTTCCGCTTCCGCGGTACTAGGTAGGCATCACCCCAGGTCAGGGGGTTGTGCGCGCCCAGTCGACCCCGGGAAGGTTGTCCTGCCGCTCCCGCTAGGTTACCGTTGAGTAACTAAGGGTAGGGCGAGGGCGGCAGGCCGAGGCGACGCAGACCCTGCGCCCGCGGACGGCCGTCCCGCCCGCTCAGCCCGGTGGACGCAAGGGGAGGACATGGCGTCAGCATTCTCGATGGAGCTCAACGAGGACCAGCTTCAGATCCAGAAGTGGGTCCACGACTTCGCCGAACAGGTGATGCGCCCCGCCGCCCACGAGTGGGACGAGCGGGAAGAGACGCCGTGGCCGATCATCGAGGAGGCGGCCAAGATCGGGCTGTACTCCTTCGACTTCGTGAGCCAGGCCTTCTTCGACCCCACCGGGCTCACCATGTGCCTGGTCAACGAGGAGCTGGCCTGGGGTGACGCCGGCCTGACCCTTGCCATCCTGGGCAGCACCCTCGGGTTGGCCGGCATCGCCGCCAACGGCACACCCGAACAGCTCATCGAATGGGGACCGCAGTGCTACGGCACCCCCGAGAAGATCCAGATGGCGGCCTTCTGCGTGTCGGAGGCGGACGCCGGCTCGGACGTGAGCGCACTTCGCACGCGCGCCGTGTACGACGAAGCGAAGGACGAGTGGGTCCTCAACGGGACGAAGACGTGGATCACCAACGGCGGCATCGCCGACATCCACGTGGTCGTGGCGAGTGTCGATCCTGACCTGGGGTCGCGCGGTCAAGCCAGCTTCATCGTCCCTCCCGGGACCGCCGGGCTCTCGGCCGGGCAGAAGTTCAAGAAAATGGGCATCCGGGCTTCGCACACCGGTGAGGTGATCCTCGACGACGTACGCGTGCCGGGGAGCTGCCTGCTGGGCGGCAAGGAGAAGCTGGACGAACGCCTGGCGCGGGCGAAAGAGGGAAAGCGCTCCAACTCGCAGGCGGCCATGGCCACGTTCGAAGCCACCCGCCCTGCCGTGGGCGCCCAAGCTCTCGGAATCGCCCGAGCCGCTTACGAGTACTCCCTCGACTACGCCAAGGAGCGCAAGGCGTTCGGACGGCGCATCATCGAGAACCAGGGCATCGCCTTCAAGCTGGCCGACATGAAGACGCGCATCGACGCCTCCCGGCTGCTCATCTGGCGCGCAGCGTGGATGGGCGCCACCCGCCAGCCCTTCACGGCCGGCGAGGGATCGATGTCGAAGCTGTTCGCCGGGGAGACCGCGGTGTGGGTGACCGAGGAGGCCATCCAGATCATGGGTGGCTACGGCTACATCCGGGAGCACCCCGTCGAGCGCTGGCACCGGGACTCGAAGATCTACACCATCTTCGAGGGCACCTCCGAGGTCCAGCGCCTCGTGATCGCCCGGGCCGTCTCGGGGATCCACATCCCGTAAGACCTCGAGTTTCTACGTCCGGTCCCGGCCGGACATGCGCTGGTGCCTCCTGGTGCGTCGCGGAATCACCCAGGCGACCCTTTGGCCGCCTCCGCTTCGCCATCTGACCAGACTCCCTGATTCGGCATCCCGCATTGCCTTCGCTTCAGGCCATGAAGCCAGGCGCGCCGGCACGAGGCGGATGGCCCAGCTCACGGCTCGGCTTGCCACGCGGTGCGACCGCCGTCCCTGACACGAGACCTCCAGGCCGTGCGTGGGGGTGGCACCACCGGACAGGGGGAAGGTTCTTCCCCGCGCTCGAGCGAGCTGTCACCCTTGGCAAGGTGCTCGACCACGTGCCTCAATGTCTCAGGTGAGCGGCGCGGCGACTGAACGAGGCGGCGGGTTGGGGGTGATTTGGCTTCGCCTGCGCACCGAGCTCCGGGCGACATGGCGCACTCTGCTGGTCCTGGTGATCTTCGTCGGCATCGGCGGAGGGGTTGCACTGGCGGCATTCTCGGGTGCACGTCGAGCGGACACGGCGACGTCCCGACTCCTCGATTTCAGCTTGCCTGACGACGGCGGATTCATCTTTGGCAGCCCATCATCACTTCCGCCGGTACCGGCGAGCGCTGCCAATTCGCTGGCGCCGTTCGGCGCAGCCAAGAAGATCGTCGAGCTCCCGCAGGTCGCGTCATGGTTTCGTAGTGCATACCTGTTCCTTGCCACCAGCCCCACGCCCAGTTCGGCCGGCAACCTCAATTTCTTCGGTGCGGCGAACAAGTCCCTCTTCCATAGCGTGGACCGCCCATATGTAGTGGCGGGACGAATGGCGGACCCGTCAAGGCCGTTCGAGGTCATGATCAACGAGTTGGCGGCCGAGGTTCGGCACCTCCATGTCGGGAGCCGCATCCCGCTCTACTCGCCTTCCTACGCCCAAATCCAAAGTGCCAACTTCACCGGCTTGACGAATGGCTTCAATTCCGTTTCCACCGGGCCCCGGTTCACCGCCAAGGTCACTGGCATCATTCGGTTCCCGAGCGATGTGAGCGCCATCTTGCCCATCGCCGCGCAGCAGGATGTCGACTACGAAGGGCAGCAGAACGTGTATCTGACCCCTGCGTTCCTCATCCGCTTGGCGTCCGGTTTGAATGTTCCCGTCGAGAGCATCCCCGGACTTCAGTTCTTCGCCGTCCGGCTGCAACACGGAGTCGCCGACTGGAAGGCGTTCTCGTCTGCCGCGACGGCGATCGGGCAAGGCCAGGTCTTCGCCAGCGCTGGCAATGTCAACGGGTTTCGCACGGCAGCCGCCAGTGCCCAACGTGGTATCCACGTCGAAGTCATCGCGCTCCTCCTCTTTGGAGGATTGGCCCTCCTGGTGACCATGTTGCTCGTCGGTCAGGCAGTTACTCGAAAGGTCGTGGTCGAGGCTTTGGACTTCGCCACGCTGCGGAGTCTCGGCGTGACACGTGGACAACTGGTGGCGATTGTGATGTTGCGCGCCGGAGTCATTGGGTTTGCAGGGGGACTGGTTGCTCTCGTCGTGGCATTTCTCGGGTCGCCACTGTTGCCTGTCGGCCTGGCGCGTCAGGCCGAGATCCAACCGGGGTTCGCCTTCAACGTGGCGATTCTCGTTCCCGGCGCCCTTGTAGTCGGCTTGCTGATCTGTGCCAGATCGATCGTTCCTGCGTGGCGGGCGAGCCGTCGGCCGGCGCTAGAGGCGGACGAAGGGACCCGTCGGACGCGAGCGTCTTGGGCTGACAGGACCATTTCCAGCTCCGGGGTGCCTCCCGCCGCCGCCATCGGTGTGTCGTACGGGATCCGGTCCGGCTTTGGCAGCAGAGCCGTGCCGATCGCGACTGCGTTGCTGAGCGCGATCGTGGCAGTGATGGCCCTCGCCACCTCCTTCACGTTTTCGAAGAGCCTCGACCATCTCATCGCCAGTCCTCGTGAACAGGGTTGGAACTGGGACGTGCTCGTGGGGAATCCGAACGACCTCACAGACCGTGAAGCCGAAGCACAGGCGCTGCTCTCCCACAATCGCTTCGTTTCCAGCTACTCGGCCATCTCCATCCTTGCCGGTGCCAGCCAGGGCAATGTCGTTATCGAGGGCAAGGTGGTGGACACCCTGCTCGCCTTCGACCCCATGAAGGGCGATGTACATCCCGCGCTCCTAACGGGTCGGCCCCCGCGCGCCGGCGACGAGATCGTTCTGGGCACGAAGACGAGCGAACAGCTGCACAAAGGGATCGGTCAGTCCGTGGTGGTGCGGGCCCCAGGAGGGAACTTCCGGCTGCGCATCGTCGGAACGATGCTGTCCCCCTCGATCGGCGACCTGTTCACGAACGGAATTGGTGATGGAGGATGGGTCTATGGTCCCGCCGTTCGTCAGCAGGCTCAGGCGCAGCAGCAGACGCAGTCGAGCCAGTCGAGTGTTCCGCCCACGGTCTTCAATCTCTTCGCGGTTCGTTACGCACCTGGTGTTTCGCACTCGGCGGCGTACGCCAGCCTGCGTCGCCAGTTCGGCGGCACGGTGCTCCGCGACATTCCTGCCGAAGATGTGGTCAATCTCAAGAGTGTCGACCGTCTCCCACTACTATTGGCGGGCCTCGTCGCGTTGTTGGGTGCCATGACAGTGGGCAACACCCTTGTCACGTCGCTCCGGCGTCGCCGGCATGACCTGGCGATATTGAAGACCATCGGTTTCGACGGACATCAGGTGGCTGCCGTGGTGGCCTGGCAGGCCACGTCCTTCGCTCTGGTTTCGCTGGTCGTGGGCCTGCCGCTCGGGGTTGCAGCAGGCCGCTGGTCTTGGGATCTCGCCGCGTCAGGCATCGGCTCGACTTCGCCGGCGCTTGTGCCCGTGTACGCGGTCGGGTTGATCATCCCCGCGACGATTGTGGTGGCGAACGCAATTGCGGGGGTTCCTGGCTGGGCCGCGGCCCGGATACGACCGGCTACGGCGTTGCGAAGCGAGTAATTGGCGAGCCGGATGATCACCCTGGGGCCGGCCCGGTTCCAGGCACTCGGAAACGCTACGCCCGTCATGGCGAGCGGCTGACCTCAGAGCCGGGGGTCACCGACCCTGAGGGATCCAGGGACCCGCTCCGGACCGTCAACCTCGAGTACTCCCAGGCAGGCGAGCCTGAGGAGTCCCTGCTCTCCTGCTCGGGTGATCCGACAGCAGGTTCGGCGCCGAATGGGTAGCTGAAGGAAACGCAACGGGAGTCTGGCTCGACAGTGCTTTGCAGGATGCCCGCACGTCAGCGTGAGACAAGGAGGAGTGGACGTGGCGACGGTTATGAAGATGCGGTGGGAAGGTGTTACTCGTGATCAGTACGACCAGGCGCGGAAGGTCGTCTCCTGGGAGACCGATGTCCCCAAGGGTGCCATTCATCACGTTGCGTGGTTCACCGACGGCGGCATCAACGTCATCGACCTGTGGGACAGCGCCGCAGACTTCAACACCTTCGTCGAGTCCCGCCTCATGCCGGGTGTGCAAGAAGTAGGTATTCAGGGTGAGCCTCAGGTCGAGTTGCATGAGGCTCACGCCGTCTTCGCACCGAGGGAGAAGTAAGAACTGCGCGGGTTGCGCTTAGGAAGGCACGCATCGTGGTACCAACTGCCCATGGGGCAGGAGCGACAGACGGCTCGGGAGCAGTCGGATAGACGCCGCCTGGCCATAGCCGACCTGACGGACGAGATCGCCCGGGTGTCCGAGGAGCTTTCTGCGAGCCTCGAAGTCGCTGCCGGGCGCGGCGACGCGGGACGCCGCCTGGCGATCGCCGAGTGGGAGCGAGGGGTTGCTGCCGTGGAGCGTGAGAACGCAGCCCGGCTCAGATCATCCCCGACCGGGCCGCTGGTCCTGAAGAGGCTCCCTCCCTTCCCGGGACCGTCGAACTAG
>DMNK01000058.1:19213-19406 GCA_003453695.1 Acidimicrobiaceae bacterium | reverse complement strand
GAGGGCCTCCAGTTCGACAAGGGCTACGTTTCGCCCTACTTCATCACCGACCCCGAGCGCATGGAGGCGGTGCTCGAGGACCCCTACCTCCTGCTCGTGGGCAACAAGATCTCGGCCGTGCGCGACCTGCTGCCCGTGCTCGAGAAGGTCATGCAGACGGGCAAGCCGCTCGTGATCATCGCCGAGGACGTGG
>DMNK01000058.1:18653-18983 GCA_003453695.1 Acidimicrobiaceae bacterium | reverse complement strand
GTGGTCAACAAGATCCGCGGCACGTTCAAGAGCGTGGCGGTGAAGGCGCCCGGCTTCGGTGAGCGCCGCAAGGCCATGCTCCAGGACATGGCCATCTTGACCGGCGGCCAGGTGGTCACCGAGGAGGTCGGCCTCAAGCTCGAGAACATCGGACTCGACCTGCTGGGCCGGGCCCGCAAGCTCGTCGTCACCAAGGACGAGACCACTCTCGTGGAAGGTGCCGGCGAGGACTCCGACATCAAGGGCCGCATCAACCAGATCAAGGCCGAGATCGAGAACACCGACTCCGACTACGACAGGGAGAAGCTGCAGGAGCGCCTGGCCAAGCTG
>DMNK01000058.1:18067-18405 GCA_003453695.1 Acidimicrobiaceae bacterium | reverse complement strand
AAGCACCGCATCGAGGACGCCGTGTCCACCACCAAGGCGGCCATCGAGGAGGGCGTGGTCCCCGGCGGCGGCGTGGCCCTGCTTCGGGCCCAGACCAACATCCTCGACCGGGCCGAGAAGCTCGAGGGTGACGAGGCGACGGGTGCGCGCATGGTGGCCAAGGCCGTCGAGAGCCCGCTCAAGCAGATCGCCGAGAACGCCGGCCTGGAGGGCGGTGTGGTGGTCGAGCGGGTGCGGAACCTGAAGAAGCCGGCCGAGGGGCTCAACGCCGCCACCGGCGACTACGAGGACCTGTTCGACGCCGGCGTCATCGACGCCGCCAAGGTGACCCGCTCGGC
>DMNK01000058.1:17650-17870 GCA_003453695.1 Acidimicrobiaceae bacterium | reverse complement strand
CGGCGCTGCAGAACGCGGCGTCCATCGCCGGGCTGTTCCTCACCACCGAGGCGGTCATCGTGGACAAGCCCGAGAAGGAGGCCGCCCCGGCCATGCCCGGCGGCGGGATGGACGACTTCTAAGTCCTTCCTCCAGCCACGACCACGTGGAGAGGGGCGCCCTTCGGGGCGCCCCTCTGCTCTTCCTAGACTCCTGTCGATGGCCGAAGCCCCCGCACCGC
>DMNK01000058.1:16821-17419 GCA_003453695.1 Acidimicrobiaceae bacterium | reverse complement strand
TGACCGGCGCCCCCGCACCGCTCTCGCCTCAGGTCGGCTGGGGAGTGCTGCACCTCTTCCTGCGCGTCACGCCCGACACCGACGCCCAGGCCGTCGTCTCCGCCGTCAAGGCCGCTCGCCAGGCCGGCGACCAGGTGGTGACGGTGGCCATGCTCGGGCACAAGGCCGACCTGGCCGTCATGGCCCTCGGCCCCGACGTGACCAGGCTGCGCCGGCTCCAGACCGACCTGCGCCGGGCCGGGCTCGAGGCGGCCGGCTCCTACGTCTCTGTCACCGAGGTGTCCGAGTACGCCCAGGGCATCCCCGAGGAGATGCGCCAGGCCCGGCTGTACCCCCAGCTCCCGCCCGAGGGAAAGCGGGCCTTCTGCTTCTATCCCATGTCCAAGCGCCGCGGCCCCGAGCGCAACTGGTACGCGCTGGGGTACGACGAACGCAAGGAGCTCATGCTCGGGCACGGGGCCGTGGGGCGCACCTTCCGGGGCCGGGTGCTCCAGCTCATCACCGGCTCCACCGGCCTGGACGACTTCGAGTGGGGAGTGACGCTGTTCGCCGAGCATCCCGACGACCTGAAGGAGTGCGTGTACCAGATGCGCTTCGA
>DMNK01000058.1:15467-16530 GCA_003453695.1 Acidimicrobiaceae bacterium | reverse complement strand
CGGCCCCGCCATCGACAGCGCCGCCGGCCGAGCCACCGAAACCGAGCTCGGCCCTCTCACCGCCGTCCTCGAGGGCGTGGGGCCCATGGTGGTGGCCTTCAGCGGCGGTGCCGACTCGGCCCTGCTCGCCTGGGCGGCCACATCCGTGCTCGGCCCCGAGAAGGTGTTGTGCACCACCGCCGTCTCTCCCTCGCTGCCCGCCCACGGGCTGGCCGACTGTCGTGCCCTCGCCACCGAGTGGGGACTGCGCTACCGCGAGCTGTCCACCACCGAGATGGACGAGCCCGCCTACGTCCGCAACGACGAGCGCCGCTGCTATCACTGCAAAGCCAGCCTCCTCGACGCCCTGGCGCCGCTGGCCGACGCCGAGTCGGCCACGGTGGTGCTCGGGGTGAACGTCGACGACCTGTCCGACCACCGTCCCGGCCAGCAGGCGGCGACCGAACGCGGGGCGCGCTTTCCGTTGGTGGAGGCGGGCCTCACCAAGAGCGAGGTGCGAGCCATGTCCCGGCGGCTGGGCCTGCGCACCTGGGACAAGCCCGCCGCCGCCTGTCTGTCCTCCCGGCTGCCCATGGGCACGCCCGTGACGGTGTCGCGCCTGGCCGCCGTCGAGAGGGCGGAGGCGGCGCTCTCGGCCCTCGGCTTCTCGCAGTTGCGCGTCCGTCACCACGGAGAAGTGGCACGCGTCGAGCTGGAGGTGGCGGAGCTCGAGGCGGCGCTCGGAAAGCGGGCGGAGATCGTCGACGCCGTGCGCTCGGCCGGCTACCGCTTCGTGACCCTCGACCTCGAGGGGTTCCGGTCGGGGAGCCTCAACCCGTCATGATCGAGGTCCGCGTCAAGCTCACCTTCCCCGAGGACCTGGTGCGCCAGCCGTTCATGGCGCGTCTGGTGCGCGACCACGACGTGGAGCCCAACATCCGCCGGGCCAACGTGGACGAGAACGAGGGTTGGATCGTCTGCGAGCTGAACGGTGAGCCGGGCCGGGTGGAGGACGCCATCGGGTGGCTCCGTGCCCAGGGGATCCGCGTCGACCTGCTGGGTGACGTCGTCGAGGGCTAGGACG
>DMNK01000058.1:13328-15310 GCA_003453695.1 Acidimicrobiaceae bacterium | reverse complement strand
TAGGACGTCGTCGAGGGCTAGGCCCCGGCGGCACTCTCGCCCCGCCACATGGGCTGGCGGGGCCGGTCGAAGAGCACGTCGACCTTCTCGCCTCGCAGGGCGGCGAAGACGTGCGGTCCCCAGCGCTCGGCGCCCACCAGGGGCCGGGGGAGGTTGTCGGGCGAGAACCATCCCACGTCGGAGGTCTCGAGCGGATGGGCGCGCAGCTCACCACCGGTGGCCCGGCAGTGGAAGACGAGCGAGTACAGCGGCACGCGGGTGAAGCCGAGGCGCAGGCCGTCCAAGACGGCGATGAGCCGCAGCGGCTCGGCTTCGATCCCCGTCTCCTCGAGGACCTCCTTCACCACCACCTCGGCGGCCGAGTACCCCACGTCGGCCCATCCCGTGGGATAGAGCCACACCCCCGAGTCGGCCCGCTTCACGAGCAGCAGCTCACCCTGGTCGTTGCCGACCGCCGCCCCCACGGCGATCTTGGGGGTGACGTAGCCGGGTACGCCGCTGCCCACGGCGCGCAGCCATTCCTCCACCACGTCCTCGGCGTCCTCGGCGCCTTCTGCGCCCATGGCGGCCGCCACCTTGATGTCGGCTGCCACCCGGAGGACCTCCTCGAACCGCTCACGTTCGTAGAGGCTCTCGGTGAAGCCCAGGCCGGTGCGGGCGATGGCGGCCAGGCTCTCGCTCCAGCGCAGCAGCTGTCGGGCCGAAACGGCCGGTTCCACCGAGGCGACGCTACTCGACGCCCCGGCGGGGCTCCGGCCCGCGCCCGGCCTCCGACAGGCCTGCGGTTAGGGGAGAATGGGCCATGTCCGTGAAGGCCGACTGCCGGCACTACGTGATGCAGACCACGGGCCGGGGAGAGAAGCTCGAGCGCTGCCGGGTGGATGCCAACGAGCAGCTGCCCTTCGCCTGCCCCGAAGGATGCGTGTTCTACGAGCCTCGCCGGGTGTCCGACGCCGGCTGGCAGGTGGGGCGCAGGCCTCCGACCGAGCGCGGCCGGGAGACCTGAGCCGGCAAAGGCTGCACGACACAGAGGGGTCCGCTCCCGGCGCCCGTGCTTCTCGCCGTCGCTGCTATCTGTCCCGGCGCCGCCTCACGGCTCCCCACTACCCCGCCGCCGGTTCACTGCTGGCCAGGGCGTCGGGCGCCACCTCTTCGGCCCGGCCGGTGTCGCCCGTCCCGCCCGACAGCCAGAAGTCGAGCACGGTCTCGGCGTTGGCCCGCCCGGCGGTGATGAGGACCTCGGTGGCGGAGAAGTCGTCGTAGCTCGACACCGGCTCGGTGTCGACGGTGAACACCACCACTTCCACGCCGGGGGGCAGGTGTTGGAGCTCCCGGGCGAAGCGGGCGTGCACGGCGATGAAGAAGGCGGTGAGCACCGCCTCGGCCGGCCGTCGTGCCCGTTGGGGGGTGTAGTGCATGGGCCCGCACAGGAGCACGAAGACACGTTGTGCGCCACCCTGGATGGCGCGCCCGATGGGGACGTTGTCCACCACCCCGCCGTCGATGAAGGCCTCGTCGTCGATGTGCACCGGGGGCAACAGGGCGGGCAGCGCCGCCGACGCCAAGATGGCGGGCTCGGCCGGTCCGCGGGTGAACCACTGGGTGCGGCCGTCGTGCAGCGAGGTGGCCACCACCTCCAGGTGCACGGGGCTGTCCTCCAGATTCTCGAAGCGCAACCCGCTGCGGATGATCTTCCGCACGCCTTCGTTGGGGAAGGCCGACTCGCGCTGTTGGAAGAAGCGCCACGGCGTGGGGAAGCGACCCTGTGGGAAGACGTCGTCGCGGGTGACGGCGCGCCACAGCTCGGCGATGCGGGTGGCACCCTCGATGGTGGCGTCCCCGGCGAATCCCGACGCGTTGATGGCTCCCACCGAGGCGCCGTAGAGGGCGTCGGGGACGATGCCGCGGGCGGCGAGGGCCTGCAGCATCCCCACCTGGGCGGCGCCCCGGGCGCCTCCGCCGGCGAGCACGAAGGCCGTGCG
>DMNK01000058.1:9989-13116 GCA_003453695.1 Acidimicrobiaceae bacterium | reverse complement strand
GGGACGTGCCGGCGCCGACGAACACCCCGCCCGGAAGGGCCGTGGTCATGCTCATGACGACCGGATCCCCGAGGTGTCCGGGCGCCCGGAGCGGGCACCGGGACCGGGGCGGCGCGCCGCGCCCCGGGCGGCTCGGTCGCGCCGCACCCCCCAGCGCACCGCCAAGAAGGCGATGACCGCCATGGACAGGGCGAAGACGCCGAACACGACGTCGAACAGCACGGTCACGACGGTGGGCTGGCGCCGCCCGGGGGCGCCGGCGAGGGCGGCACGGACATGGTGCGGGTCAGCCTAAGGCGCTCTGGCCGCCACGACGGGCCCCCGGGCCCGGTGGTCACCCGATGGCGTCACACCCATCGGCCATGCTGGGCCGATGCCGGTGTCTGTGTGCGAGGCCACGAGTGCGGCGCCCGGGAGCCGGGGCGTGGTGAGCCGGCTGCGGGGGACGAGCGGCGAGCGCCCCGAGGTGGACGCCGGGCTGGCCGGCGGGCTGCGCGACTGGCTCGAGGACGGGCTGTCGGAGGCGGTGGCCGCCCTGCCCGGCGGCGGCCCGCCGGTGCGGGTCACCAAGGAAGCGGTCAACCAGGTGCTCGTGTGCGAGGCGCACTTCCTCGCCGCCCGTGACGTCGCCCGCCCCCTGTCGCTCGAATTGGCCCGCGGCTTGCTGGTCGACGCCCTCTTCCGGCAATGGATCACCACCGGCGACGTCTCCGACCCGTGGGAGGACGCCGTCGCCTCCCTGGCCGTGTCGAGCGACGGTGCCGAGATGACCGCCTTTCTCGGCTCGCTCGGCTCCGACGCCCGCCAGGCCCTCCGAGGCGAGCTGCACAGCCACCTCGAGCACATGACCGCGAGCTGGCCGCCGCCTTCGCCGTCGTGGATGGCCCGCACCCAGGAGCGCCTCATCGTCCCGCTGGCGGGCGGCCAGGTGGTGCTGTCCGGCGTCGTCGACCTCGCCCTCGGCACCCCGTCGGCCGGACGCGCCTCGGTGTGCATCGTCGAGGTCAAGTCGGGGCGCCGGCGCATCGAACATCGCGGCGACCTGCACCTCTACGCCCTTCTCGAGACGCTCCGTTCCGGCGCCCCACCGTTTCGGATCGCCACCTTCTACACCGCCACCGGCGAGCTCGACGTGGAGCCCGTCGGGCGCGACGCCCTCACCAGCGCCCTGCACCGCGTGCTCGCCGCCGGCCAACGCCTGTGCCGGCTGGCAGCCGGGGCCGAGCCGCAGCGCACCCCGAACCCGCTGTGCTCCCACTGCACGGGCCTGCCGGCGTGCCCCCCGGGCCGCCAGCGCGTCGACGCCGCGTCGAGGGCATGAGATGGCGCTGACCTTGAGCCTGCCCCGGGCCTGGACCGTCACCGACGAGCTCGTCGCCTCGGTGCCCGGCCTCGAGCCCGACGAACTGCAGCGCCTGCGCCAGCGGGTCGTGTCCGAATTGACCCCGCTCGCCGCCGAGCTGCCCGAGGGTGTCCGTCTCGTGCTCGACGGATACCGCTACCGGCTCGCCGTGCGCCAGCCCGAGCAATGTGCCGAGCGCGCCGGTCCCTTCACGCCCTCGCCGGCGGCCTGCCGCCGGGCCATCGGCGTGGTGGCCGTCGACCGCTGTCTTCGTCGCCGGGCCGTCGGTCCCGCCGACGCCGTCGCCCAGGTGCTCGCCGCCGGTGCCGAAGACGCCCGGCGATCCGAAGAAGGCGACGGCTCGAGGGCGCCGTGGTGGGCGAGGTGGTACGCCGAGTTGGGCCCCGGCGGGCGAGCGGCGGTGGCGGCGGAGGCGACGACCTGGGCCACCCAGCTGTGGACGGCGTTGGCCTGGGACCGGATCCCTCCCCCCGTGGTGATCGGCGGACGCCACGACTGGTGGGACCTGCCCGGCCAGCGCCTCACCCTGCGCAGCCGGGCCGAGGTGCGCGCCCAGGTCGACCGCAGGGCGGTGCTCGCCGTGGTCCTCTCCGGTGCGCCCGATGGCACCAGCCGCTCCGAGCTCTCGTTCGTGGCTTTGGTGTCGGCACTGGCGGGAGGGGCGCGCTCCGCCCCCGGCAGGGTGCTCGGGCTGTGGCCGGCAGCCGGGCAGGTGCGCGTCGTCCCCGTGGGGGCGCGCGCCTTGGAAGTCGCCGCCGACGAGCTGCTGTCCGCCACGGCGACCTGGGTGGACGCGCTCATCGAACAGCGAGGACGCGGTACCTGAGGGGCGGCGGCCGACGGGTAGCCTTGTCCGATGAGAGGTGCCCGCCACGACCCGGTGCTGGTGGTGGACTTCGGGGCCCAGTACGCCCAGCTCATCGCCAGGCGCGTGCGCGAGGCCCGGGTGTACAGCGAGATCGTGCCGCACGGCACGCCCACCGCCGAGATCCTGGCTCGAAGGCCTGCCGCCCTCATCCTGTCCGGGGGTCCGTCGAGTGTGTACGAGGCGGGGGCACCGGCCCTCGACCCCGAGCTGCTGCGCGCCGGGGTGCCGGTGTTCGGGATCTGTTACGGCTTCCAGGCCATGGCCCACGCCCTCGGGGGGTCCGTGGCGAAGACCGGGCTGTCGGAGTTCGGCCGCACCAAGGCGGAGCTCGAGACCTCCTCGGCGTTGTTCCGCGGCTACTCACCTTCGCAGTTCGTGTGGATGTCCCATCGCGACGCCGTGGTGGACCTTCCTCCCGGCCTGCGGGCCACCGCCTCCACGCCGGCCGCCGCCATCGCCGCCTTCGAGGACGACACCGGGCGGCTGTCCGGCGTCCAGTGGCACCCCGAGGTGGTGCACACCGCCCACGGCCAGGCCCTGCTGGAGCGCTTTCTGTACCAGTGCGCCGGGATCTCCCCCACCTGGACCACCAGCAACTTCATCGACGACGCCGTGTCCTGGGTCGCCGAGGCCGTCGGCGATCATCCGGTCATCTGCGGGCTGTCCGGCGGAGTCGACTCGGCGGTGGCGGCCGCCCTCGTGCACCGGGCCGTGGGCGACCAGCTCACCTGTGTCTTCGTGGACCACGGCCTGCTGCGCGAAGGCGAGCGCGAGCAGGTGGTGAGCGACTACGTCCGGGCCACCGGCGTGCACCTGCACGTCGAGGACGCCGCCGAGCGGTTCCTGCGGGCGCTCACAGCGGTGCGTGACCCCGAGGAGAAGCGCAAGATCATCGG
>DMNK01000058.1:0-9740 GCA_003453695.1 Acidimicrobiaceae bacterium | reverse complement strand
TACCCGGACGTGGTCGAGTCCGGCGGGGGGGCGGGCACGTCGGTCATCAAGAGCCACCACAACGTGGGCGGGTTGCCCAGTGACCTGCGCTACCAGCTCGTCGAACCGCTGCGCAGCCTGTTCAAGGACGAGGTGCGGGCCGTGGGCCTCGAGCTCGGGCTCCCCGAGGAGATCGTGTGGCGGCACCCCTTCCCGGGCCCGGGCCTGGCCATCCGCATCGCCGGCGAGGTGACGGCGGAGCGGCTCGCCATCCTGCGCCACGCCGACGTCATCGCCCGCGACGAGCTGTCGGCGGCGGGGCTCGACCGAAGCGTGTGGCAGTTCCCGGTGGTGCTGCTGGCCGAGCTGAGCTCGGTGGGCGTGCAGGGCGACGTCCGCACCTACGGGCACCCGGTGGTGCTGCGTCCGGTCACGAGCGAGGACGCCATGACCGCCGACTGGTCGCGGCTGCCCTACGAGGTCCTCGAGGTCATCTCGAACCGCATCACCAACGAAGTGGAGCAGGTGAACCGGGTGCTGCTCGACGTCACCAGCAAGCCCCCGGCCACCATCGAGTGGGAGTGAGAGTGACGCCATGACCGAGGTCTCGACCCGTTACGACCGCATCGCCGCCGGATTCGCCGACCGCCTGGCCGGGGTCGTGCCCGGGCAGTGGGGTTCGCAGTCGCCCTGCACGGAGTGGACGGCGGCGGACATCGTCGACCACGTCATCGTCACCCATCGCCGGGTGCTGGGAGCGTTGACGGGCGCAGAGGCGCAGGAGATGACGTCCGACGACGACCGCATCAAGTGCTTCGCAGTGGCGCGCGGCGAGGTGACCGCCGCCCTGGAGGACCCGGCGCAGGCGTCGCGCACCGTCAGCGGGATGTTCGGCGAGCAGCCCTTCGAGTCCCTCGTGAGCAGGCTGCTGTGCGCCGACACCCTCATCCACAGCTGGGATCTGGCCCGGGCCACCGGCCAGGACGAAGACCTCGACCCGGTGGCGGTGCAGCAGGCCATGGAGTTCCTCGGCCCCATCGACGAGGCCATCCGCCGCCCCGGCGGCTTCGGCCCCAAGATCGAGCCGCCCGCCGAGGCCGATCCCCAGACGAAGCTGCTCAACTTCGCCGGCCGCGCCGTCTGATCCGGGCGGCCGGCGGGGCCGGTCGTGTATCGGCGGGCGCCTAGGGCCCGATGGCGCGCCCCACGGCGGCGAGGAAGGCGTCGGGCTCCTCGATCTGCGGGTAGTGGCCGGCGCCGTCGATCCAGGTCAACGAGGCGTCGGGGCGCTCCTGGACGAGGCGCTGTGCCATGTCGGCGACGGCGATGGGGTCCTCCGGCCCCCACACCACCGACAGCGGGGACGGGTGGGTCTCGATGGCACCGGTGAAGCGCCGCTCGTTGGCGCGCCGCTCCTCGATGTAGCGGATGGTGCGGGCGAGCAGGCGGTTGCCTCCGCCGTGGGCCACGAGCTCGGCGTGCGGCCCCATGTCGGTGCCGGCTCGGGCCGGCGCCAGCGTGGCCACGAGACCGGCGGCGATGGTGGCGGCCGGCGGGGGCAGCTCCTGCGGGGTGACGGCGGCGGGGAACGACAACAGCATGAGCTGGCCGTCGGAGAGATGCGCCATGTCGATGTAGATGCTCCCGTTGGTGACCACCCGTCGCGTCACCTCGACGGGCCAGCGCCCCTCGGCGTGACGGGCGAGCAGCTCCCCTCCCACGGTGTCGCCCATGTCGTGGGTGAGCAGAGCCAGCCGCCCGAGGCCGAGGCGCTCGGTGACGGCCATGACCACGTCCGCCTGGCCGGCCATGGTGTAGGCGATGTCGGGCTTCTCGGAGAGTCCGTAGCCGATGAGGTCGACGAGCAGCACGCGCCGATGCTCGGCCCAGACCGGCAGCAAGGGCGCGTAGTCGAAGGACGACGTGGGATAGCCGTGGATCACGAGCAAGGGCTCGGCCCGTTCGCTCGAGGTCGGACCGTGGTCGACGGCGAATATCCGCCGCCCCAGCAGGTCGTGGTACGAGCCCTTCGCCTCCCATGCGGCGACGGCGGCGTGCTCCCAGCCGTCAGCGCTCGCCCCGAGATGGTCCGCCACCGGTCAGCCCGACCCGTAAGGGCGGGTGAGCACTTCGAGGTTGTGGCCGTCGGGGTCCGGGAAGTAGAAGCCCCTCCCGCCGTCTCGCCGATTGACCTCGTCCGGCCGGCTGTGCCCGGGATCGGCGTAGAAGGGGATGCCCTCGGCCTGCACGCGCCCGAAGATGGGGTCGAAGTCGTCGTCGTCGACGAGAAATGCGTAGTGCTGCGCCCGAACCTCGGCGGCCTGGTCGTAGTCGAGGCTCACGCCGTTGTCGAGCGCCACGGTGAGGAAGTGGGCGAAGGGCACCGGCTCGGGAAGGCCCAAGATGCGCGCCAGGAAGGCGGAGGACCTCTCGGGCTGGCGGCTGTGCACGATGGTGTGGTTGAGGCGGACCGCCATGAGCGACTCCTCTCGGACCCTTGGGACGGCTCGGACCGCTCGGGACGGCGGCCATAATGGTCCATGTCCGAGCCCGAAGCACTGGCTGTCTCCGATCGGTCCCGCCTCCGCCGCAAGCGCCAGCGAGGCAGCTACGACCGCAGGGTGGTCGATGCCATCTTGGACGAAGGCCTCGTCTGCCACGTGGGCTTCGTGGACCACGGCACTCCCTTCGTGCTCCCCACTGCCTACGCCCGGGTAGGTGACGTCGTCTACCTGCACGGAGCACCGGGCAACCACATGCTGTCCACCCTGGCGGCGGGGTGCCCGGCCTGTCTAACCGTGACTCTGCTCGACGCGCTGGTGCTGTCACGGGCCGCCATGCACCACTCCATGAACTACCGCTCGGTCGTCCTGTTCGGCTCGACCACGCCTGTGCTCGACCCCGAAGAGAAACGCGTGGCCGTGACCGCCGTGGTCGAGCACGTCGTTCCCGGCCGCGGCCTCGACGCCCGGGCACCGACGCCGCAGGAGCTCCGGGCGACGGCCGTGGTGTCGTTCCCCATCGTGGAAGGCTCGGCCAAGGTGCGCACCGGTGGCCCTGTGGAGGAGCCGGCCGACCTCTCGCTCCCGGTGTGGGCGGGAGAGGTTCCCTTGCGCCTGGTGGCCGGCACTCCCGTGCCCGACGCCGACGTGCCGGCCGGGCTGGCCGAGCCGGACTACCTGCGCTCGCGCCTCGATCGTTTGGCGGCCGGCTGACCGATCGGACCTCTGCATCGCCCCTGTAGGGTGCCTTCGATGGCAGTGGGCGACGTGACCACCACGCACGAGCACGCCGACACGGAAGCGACTCCCCACCCGTCCGGTCGGCACCTGATGGACCGGAAGTGGTGGACGCTCATCGCCGTCTCGGTGGGCACGTTCATGCTGCTGTTGGACATCACCATCGTCAACGTGGCGCTGCCCGACATCCAGCGCAGCCTCCATTCCAGCTTCTCCGAACTGCAGTGGGTGGTCGACGCCTATGCCCTGACGCTGGCGTCGCTGCTGCTCACCGCCGGTTCGCTCGCCGACCTGTACGGACGCCGGCTGCTGTTCACCGTCGGCCTGGTGCTGTTCACCCTGGGCTCGCTGTGCTGCGGGCTCTCCACCAGCCCCCTGTTCCTCATCGTGTCGCGAAGCGGCCAGGGACTGGGCGGCGCCATCATGTTCTCGACGGCGCTGGCCCTCTTGGCCCAGGCCTTCCAGGGCCGCGAACGGGGCACCGCCTTCGGCGTGTGGGGGGCGGTGACCGGTTTCGCCGTGGCCGTGGGCCCGGTGCTCGGTGGGCTCATCACGAGCGGCATCGGCTGGCGGTGGATCTTCCTCGTGAACGTGCCCATCGGGGTCGTGGGCGTGCTCATCACCTGGTCACAGGTGGCGGAGTCCCGCCAGGCGGGGGCGCGTCGGCCGGACTGGCCCGGGTTCGTCCTCTTCACCGGTGGGTTGGTGGCGCTCATCTACGGGCTCATCCGGGCCAACGAGACCAGTTGGACCAGCACCACGGTCTTGGCCTGCTTCGCCGCCGCGGCGGTCCTCGTCGGGGCGTTCCTCGTGGCCGAGAGGGTGGGGCGCCATCCGATGTTCGACCTGTCGCTGTTCCGGGTGCCCACCTTCTCGGGCGCCGCCGTCGCCGCTTTCGGCATGGCGGCGTCGCTGTTCTCGCTGCTGCTCTACATCGTGCTGTACCTCCAGGACGTCCTCGGCTACTCGGCGCTGGCGACGGGCGTCCGCCTGCTCCTCTTGTCAGGGGCCAGCCTCGTCACCGCCTTCGCCGCCGGCCGCCTGAGCGCCCGCATGCCGGTGCGGTGGCTCATCGGGCCGGGCCTGGTGCTCATCGGCGTGGGACAGCTGCTCATGGCCGGCCTGCACCCCGCCTCCGACTGGACGCACCTCGTGCCCGGCTTCCTCCTGGGCGGTCTGGGCATCGGCATGGTGAACCCGCCACTCGCCTCGACAGCGGTGGGCGTGGTCCAGCCGCAACATGCCGGCATGGCCGCAGGCATCAACAACACCTTCCGTCAGGTGGGCATCGCCACCGGCATCGCCGCCTTGGGCTCCATCTTCGCCGTCCGCGTCCGCCACGACATCGTGCAGTCGCTGTCTCGGATCCCTGACGTCGCCCATCGCTCGAGCGGCGTCGCCACCGCCCTGGTGCAGGGCAACAATCCCGTCTCGGCGGCGGGAGCGCACGGGATGCAGGCGGCCCAGGTCGCCGAAGCGGCTCGCTCGGCGTTCGTGAGCGGAATGAACGTCATCCTCGTCATCGGGGCCGTCCTGGCACTGGTGAGCGCAGTGTTCAGTACCGTGCTGATCCGCTCCCGTGACTTCGTCTCGAGCACTCCGGTTCCCCCTGCCGGCTGACCCAGGGGCACGCCGGGCCCATGCCGGCGGACACCGGGCGTCGCCGGGCGGGTCCTACCGCCTCACTGATAGGTGAAGGGCTCACCGTTCGACGAGCCCGCGCTGGTCTTGATGGTGACGTCTACCCGACCGCCGGTGGGGGACTGTGGCACCGTCGCCGTGCACGAGCTCACGCTGGGGCAGGCGGTGGGGGCCACCACCCCGCCGAAGTAGGCGAGCACCTGGCCGTTGCTGCTGAACAAGTTGGTGCCGGTGATGGTGACGGTCTGGCCGGTGCTGCCCTGTGACGGGGTCACGCTCGTGATGGTGGGTCCGCCCGGTGTCCCCGTCACGGGGGGGAGGGGTGAGGTGACGGCCGGGGTCGTCCCAGCCGAGCGGTGCCCCGGTGCGTGGGACGGCGACGACCCGTGCGTGCGCGAGGCCACGCTCAGCCCCACCGTGGCGGCGGCGAGCCCGACCACGATCACGGCCAAGGCGGCCAGGGCCACGCTCCAGGAACGCTGCCGGCGGCGGACAGCGTGCAGGCGCTGGTAGGAGCCCGCCGGGTCGATGACAGGGCCGGTCCTCGGTGGCCACTGCGTCATGTGGCGAACCTCGGCGCCGGACCCATCCGACCAGGATGTGCGGGCAGCGCCGGAGGCGCCAATTCTCCGCTCACAATGCACGCTCAACCCTCTCGGAACCGCCTGTGGTCCCGGACACGAGCCGGAGGGGCGCCGGCGTGCCACCATCTTCCACGGGTTGCGACGAGCTGAGCGTCGGAGGTGATGACGATGACCACAGCCCTTCTCGTCGTGGACATGCTCAACGACTTCCTGCACGGCGTGCTCGCCAACCCAGCGGCGAGAGCCATCGTCGAGCCCATCTCGGGAGCGGTCGACGGTGCCCGGTCCCGCCCTGACTGGGCCGTCGTGTACACCAACGACTCCCATCACCCCGACGACCTGGAACTCCAGGTGTTCCCTCCCCACGCCATGGCCGGAACGCCCGGGGCGCAGGTGATCGACGAGCTGGCCCCCGCCACCGGCGACCTCGTCGTCGAGAAGCGGGCGTACTCGGCCTTCACCGGTACCAACCTGGAGGAGCTGCTCAGACGAGGGGCCGTGGAGCGGCTGGTCATGGTGGGCCAACACACCGACTGCTGTCTGCAGCACACCAGCTACGACGCCTTCATGCGGGGGCTCGACATCGTCGTGTGCCCCGACGCCAGCGCCGTCTTCCAACCAGGGTCACCGGAACCGGTGGAGAGGCGCCAAGAACGGGCACTTCAGTACCTGCGGACCTATTACGGGGCGACGCTCACGTCGGTCACCGCCTTGGCCTGAGTCAGACCAGGGCAGAGTCGACGTGGATCCCTGCGGCGATCCCGAGGTCGAGGGTCAGGGATGCGACGGTGCCGGGACGGCGCCTTCGACGTCGAAGAACAGCTCGTCCGGGTAGCACCACCACCAGTCTTCGCCGGGCTCGTAGGAACGGATGAGCGGGTGGGTGGTGCTGTGGAAGTGCCCAGTGGCGTGGCGGTTCGGGGACTGGTCGCAGCACCCCACGTGCCCGCAGGCGAGACACAGGCGCAGGTGCAACCATCGCCCGCCCGTGGCGAGGCACTCCTCGCAGCCCTGCGGGGTCTTGGGGATGGGTGCGGGATCGGCACCGGCGAGATGCGTGCACTGCGTGCTCATGACCAGGCGGAGCCTACCGGGCGGCCTCCAAGGCGGTTCGGTCCCACTTGCCCAGCTCAGCGGCGGCTTCGTAGGTGCTCTCCAAGAAGCTCAACAAGACGGCGTCGGGATCGCCGGCGGTCCGCACCGCCTCGTAGGGCAGCAGGAATTCGCCCAAGGCCTCGTCGTAGTAGGCGGCGGTCGGCTCGACCGGCCAGTCGGAGAAACCCTCGGGCCGGGGGTAGGCGTAGGAGTAGAAGGAGCCCTCGTCGCTGCCGCCCGGCCAGAACCCGGCGCTGCTCACCTCGTGGCTGTAGGCCAGCACCTGGACCCAGTCGGCACAGTTGGGGACACCTCCGGGATGTCTGGGGGCGCGGCGGCCCGAGAAGCGGGTCACGGCCAGGTCGGGGCCGCCCCAGAAGAAATGCACCGGGCTCCCTTTGCCGACGAAGCGTCCTCGGAAGACCGACATGACGCGATGGGCTTGCACCAGCGCCTGCCAGAAGCGCTCGGCGGCACCGGGGTCGTAGGCACGGTGGGCGCTGTCCTCGGCGAACGGAACCGCCACCGGGACCTCGACCGGGCGGGCCAGGAGGTGCACGTCGATGGCGAGCTCGTGCAGAACGTGCATGACCTCTTGGTAGAAGTCGGCGACGGACCGCGAACGCAGTTCCACCCGGCCGTCCTCGCCCTCGGTGGTGTGGAACCGCAGCACGTGCTCATGGAAATCGAACTCCGCCTCGAACCCCCGATGGCCGTAGGGCACGAGCGAGGTCGTGAGGCCCTGGGCCGAAACGTAGAGAGTGACCTGCCACCAGTGGTTGACCATGGGAGCCAGCGCCAAGCGGAGTTTGCCCACGATCTGGAACCACATGTGCAAGAGCTGGCGTGTCTCCTCCCAACCCGACAGGGTGAGCACCGGCCACGGGTTCTCGTCTCGGGGCACCCGTCCCCCGCTGCTTGTCCGCTCCGGACCGGGCGGCTTCCGGCGGCCTGCCACGAGGCGGACACTATCGGTCGAGTCGCTCGTGGCTGCACGGGCCACCGGTAGCGTTGCCCGCGGTGGACCATGCCCCGCAAGGTGCCGGTGCCGGCCGGGCGCCCGGCGTCGTGTACAACTCGGGGAAGGGCCGATGGGTGATCCTCGCCACCGTGCTGGGATCGGGTATGGCCATGATCGACGGGACGGTCGTGGGCATCGCCTTGCCGGCGATCGGCCGGCAGTTCCATGCTTCGGTGGCGTCGCTGCAGTGGGTCGTCACCGGCTACATGCTCACGTTGGCGGCGCTGTTGCTCGTCGGCGGGGTCCTCGGCGACCAGTACGGGCGACGGCGGGTCTTCTCGGTGGGGGTGGTGTGGTTCGCGGTGGCGTCGGCGGCGTGCGCCGTCGCCCCGGATGCCACCGTGCTCATCGTCACCCGGATCCTCCAGGGGGTGGGCGCCGCCCTGCTGGTGCCGGGCAGCCTGGCCATCATCGAGGCCTCGTTCGTGCCCGACGACCGGGGCCGGGCCATCGGGGCCTGGTCCGGGCTGGGTGGGATCGCCACGGCGGCGGGACCGTTGCTCGGCGGCTATCTCATCAGCGCCGCGTCGTGGCGATGGATCTTCGTCATCAACGTGCCGTTGGCGGTGGTCGTGGTGGTGACGGCGGCCCGCCACGTCCCCGAGTCGCGCGAGGAAGGAGCCCCGGCTGGCCTCGACCTCTCAGGAGCCGTGCTGTCGGTGGTGTTGCTGGCCGGCTTGACCTACGGGCTCATCGAAGGCCCGGTTGTGGGGTGGGGTGCGCCGGCGGTGTTGACCATGCTCGTCGTGGGTGCGGTCGCCGGTTTCGCGTTCGTGGTGGTGGAAGGCCGGGCTGCCGAACCCCTGGTCCCCTTGTCGGTGTTCCGGTACCGGCAGTTCACCGTCACCAATGCCTCCACCCTCGTCGTCTACGCGGCGCTGAGCGGCGCGCTCTTCCTGCTTCCGGTGGAGCTCCAGGTGGTCAACGGTTACAGCGCGCTCGACGCCGGAGTGTCGCTCCTGCCCCTGACCGTCGTCATGCTGCTGCTCTCGCCGCGTTCGGGGCGCCTCGCCTCGCGCATCGGCCCTCGTCTCCAGATGAGCGTGGGCCCCCTCGTCGTCGGAGCCGGTCTGGCGCTGCTCGCCCGGGCCCCGAACGACTCGTCGTATTTCTCTGGGGTGCTGCCCGGTGTGCTCGTGCTGGGCCTCGGGCTCGCCATCACGGTGGCGCCCCTCACCGCCACCGCCATGGGGGCGGTGGAGGCGAACCGATCGGGGCTGGCCTCGGCCGTGAACAACGACGTGGCCAGGGTGGGTGGGCTGATCGCCGTGGCCGTCCTCCCGGCGCTGGCCGGGATCGAGGGAACGGCGTACCTCCACCCGCACGCCCTGGCCAGTGGGTTTCGCACCGCCGAGTTCATCACCGCCGGATGGTGTGCGGTCGGAGGACTCATCTCGGCTCTCGGCATTCGCAACCCTGCGGTCGCCGAGCCGGCGCCTCTACGACCGCCCGTCGAGTGCGCCCACTGCGCGCTGGACTCGACGCCGCTGGCGACCTCCGCCCGCTGAGCACCACCACCGGCGGCTTGCGTTCAGGCCGCGGCGCCCCGGGCTCCGAGGAGACTGCTCACGGGTGCGGGGGCGGCTCGCCGGTGGCGAGCTCGGGATGCACGCCGGGTTGGAGCCCCTGGGAGCCGGCGACACGCTGGAGCATGTCGAGGAGCTGCTCCCGTTCGCCCGGCCGGAGCACCGAGCACAGGGCGCCTTCGTGGGCCATGCCGAGCGACATGGCGCGGCCCAGCACCTCACGGCCAGCCTCGGTCACGAACAGGGCGCGGGCCCGACGATCGTCCGGGTTGAGTCGGCGCTCGACGAGGGCGCGCTCCTCCAACTCGTCGATGAGGGCCACCATGCGGCTGGGAGGGATGCGGAGGGAGTCGGCCAAGGCCTGCTGGGAGCGCCCTTCTGCCTGGGCCAGGTGGCGGAGGACGGCGAACTGCCGGGGCTCGAGCCCCACCGGCGCCAGGATCTCGGCGAAGCGCTTGGCGTTGGCCGCTCCGAGCTGGGAGAGCAGGAACCCCACGGTGCTGAAGGGCTGGGCCTCGGTGCTGGCCTCGGGCGCCCCTGGTGCGCCTGCCTCTGTTTCGCCGGCGTCATCGGCGCCCGGGCCACCTGGGCCTTCGGCTGCGCCCGCTCCGGCTCCGCCCGCTCCGGCTCCGTCCGCTCCGGCTCCGTCCGCTCC
>DMNK01000085.1 GCA_003453695.1 Acidimicrobiaceae bacterium | reverse complement strand
CCCGATGCCCACCACCGCTCCCATCACGAAGGCGGCGAAGAAGCCGACGAAGGCATGGCCGAGGCCGAGCCATCCCGTGGCCCCGCCGACGAGCCCGGCCAGCCGGACGTCGCCGAACCCCATGCCGTGCGGCACGGCGAGATGGACGGCGAGAAAGGCCACGAAGGCCACGGCGGCGGCGATGGCGGCCCGGCCGAGCGAGCCCCAGCGGCTGTCGACCGCCGACGCCACGACGAGGAGCGGGGCCACGAGGGCGACGGTGGGATAGAGGATGCGGTTGGGGATGATGTAGCGCTCCAGGTCCACCGCCGACATGGCCACCAACCCCAGGCCGAGCAGGGCGAAGGGGGCCAGCACCGCATCCGCCCCCAGGCGCCAGGCGAAGCCGCCCAGTACGGCGGCGGAGACGATCCCGAGCAGGAGCGGGCGGATGGCGTGGGGCGCCCCTTCCCCGCAGTGCGGACAGTGCAACCGCACCATCGTGGACACGAGCGGCACAGCCCCGGCCATGCCGAGGGGCCGCTCGCAACGGGGGCAGGTCCACCAGGGCCGCTCCAGCGACCGCCGGGCGCCGACCCGCTCGACGACGAGCTCGAGGCGGTCCCCGATGAGCAGGCCACCGGCAGCGCTCACGCCGGTGACGAGCGCGTCCATGCCCGGCGACGCTACCGCTCCCGCTCTCGTCCATCGGGGACCGGCACCGCCCGCCGGCGGGTCACCGCCGGGCGCGGATCGTCACTTCTTGGCCGACTCGAAGTACGGGTTGGTGCCGCTGGCGTGATCGGTGACGTCGACGATCGACACCAATTCGGGCACGGCTTCGCGCAATGCCACTTCGATGCCCTGTGACAGGGTCACGCGCGCCAGCCCGCACCCCTGGCAGCCGCCGCTCAGGCGCAGATAGGCGGTGAGCTGGTCCACGCCCACCAGGTCGGCCCGGCCGCCGTGCATGGCGATGGAAGGATTCACCTGGGTGTCGAGCACGTCGATGATGCGCTGGGCCAGCTCCCCGGTGAGCTCGGCTGTGTCGGGCACGACGCTCTCGGGGCGCGGCGGCGTGTTCGGGTTCAGGATCACGAGCCCGCCCTCGCCCTCCTCCGAGTAGTCGAGGCGGGCGCCTCGGAGGCGGGCCACGCTCAATTCGGGAACGACGACTGGCAGACCGTCGTCGTCGACCACGGCGTCGTCCTGGGCGGCGTCTCGCTTGGCCTGGAAGTAGATGTCGTAGGTGTACGTGCCGTTGTCGGCCCCCGTCACCTCCACCCACAGCGCCAAGGTGTCGGCCTCGGCCTCGGCGGCGCGGGCGTCGAGGACGACGGCGCGCGCCGAGGGGGTGACGGTGAGCACCGCTGACGCCGGCTGGCCGGCGCCGTCTGTGGGGTCCGGATCCATGGTCGGCACCTCCCCGCCATCATAGGGGGGTGGCCCGCGTCCTCCTCCTCGTTCCGAGCGCCACCTACCGGGCCTCCGATTTCCTGGAGGCGGCTCGGCGCCTGGACGTCGAGGTGGTGGTGGGCAGCGAGGAGCCCCACGTCCTGGCCGAGGTGATGGGGGCACGGTCGCTGGTGGTCGATCTCGACGACCCCGTGGCGGCGGCCGACGCCGTGGTGGCCCACGACCGGCGGTATCCGGTCGACGCCGTGGTGGCCGTCGACGACCGGGGCACGGTGGTGGCGGCCGAGGCGTCGCGTCGTCTGGGGCTGACGCACAATCCGCCTGACGCCGTCGCCGCCGCCCGTGACAAGCGCCTGTTGCGCCGGCGTCTCAGCGCCGCCGAGGTGCCGCAGCCGGACTTCGTCGAGCTCCCCGCCACCGCCGGTGACGACGAGGTGGTGGACCTGGTGACGAGATTGGGGTTCCCCTGCGTGGTGAAGCCCGCCACCTTGTCGGCCAGCCAGGGCGTGCTGCGGGCCGACGACCCCGCCGCCGTGGTGTCGGCTGTGGCCCGCGTGCGCGGCATCGCCGCCGGTGCCGGGGCGGACGCCGGCTTGCTGGCCGAGTCCTTCGTGGACGGGCCCGAGGTGGCGGTGGAGGCGCTGCTCGTGGGCGGCCGGCTCGAAGTGCTCGCCATCTTCGACAAACCCGACCCCCTCGACGGGCCCGCCTTCGAAGAGACGCTCTACGTCACGCCTTCTCGGCTCGACACGCCCGGCCGCGACGCCGTGGTGGCGGCGACGGCGGCCGCCACCCGCGCCCTCGGCCTGGAAGAGGGGCCGGTGCACGCCGAGGTGCGGGTGAGCGGAGGCCGGGCGGTGGTGATCGAGGTGGCGGCGCGCACCATCGGCGGACTGTGCGGCCGGGTGCTCGGCTTCGGTCCAGGGCGAAGCCTCGAGGAGGTGGTCCTGTCCCATGCACTCGGCGTGCCGCTCGGCGAGCTCGAGCGGCGTCCCGGTGCTGCCGGGGTGCTCATGGTCCCCATCCCCGGTGCCGGCATCCTCCTCGGGGTGGACGGCCGAGAAGGCGCCCTGTCGGTTCCGGGGATACAAGGCGTGGAGATCACCGCCACAGCCGGAAGCCGGCTGGCACCCCCGCCCGAGGGAGGCCGCTATCTCGGTTTCGTGTTCGCCGCCGCCTCGACCCCGGGTGCGGTCGAGCGGGCGCTGCGCGCCGCCGGCCGCCACCTCGTCGTGCGCATCGACCCGTCGCCGGCGTCCACGGAGGGATCGAGCGGTCCGGTGCGAGCGCGCCGGGCCGGCAGCGACTGCCGCTGAGCCAGGTCGTCTCTCCTCCACCCCGCTTTCGCTGTCGGGCACTCCCGGGCGCGGGGCGTCGTCGCTGTGCACAGGGGGTGGGCATCGTCCGGCACGCGTGGTGTGGCCGCTACGGTGGCGCGGGTGCGCGCGCTCCTGCTGTCCACCTACGAGCTCGGGCACCAGCCGCTGCACGTCGCCTCCCCCGCCGGATCGTTGCTGCGGGCGGGCCACCAGGTGCGGTGTCGTGACCTGGCCGTGGACCCCCTCGACGAGGAGGAGCTTCGCTGGGCCGATCTCGTGGCCGTGTCCGTGCCGATGCACACCGCCATGCGGCTGGCACGTCGGGTCGGCCTCGAGGTGCGCGCCGCCAGTCCGCACGCCGTGCTGTGTTTCTACGGCCTCTACGCCGGCGCCGACGACGGGGCGCCGACGAGGGACCGGCCCGACGTGTCGATCAGCGGCGAGTACGAAGCCGAGCTCGTCGCCCTGGCGGACGACGTGGACGGCGGCAGGCGCCCGGGCGACGATGGCAGGGTCCGGCTCCGACTCGGGCGCCAGCGCTTCGGCCTCCCCGCCCGTCACCTGCTCCCCCCGCTCGAGCGTTACGCCCGGCTCGTGACGAACGGACATCGGCGTCTGGCCGGCTACGTGGAGGCCGGGCACGGCTGCGTGCACCGGTGCCGGCACTGCCCCGTCCCGGTCGTCTACGACGGGCGGACGCGCATCGTCGAAGTGGAGGCGGTGCTCGCCGACGTGGCCCAGCTGGTGGCCATGGGGGCCGAGCACGTCACCTTCGGCGACCCCGACTTCCTGAGCGGCCCGGCGCATGCCCGGCGGGTGGTCGCCGCCGTGCACGGCGCCTTCCCGACCCTCACCTTCGACGTCACCACCAAGGTGAGCCACGTCCTGGCACAGCGCGAGTTGTGGCCCTCGTTCGCCTCGGCCGGTTGCCTCTTCGTGGTGTCCGCCTTCGAGTCGGCCAGCGACACCGTCCTGCGGCACCTGGACAAGGGCCACACGGTGGCCGACGAACTGGAGGCCGTCGCCATCCTGCGCAGGAGCGGGATCGAGCCCCGCCCGTCGCTCTTGCCCTTCACACCCTGGAGCACGGCCGAGGACGTGAAGGCGCTCGTCCGGTTGGTAGAGCGGGCCGACCTGGTCGGCAACGTCGACCCGGTGCACTACAGCATCAGGTTGTTGGTGCCCCCTGGCTCGCTGCTGCTCGACAGCGGCGCGCTCGACGGCCTGCTCGACGACTACGACCCGGGTCACCTGGGATGGACGTGGCACTCGTCCGACCGGAGGCTGGACGAGCTCCAGGCCGCCCTGGCCCTCCTGGCCGAAGACGCCGGCCGGGACGACGCACCGGCCCACCAGGTCCACGAGGCCATGCGCGGCGCCGTTGAAGGGGTGCTCGGCCCGGTGGGCGACACCTCGCCCGACCCCGCTCTGCGCTCGGCCATCGACGCCGACCACCGCCCCCGGCTCTCCGAGGCGTGGTTCTGCTGCGCCGAGCCGACCGATGCTCAGCTGGTCACGACAGTGCCCAGCGCCGTCGCCACTGGAGGACGATGAAGACGACCCCGGTCCGCGTGGTCAACGGACGCCCCGCCGGCACGACCGACGCCTCGGCGTCGGCGTGGAAGCGCGCCCCGGCGGGCTCGCACGAGTGGGTGAGCTTCCCGGATCCCGACGAGGAGCGCACGTGGCTGTTCGACGTCACGTTCCTCGAGAGCAATTGGACTTGCATCTTCGGCCGAGGTTGTCAGGGGGTGCTCACCGGTCCCGCCCCCGAGCTCATGCACGGGTGCTGCTCCTACGGCGCCCACATCACCGGCGGCAAGGACGCCAAGCGGGTGGAGAAGGCGGCCGCCACGCTCACCCCCGAACAGTGGCAGTTCTGGCGGCAGGGACAACGCCGCAGCGGCAAGCGCATGCGCATCTTCGAGCGGACGTCACGGGGTGAGCTGACCACTCGGGTCGTCAAGGACGCCTGCATCTTCCTCAATCGCCCCGACTTCCCGGGCGGTCCCGGCTGTGCGCTCCATCGCGCCGCCCTCGAGCGCAGGGTGGCCCCCCTCACCTTGAAGCCCGACGTGTGCTGGCAGCTCCCCTTGCGCCGAGACGACGAAGTGGCCGAGGACGGCCACGTCACCTCGGTCGTCCGGCAGTGGGACCGCCGCGACTGGGGTGAGGGAGGCGCCGAGTTCGCCTGGTGGTGCACCGAGGCACCGGACGCCTTCGTGGGTGACCGGCCCCTGTACCGGGAGATGCGCGACGAACTGGTCGAGCTGGTGGGCGAGAAGATCTACCGTCGCCTCGTCCGCTATCTCGATGCACGAGCGGCAGCCCGTGCGACCGGTGACGCCAGGGGGAACGGCAAGGCCATGGCGACGACGGTGACCCCGCTACCCCATCCGGCACTGCGTCGCCGCTAGCTCAGTCGGCGAGCGGATCTTCGTCGCCGTCGGCGCCCTCGTCGCCGTCCGCCGTCCCGAGGATCTGATCGAACTCGTCGGACTCCGCCATGCACCACGACGCGTGCTGATCGTCCGGCTCGGCTCCGCACTCAGGGCAGCGACGGTTGGCGGTTGCCACCGAACGCTTGAGGCTCCGTGCCTCTTCGAAGCGGCGATGCCGTCCCTTCTTCACGAGCAGCTCCTTCGTCGGGCCCGACCAGCGGTCTCGCAGCGATCTCGCCAACGACCCCATCAGTCTACCTGTCCCCGGGAGGCTTCCGACCTGGCCCTGCGCCCTTTCCGGCAGGTCGCAGGCCGAAACCGCCGACACCGCGCCGCCTCGGGCACCGGGGTGCGAAGACCGCTCCCGGGTACAGTCAGCTGTGGTGCCGGACGACTTCGACCCGCAAGCCATGGTGACGCGATTTCGGGACCGGGCGGCCGCAGTGCGCGACCGAGGCCTGCCCCCCGTCGAGGGCCCGGAGCGTCGGCGGTTCATGGAGCAGGCGCAGATCGACTTCATGGACTTCGCCATGCTGGGCGACGCCGAGGCCACCTTGGAGGACGGCGTGCTCGTCCTGCGGGTGGACCTCCGGCCTCGGGACGCCGAGGGCTCGTAGCCGGTCACCCGCCGTAGCTCATGCGGGTGTCCTCCATGCGGAGGATCTCGGCCAACACGTCGTCACCACCCTCGACGCCGTTGCCGGCGGCCGGCCCGGGGGCACCCACGCCGCAGTCGTCGACTTCTCCCAGAAAGAGGCTGTGGCTCCCGAGCGCCACCCGCTCGCGGACCCGGCATTCGATCCACGCCGCCGCCGCGGCCAGGACGGGCGCTCCGGCGGGAGCCAGGCGCACCTCCTCTCCGTTCATGGTGCCGCCGCCGGCCGCCTCGTCGACCGACACGTCCTGCACCGGTTTCACGAACCGGCGCACGAGGGCCCGCTCGTGGCGGGGCAACAGGCTCAGGCTGAAGATGCCGCCCTCGCTCACGAGGCGGTGGGTGACAGAACTGGCCTCGACGCCGACCGCCAGGACCTTGGGGTCCAGGCACACCTGGGTGACCCAACTCACCGTCATGAGGTTGCGGTCGGTGCCGGCACGTGAGCCGAGGACGTAGAGGCCGGTGGGAAGGGCCCACAACACCCGCCTGCGCAGCCGGTCGTAGGAGTCGGGGTCGCGACCTTCGGGGACCGGGCCCACCACCGGGTGCGTGTCGCTCACGACGCCCCCGGCAACGTCGTGGTCAGCGAGTCGTAGCGGGCCTGGGCCCGCACCAGGTCGGCGGCAGCGCTGTCGGCGCGCGCCGTCGTCGTCGACAGCGGGACCGACCCGCTGAAACAGCCGCGTCCGGCGTCGGCAGCAGACGTATAGGCATCGGAGAGGAACCTGGTGAGGGCACGGTCGGGAGTGGGCAACTGCTGGTTGGCCGACAGGGCGTCGGTGACGAGCACGTCGCACACCGTGCGGCGGGCACCGGCCGTGTCCTGGCCCAGTCCCGACAGGCGGTGCAGGTCGTCCTGCAGCTGTCGCACGGTGGCCGCCCATCCCGTGGTCTGCGCCCACGCCCGGGCCTGCTGGCCGAGCGGTCCGCCCGACGACGAGCAGGCGGCGGCGGCGAGCCCCACCACCATCACGACGAGGGCGGTACGGGCCAACGCCGGGCTCACGCCCCGGCGGGCCGGTCGGGGTCCAACTGGCGCAGGAAGAGCCGGCACCGTTCGGCTTCTTCCTCCTCGCCGACGGCCCGAGCCAGGCGGCCGAGTCCTTCGACGCAGCGCAGGAAGCCCTGGTTGTCCGGTGCCGACCACCGGACGTACCCGCTGCCGCGCCACCCGGCCTTGCGCAGGGCGTCGAGGCCCCGGTGATAGCCCACCCGGTAGTAGGCGTACGCCTCGACGTCGTCAGTGGTGTCGGCGGCCAGCGCCGCCCAGCCGGCGGGCCACTCGGGGTGCGCCCGCACCACGTTGGCGATGGCGGCGCGCCGCTCGGTCCCCGCCTCGCCACAGGCTTTCTCCAACTGCTCCGGTGCACCGGGCGGGGCGGGACCCAACACCGTCTCCGGTGGGCCGGAGCTGAGCCCGATGCTGTCGCTCACCGGCGCCGGCGGTGGCGGGGCGGCGCGTTGAACACGCTGCGGGAGAAGAGCACGACCACCGCCACGATCACCACTATCGCCACCGCGGCGAGCGCCACCCTGCCTCCTCGGACCCCCGCCGTCAGACGAACCGAACGAGATGGTAGTCCCGCCTCCCCCGGCGAAGGACGAGGTAGCGGCCGTGCAGCAGGTCGTGACGCCCGAGGGCGCGCTCGGGGTCGGGCTCGCGTCGGTTGTTCACGTACACCCCGCCCTGTTCGACGGCCCTGCGGGCCTCGCTCTTGGACCGGACGAGACCGGTCGCCGCCAGTGCCTCCACGATGGGCAGGCCCGTGTCCAGCTCGGCGCGGGGCCGGTCGCTCGTCGGGGCTTCGGAACACACCTCCAACAACGTGGCTTCGTCGAGCGTCGTGATGTCCTCGGAGTACAGCGACCGGGCGGCCTGTTCGACCCGAGCCGTCTCCTCGGGCCCGTGGACCAAGGTGCACACGGAGCGGGCCAGGGCGCGCTGGGCCTGTCGCTGCTCGGGGTGGGAGGAGACGGCGGCATCGAGGTCCCGGATCTCGTCGTGGTCCAGGAACGTGAAGTAACGCAGGTAGGCGCCGACCACGGCGTCCTCGGCGCGCAGGAAGAACTGGTACAGGGCGAAGGGCGAGGTCCGGCTGGCGTCCAGCCATACCGTGCCCGCCTCGGTCTTTCCGAACTTGGACCCGTCCGCCTTGAGCACGAGGGGGGTGGTGAGCCCGTGCACCTGGGCGCCATGTCGCTTGCGGACCAGCTCCACCCCCATGCTGATGTTGCCGAACTGGTCGCTGCCGCCGAGCTGGAGCCGGCAGTCGTGGTGCTCGTAGAGGTAGAGGAAGTCGTAGGCCTGGAGGAGCATGTAGCTGAATTCGGTGTAGGAGATGCCCTGCTCGGGGCGCTCCAGCCGGGAGCGGACCGACTCCTTGTTCACCATGTCGTTCACCGTGAAGTGCTTGCCGGTGTCCCGCAAGAATTCGAGCAGTCCGAGCGCCTTGAGCCACTGGCTGTTCTCGAGCAACAACCCTCCCCCGCCGGCGCCGTCGGCGTCCCCCAGCTCCACGAAGCGTTCGAGCTGGGGCCTGATGCAGGCCAGGTTGGCTGCCAGCTGCTCCTCGGAGAGCAGCACCCGCTCCTCCGACTTGCCGCCGGGGTCCCCCACCATGCCGGTGCCCCCGCCGGCCAGGGCGATGGGACGGTGCCCGTGTTGCTGCAGACGACGCAGTGTGCACATCTGCATGAGGTTGCCCAAGTGCAGGCTGTCGGAGGTGGGGTCGAAGCCTATGTACGCCGTCAGCTTCGACGACGAGAGCGCGCCGGCGAGCCCGGTCCCCACCTCCTGGTGCCAGAGTCCCCGAAAGCGCAGGTCCTCGACCAGGCTCGGTGCGCTGTGGGTGGTCATCACGTCCCCTCTGCGCGGCTCAGACTGCCGTCCAGCCACCGTCGACGACCAGAACGTGCCCGGACACGTAGCTGGAGGCGTCCGACGCCAAGAAGAGCAGAGGGCCGTCGATCTCCTCCAGTCCCGGAACCCGGCCGAGGAGCGTCCTCTTGCGAATGGAGTCGGTGAGGGACTGGTCTTCGAAGTGCGCGGTCATCTCCGTCGGAAAGTATCCCGGGGCGAGGGCGTTGACACGAATGCCTCGAGCGCCCCACTGGGCGGCGAGGTGCCGGGTGAAATTGACGATCGCCCCCTTGGTGGCGTTGTAGCCGGCCATGGGGCCCGGCGAGGCGACGACACCATAGATCGAGGCGACGTTGATGACGCTGCCCGCCGGTGCGGCGAAGAGCCATGGCGCGGTGAGCCTGCACAGATCGATGACGCTGACGAGGTTGACGTCGACCACCCTGATGATCTCGTCGAGCGTCTCGTCCTCCAAGGGACCGTCGTCGTTCGTGCCGGCATTGTTCAGAAGGATGTCCAGGCGCCCGTGACCCGCCACGGCCCCGACGAGTGCGGCTCGGAAGTCCGGGTCGGCGATGTCGCCGGGGATCGCCTCGACCCCGTCGCCACATTCGGCGGCGAGAGCCTCCAGTCGCTCTTCTCGTCGGGCTGTGGCCACCACGTGCGCCCCGGCTCGATGGAGGACCCTGACGAAGCGCTCGCCCAGCCCCGCTGACGCTCCGGTGACGAGGGCCACTTTGCCGTCGACCCGCACGTCCATGGCGCCACACCCTACGGCCCCCGACTCCGGTCTCGGCGATGGCGTCGCGCCCAGGAGAGCGACCGGAGCCCCCCGGTACGCTGACGCGGTGAACCGACTGGCCGAGGAGACGAGCCCCTACCTGCGCCAGCACGCCG
>DMNK01000068.1:36428-45511 GCA_003453695.1 Acidimicrobiaceae bacterium | reverse complement strand
TCCACGAGGTCCCGTTCCACGAGGTCCCGTTCCACGAGGTCCCGTTCCACGAGGTCCCGTTCCACGGGGTCCCGTTCCAGGCCGAGCCGTTCCAGGCCGAGCCGTTCCAGGCCGAGCCGTTCCAGGCACTGCCGTTGCCGTAGTAGTTCGCCGGGTTCCAGCTGGAGTCAAGCCAGGTCTGGAACAGCGAGACCGTCTGACCCCACGCCGTGGCACCGCTCGGAGAGACAGAAGACAGGTGCACGGAGTTCCCGGGGCCGGTGGCCAGCGCGCCGGGCAGGTTCAGTTCACCGTGACCATCGACGAAGGGACTGCCGACCGGGCCGGGGGCAGCACCGAGAAGGAGTCGAGCCTTCACACCGTCCGGAGAGAGACCGTGGTTGGTCTCGAGGAGCAGCGCAGCTGCCCCACTGGTGATGGCGGCGCTGAACGAGGTGCCGGAGCCCACAAAGTTGCCCGTGCCGATCCTGGCTGTCGGGAACTGCTGGTCGACAGTTGAACCAGGAGCTCGGAGGCTCACCACCGAGCGGCCCGAGGTGACGAGGTCCGGCTTGAACCAGCCGTCAGGATCAGTCGGTCCGACGCTGCTGAAGGTGGTCATCGTGTCGCCGCTCGACGAGGTGCTGCCCTGGTCGTCGAGGGCGCCGGCGGTGATGACGAGCGGGTCGTCACCGGGCGAGAGGATGGTGCCGTTGAACGGCCCGGCGTTACCGGCGGCGGTCACCACCACGAGTCCGGAGCGCCAAGCGGCTTCGACCGCCTGGTCCAAGGGGTTCACAACCGTCGACTCGAACGGGACGACGCCGAAGGAGATGTTGAGCACGCCGATATGCAGCGCCACGTGGTTCTGGATCACCCAGCCGATGCCGGCCAAGAGCGTCGCCAGGTCCGTCTGCCCATTGGCGCCCGCCACCTTCACCGACACGAGGCCGGCGCCCGGTGCCTCACCTACGTAGGCGCCGTTCGAAGAGGCGCCGCTGCCCGCGATCAAACCGGCGACGAAGGTGCCGTGTCCGTAGTCGTCCTGGAAGGGATTGCCTTCGCCTGTGAGGTCAACACCACCGACCAATCGACCGGCGAAGTCGGGGAGGTTGTCGATCCCGGTGTCGACGACCGCGACGTTGACGCCGCTACCGGTGTCGCCCTGGCTCCAGAGTTGGGTCGCCCCGGTCTGCTGCGGGAACACCGCTGCGGGCGCCCGAGACGTGGTGGGCGTACTTGCGTCCTCCGCCGAGATGGCAACATCCGGCGTGACGACCACGCTGGGGTTCGATCCCAGCGCCGCCACCTGAGACGACGAGAGTGTCGCCGACACCGCCCCGAGGGCATCCACGGAGCTGACGACCGCACCGCCCACGGCAGAGACGTCCGCCGCTGCGGCTGAGGACCCTCCGCCCGACGTGTCCGAGACCACGTAGGCCGCCGTCGCCGACGCCGTGCTGGGCGCCGCCGCCGCCGCCACGGGCACTCCCAGGGCGATGGCCAGCCCGCCCATGACCACGGCTGCCAGTCGGCGCCGCCACCACACGCTCATGGAGGTGCCGACGGCCGACCCGCCATCTTGGGCCGACCCCTGCCCTCCGCTGACCCCCCTCAGCGCGCAGACCACAATCACTCATCGTGATCCCACCGTAAAACTTGAGCGATTTTTGCTACAGAGCGCGAGAATTAGGGCCTTTGGTCCACTCGGGCGCCTTGTCCCCCCGGTGGTCGGGCGGCAAGCCCCTGAAATAGGGGTTGCTGGGATGGAAGGGGTTGGTGGGGCCGGCAGGGATCGAACCTGCGACCCAGGGATTATGAGTCCCCTGCTCTGACCACTGAGCTACGGCCCCACGGGGCCGAGGTCGGCCGCCATGGCCTGAGCCGCTAGGTGGCTCGGGCCGGGCGTTGGTCGAAGACCACGCTCAGCGGCGTCTCGGTTGCCCGCCGGAACGTAGCAAATTCGTCCCTGCGCTCTCGCCGGGTGCCAGGTCGGGCGTTGGGCCACCTGGCTCACGTGGCTTGCACGCCCATGCGATCCAGAAGGTCCCTGACCCGCCGGCCGATCTCGTCACGGATGGGACGAACCTCTTCTATGGGCCGGCCGGCCGGATCGGGCAGCGCCCAGTCCTCGTAGCGCTGGCCGGGGACGACGGGGCAGGAATCTCCGCACCCCATCGTGACGACGAGGTCGCTCCCTCGGACGATCTCGTCGGTCCAAGGCTTGGGGAACCCGTTGGAGATGTCGATCCCGACCTCCGCCATCGCCGCCACGGCGTTGGGATCGAGCCCAGAACCCGGGTCTGAACCGCCTGACCAGGCAACAGCGCGGTCGCGGGCGAAGTGCCGGAACCACCCGGCTGCCATCTGAGAGCGTCCGGCGTTCCGGACACAGAGGAATAGAACGGAAGGCCAGGGCTCCGCCGGCTTCCCCTGACGCTTGGCGAGGGCGAGGAGCCGGTCTCGAGCGAATTGTTCGGTGTTGTCAGAGGCTTGCTCGAGTGTGGTGGAGTCAGCAGGGTCGACACGGCCGGCCAAGAGGTCATGGCTGGTCCGCACGAGCTCGGCGATTGTTTCAATGTCGACGGCGTCAGCGAAGTCGGCGGCGAGACGCTCGGTGACCCCATCGAACTCTTCTGACTCGGTGGTGTCGCCACCTGCCACCATCATCGACCCTCGTGTCCGTCGACGAGGCTCGGATTCGCAGTCTCGAGCAGTACCTGAGACTTCGTCGGCGATGCAGGGCCGGGGACGCGCTCGGAAGGCTCTTCAACGTCGTGAGGAACGAGGATGTCCGCGGCCTCTGCTGGTGTCATCCCCGGATAGAGGATCTTGATCGCCGCGAACGCCACTGCTCCTCCAACGATCTGAGCCGTAACGAAGGTCGGGACCGAGGTCGGCGCGATGCCGGCGAAGCTGTTCGAGAACATCCGCCCGACGGTGATGGCCGGGTTGGCGAAGCTGGTCGAGCTGGTGAAGAGGTAGGCGGCTCCGATGTAGGCACCCACTGCGGCCGGGGTGGGCCGAGGGCGGCCCGAGCGGGCCAAAGCAAAGATGACGAGCAGGAGACCGGCGGTGGCGACGACTTCGGCGAGGAAGTGAGCCCCTGAGGCCCGATGCTTGGTCGAGAGCTCTAGGGCCTTGAGCGAGAACATGGCGTTGGCCACGACTGCTCCCGAGATGCACCCTGCAACCTGGGCGGGCGCGTAGGCGGCAGCGTCACGCCAGCTGAGCCCCCCGAAGGCAGCGTCGACCACCGACACCACCGGGTTGAAGTGCCCACCCGACACCGGCCCGAACATGAGGATGATGGCGTACAGGCCGGCAGCCGTGGCGGAGGCGTTCTCGAAGAGTTCGAGCCCGATGTCCGCCGGAGAGAGCCGTTGGGCAGCGATCCCCGACCCGATGACGAGCGCCGCCAAGAAGAGGCTGCCCAGGTACTCAGCACCGAGTCGTCGCCAGAGGCTCATTTCGCTCACGTGCGGCTCCTCCGAGACAGCCTGCGTTCTCCCCTCAGCAACACGAGGACCAGGTGTCGACGCCGGTCTCGGCCATGGCGGGATCGGCGACACAGCAGGAATCGTCTCCGGGACCCGAATCCTCCGGGACGTCGGCGAGGACCGTGTAGAGCTCCCACGGAGCCCCGTCAGGATCCTGCACCCACACCTTGTCCTGGACGGCGTAGCAGCACGCCGTCCCGCACTCATCGACGGCGTCGAGGCCGTGTCGAGCGAGCCGAGCACTGGCCGTCGACACCTCCTGCGGTGTCTGGACCTCCACACCCAGATGGTTGAGCGCACCTTCCGTGCTGGCTCCCCGAGCCGTGGCGTTCTCGACCAGGACGAGCTTGAGCGGCGGATCAGAAATAGCGAAGTTGGCGTAGCCAGGCCGGACCTTGGCCGGCGCGCTGTCGAAGAGCTTCGAGTAGAAGTCGATCGACGCGTCGAGGTCGACGACGTTGAGGGCGAGCTGGACCCTGGACATGGAAGGGCTCCTTGTGGATCGATGGACGTCGATCTATAGTATCCTCGTCGCATCGACGGCTGTCAATGGGAGGTTCGCATGCCCGCTCGATCCGTCGCTAAAGCTGCGCTCTCCTCCGATGCGCTGTGCTGCGATCCCCTCACCGAAGCCCCGCTCTCACCAGGCGAAGCGGACGACCTGGCCCAGGTCCTCGCCGCGCTGGCCGACCCGGTTCGCTTACGGCTGTTGTCGATCGTGGCCGCCCAGGGCGAGGCGTGCAGCTGCAACCTGGAGGTTCCGCTCGGGAAGAGCCAACCCACGATCTCGCATCACACCCGGGTGCTGTCCGAGGCAGGCCTCATCGTGGGGGACCGCCGCGGCAAGTGGATCTGGTGGCGGATCGTTCCGGATCGCTTGGCGACCCTGCGGAGGCTCCTGGGCGGACGTTGAAGGGGCGAGGCCGCACCGGGCGCTGGCGATCTGTCAGCCTGCGCCGCCTCGGTACTCCTCGTCGGTGACGAGGCTGCCCCAGCTGGGGTCGCCCTCGGTCATCGAGAGATGCGTCATGAAGTGGTCAGGTGTGGCGCCGTGCCAGTGTTCTTCGCCATCAGGGGTGAAGATCACGTCGCCGGTTCGGATCTCGACTACCGGCCTGCCACGTGACTGCACCAGGCCACGGCCGTCGGTGACATACAGGGTTTGACCGAGGGCGTGGGCGTGCCAGGCAGTACGCGCACCGGGGTTGAAATGCACGGCACTCACGTTGATCCGTGCCGGTTGTTCACCGCGGGCGATGGGATCGACCCAGACTTCGCCGGTGAACAACTGGGCCGGCCCCCTGGATGAAGGCGGTCTAGGCACGATCTGCAACAGAAGCTCCTTTCGCACCGAGGGGGCTTCTCTCGAGAAGGCCTCGGACTCAAACCTAGCGGGTGCCCGAGGCCGCCCCCCATGCCAGCTCCGATACTCGCTGAACGGGTCGTGTGGGCTGTTCACTCCGTGGTCCGTGAACCCGACCAATCGCCCTGGCTCAATGCGGGGCAAAGAGCTCGAATTGGATGCTATCGGGGTCGCGAAAGGTGATGAGCGATCCCAATGGTGTCGTCTTGATCTCAGAAGCGTCGATTCCGAGTTCCTTCAAGCGTGCGCTCCACAAGCGAACTGCCTCCGAGCTCTCCACGGTCAGGGCGACGTGGTCGAATCCACACAACCATTCGCTGAATGGCTTGGAGTCGTTCATGACGTGCATAGTCAATCCGAACAAGAGGCCTGAGGGGTGACGCAGTATCACCTTCGACCAGGCCCCGGCCTGGTCGGAAACACGCGCAAGCTCCTGGAGCCCGAAGAGTCCTTGGTACCAATCGCGGCTCCGTTCCAGATCCGACACACTCACGTTGATGTGGTGCACGGATCCGGTGATCTCAGGCACGCGATCTTCCTTTTCTGTGGTTCCGGGATGATCGAGGTGCGGTCTCCCGACGGCGAGCGATTTCTACTGCTGCACCCACGAGATCATCGGTAAAGCGGGTCCATCGGGACCCGCCCGGCTCGTTGGCAATCTGTTCACCAGCGACACCGAGCAGCATGGCTCGCATCAGGTCCAGCCCAACCGGGCCGGTGACCCCGGCTGCCTCCAGCCAGTCCTGCAGAAAACCCAGGGCCCGACGGCTGATCTCCATGGAGGCCTCGGAGGGGGCGAATCCGGGGATGCTGTGCTGAAAGAGCAGTTGGTAGCGAACGGGGTCGCGGGTGCAGAACTCGACGAAGTGGCGACAGCCCTGGCGCAGGGCGACGCCTGGATCAGAATCCAAGACCATCTGCTCGCGCTCGTCGACCAGCTCCTGGAAACCCTCGGCGAACATGGCGTCGTAGAGGTCGGCCTTGGACGGGAAGTAGCTGTACAGGGAGGGCTGGCGGAGGTCGACGCGGTCAGCCAACTCCCGCAGGGAGATGCCGGTGACGCCGTCCCGCCGAGCGAGCTCCCATGCAACCGTCAGTATCTGTTCACGGCGAGCGAGGTGCCGTCGCTCCCTCGGTGAGGGTCGTTCCTCCGCTGGCTCCGTCACGGCGGCGGGACCCCTTGACATTCGACCATCCATCAATAATCTATCACTGATAGAATATTGAGGGGAGCACGGTCGAAGTGCGCCGTGACCGGCCGATCGAGGACAAGGCCCTGGCCCGCCGGACTCCCGAACCCCGACAGGAGGAGAAATGCACTACGTCGTGCTTGGAGTCCACTCGCCAGAGGTCTGCCCTACGAGCAACGCCAGGACCAGGACGCTGCTTCTTGACATAGCGCCGCAAATCCCGAAGATCGCCGAGCAGAACTCGGTCAACATCCTGGCTGGACCCTTCGTGAACCGCGAACACACCACGGTCGTGATCGTCGAGACCGAGCGCTCGGAGAATTTGGACGACTTCCTGAACCAGACCCGGCTTTCCCAATGGAATCGGGTCCACATCATCCCATCCCTCCATCTCCAGGAAGGCATCCGGGACGTCGAGGCGGGGAACTCCCTTTTCTGACGTTCGTCGGGCAGGCAGGACCTCCGCCTGGGCCTAGGGACAAGGTCCCTGTTCGGGTCACCCGTTTCAGGCCATTCTCGATGTGTGGATGGAAGGAGGTCGGCCATGGCTCTCCTCGATCACAGCGTGCCGGATACCGATGCGAGGCGCGATCGCGCGGCACCCGGTCTCGGCTACGCCTACCTGATGACGGCAGTCGCCTTTGTGTCCCTTGTCATAAGCGGCATCTTCGGCAGCATCTTCAGTCCGGATTTCGTCAGTACGTCGGGGACTGCCACCGGTTACACCTATCAACATGCGCCCGTAGCGGCGTACTCGGGCTGGATCTGGAACTTGATCGCCATGGCGATCGTCCTGTCGGCGGCGATGCAGGGGATCCGCGCCAAGGTCACTGATCGAGTTGCGTGGACCGTCCTAGGCCTGGGTGCGGGTGGCATCTGGCTTGCCGTCATGTTCGTCAGCATCTTCGCACCAGTCATGGTCAGTGGCACCGCCCCCTGGCTGACATGGACTCCCCTCGGAGAGATCTTCGCCGTCATTGCCGGGATCGTCCTCACATGGATTGTATGCAGGTTCGTGAAGACAACCTTCTTCCAGGCAGATGCGGCACAGCCGCGTGCGGCGACGGCTGAAACGACCGGTCCTGTGGCTGGCCCCGGATCGCCAGCGGACGATGCCGCTACCAAGCTGCGCCAGTTGGCACAACTTCGTGACTCTGGTGTCATCACCGAAGCCGAGTTCCAGACGAAGAAAGACGACCTGCTCAGCCGGATCTAGCGACGACTACTGGTGCCCAGGGTCCTGACCTGGCGGCCTAGAGGCCATCTCGCCGGTGGTCTCGCAGACTAAGGCCGGACCGTGTCCGATGACGAGGGTCGGGCCAGTCGGGCCAACCGCCCGGATTACCAGGCCAGAGCGATACAGGATGCAGGTCGAGGCCATCACTCTCCGCCTCGAGGTGAGAGACTTGTCATGAGACCAACGACGAGAGGACGCCATGCCGCATGACCGGTCGATGCCCTCAGGTCATTCGAAGAAGTCTGGCCGCTCGGTAAAGGAGAAGCGGGCGGCCAAGCAGGCCAAGAAGGGGTTCACTCCGAAGCACCGTAAGCGGATCGCCCCGACCCAGCAGTAATGCATGCGCCGGGGGCGCACACCTGCGTGGTCGGCGGAATTGCGGCAAACAGCGGTCCTGACTGATCCGGGTCGTCGCCCCGGCCTTGTGAGCTGCCCCGCCCCCTCCAGCGTGTTCGGGCCGGGGTTTCGAGACTGGCATTTCCCCAGCTGAAGGTCGAGATTGAGGCAACAGCGGCCCGCTAGGACAGTCCAGCACGGCGATGGCTGATCGCGATCTGCTGCTGATGCCGCCGGGCACCCAGAGTATCCGGATGCAGAACACCTGACATTCGGTGAGTATCGAAGCGATGGATTTGCGGCGAGTCGGAATGGGCGACGCTGAGGTGAGGCCGTTGTTGTCTGGTCTGGCCCAGGAGTACGACTCCCGATACGGCGAGAACGCCGAGATGACCAGGGCCAGCCAGGACGAGTTCGATCCTCCGTCAGGGTTGTTCGTCGTCCTGATGGATGGGCCGACCACGGCTGCCGGTGGAGGCTTCCGTCGCTACGACCAGACGACGTGCGAAGTGAAGCGAATGTGGACACACCCCGCCTACCGCCGGCGCGGCCTGGCGGCCCGAATACTCGGCATACTCGAAGATGCCGCCTGGGAGGCGGGTTATGTCCGTTTGATCTTGGAGACCGGCCCCCGTCAGCCCGAGGCCGAGGCCCTCTACGTGGCACGGGGTTACGACCGAATCGAGTTCTACGGCCACTATCCCGAAGCCAGGGCTTTCAGCCTTGACCTCTCGCGTCGCACGGGCCAAGTGGAGGGAGCTCCGACCGGCTGATGATCGGAGACCTTCCGGAGTGACTGGAGGCTGCTTCCGGAAGATCGCTCCGCACAGAAGATCGCTCCGAGAAGATCGCTCCGGGGGAGAGACTCGAACTCTCAACCTAGCGGTTAACAGCCGCTTGCTCTGCCGATTGAGCTACCCCGGAATGGATCGCACACCAAATGGGTCCGAGGAGACTATCGCGGTCCCACGCTGCGCCAGGTGGGGCTAAACCTCGTCGAGGAAGTCCCGGAGCGGACGAGCGGCGTTGGGGTGCCGCAATTTGGCCAGTGTCTTGGCTTCGATCTGGCGGATGCGTTCACGCGTCACGCCGAAGGCCTTGCCCACTTCCTCCAAGGTGCGCACGCGACCGTCCTCCAACCCGAATCGAAGCTCCATGACCTCGCGCTCGCGCTTGGGCAACGTCGCCAGGGCCTCACGCACGGCAGCGTGCAACATGGAACGCGTCGCCGCGTCGTCGGGAACCTCGGCTCCCTGGTCCTCGATGAGATCCGACAGGCTGAAGTCTTCTTCGTCGCCCATGGGTTGCTCGAGCGAAACCGTGTCCTGGTTGATGCGCTGGATCTCCCGAACCCGCTCGATGGGGAACTCGACCCTGCCGGCGATCTCCTCGACGGTCGGTTCCCTCCCGAACTCCTGGAGCAATTGCCTCTGGACGCGCACCACCTTGTTGATGGTCTCCACCATGTGGACGGGGAT
>DMNK01000068.1:32936-36192 GCA_003453695.1 Acidimicrobiaceae bacterium | reverse complement strand
AGGTCGAGAACTTGAAGCCCTTTGTGTAGTCGAACTTCTCGACGGCGCGCATCAAGCCCAGATTGCCCTCTTGGATCAGGTCCAAGAAGGCGAGGCCCCGGTTGCGGTACCGCTTGGCGATGGACACCACGAGCCGGAGGTTGGCCTCGATGAGGGCCTCTTTGGCCTGCTGCCCCCGCCGAACCTGGCGCTTCAGGCCCGTGCGCTCCTCGGTGCCCGCTCCCCGGTGTCGGACAGCCAACTTCTGGGCGGCCTCGGTGCCCGCTTCGATGCGTTTTGCCAGTTCCACCTCGAGCTCGGCGGTGAGCAAGGGGACCTTGCCGATCTCCTTGAGATAGGTGTGCACCGGGTCGGCGGCCGCCCCACCGTGCTCGCCCGAGTAGGCCGGGCGCTGGCGGACCGGCCGCGAGGACTGGCGAGCCATGACCTCGTCGACGGGCTCGTCCTTGGAGCCCTTGCGTCGCAGCCGTCCCAGTCGTCGCGCCGAGGTGTCTGCGGCTCCTTCCTCGGGCTGTGGCTTGGGAGTGTCGAGCTCGACGCCGAGCGCGTCGACCACACCCTCGGCCACGGCCTCGGCCACGGCGTCGGACAGCTCGACCGGTGCACTCTCTCGCGCTGGGTCCTCGAGGTACTCGATGCCCTCGGCCCTGACCCGCTCGAGCACCTCGTCGATCAGCTCGGGAGAGAGGTCTACCGATTGCAGAACCAGGATGAGATCGTCCTGTGCCAAGTAGCCGCGCTGACGACCCGACTCCAGGAGGCGCTCGAAGTCCTCGACAGGGATGCCCTCGGGCGCGGGGCGAACCGAGCTCCCTTGCCCTTGTCCTTCGGTCATCCCGTCTCCTCGCCCTCCCCCGCCAGCCAGGCTAGCAACCGGTCCGCTGCAACGAGGCTTGCTTCGTCGTCGCTGTCGAGATCGTCCAGGTCGCGGCGCACGCGTGCGATGAGCGGGGCCAGTCGCGCCACGTCGTCAGGGGACACCCGAGCCTCCGCCTGCAGCTCAGCCAGGGCGCGGCGCGACGCGATGCGGACGAGCTGCACGATGACGTCGTCGGCCTCTGCGACCGGCTCCTCCACGACCAGCCGCCGCAGAAGCCCGGACAGTTCGTCGTCGGTGATGGCGGCGTCCATGGCCGATTGCAGGCTCTCGGCGGACGCCAGGGTCTCGAAGGCCCGCCGCTGCAACGGGTCGGCGAAGAGAAACGGCTCCAAGCGCTCGGCCACGCGCTCCGGGGTGTGAACGGCGAGCCGCAACGCCTCGAGGCCTGGGCGCGGCGCCTGGGGCCGGGCAGCCGCGCCAGGCGGGGCGGGAACGTGCCCGGGACGGGACTCACGAGCGGGACGCTCTTCGGGCGTGGAGCGAGCGCCTGTGCCGCCCGACTCGTCACGTGGGGAGCGGGCGAGCCGCTCGGCCACCGGGCGCAGGGAGGCCGGGTCGAGACGGCACCGGTCCGCCACCATCATGAGGTACTGGTCGCGCACGAGATCGTTGGGATGCTCGACCACCGCCCGCAACGCGGCTTCAGCGGCGCGAGCACGTCCCTCGGCGCTGCCCAGATCCGCGGCCGACAGGACCCGCTCGATCTGGAAACGCAGGAAGGGCTGGGCGTCTGCCACCGCCTTGCGCAAACGCTCGGGGTCACGCACCCCCAGCTCTCCGGGATCCGACCCGGGGGGGAGATCGGCCACGGCGACGTCGATCTCGTGATGCCGCTCCCACTCGTAGACCCGCTGCGCCCCGGCCAGACCGGCGGCGTCGGCATCGAAGGCCAGCACCACCCGCTTGGCGAAGTTGCGCAACAGCCGGAAGTGCTCCTCCCCGAGCGCCGTCCCGCAGGTGGCGACGGCCCGGGGGAGCCCCGCCTGGAAACAGGCGATGACGTCGGTGTACCCCTCGCACACGACGACTTCGCCGCTGTCGATCACATCCTTCTTGGCCCAGTTGAGGGCGTACAGGGTCCGGCGTTTGCTGTAGATGGGCCCTTCGGGGGAGTTCTTGTACTTCGGCCCCGCCTCGGACGACGCCGGCGCACCGGCGGGCGGCGGGAGGATGCGGCCACCGAGGGCGATGGCACGGCCCGAGGGGTCGAAGATGGGGAAGATGATGCGCCCGCGGAAGGCGTCCTGTTGGCGTCCCCGGCGATTGACGAAGCCCAGGCCGGCGTCAGAGAGGACCCCCGAAGGAACCCCGAGATGGCGAGCCAGGGCGTCCCAGTCGTCGGGTGCCCATCCCAGCTGGAAGAGGCGCACGGTCTCGCCGTCATAGCCACGGGACCGCAGGTAATCGCGGGCCGGGCCGGCGTCGGCCGCAGACAGCAGTCGCTCGTGGTAGAAGTCCACGGCCTTGGCCAGTGCGTCGTAGAGCGGGGCCCGGCGACGGCGCTCGGCCGTGGCCACGGCGTCTTCGGTGATGGTGATCCCGGCGCGCTCTGCCAAGCGGCGCACCGCCTCCACGAAGTCGACGTGCTCGACGTCGCGCACGAAGGTGATGGCGTCGCCCGAACGTTGGCAGCCAAAGCAGTAGTACACGCCCATCTCGGCGTTCACCGAGAACGACGGGGTCTTCTCCTGGTGGAAGGGGCACAGGCCGACCCAGCGGGTGCCCTGGCGCTTGAGGCCCGAGTGCTCGGAGATGAGCGCCACGACGTCGGTCGCCGCCCGGACCCGGGCGACCTCCTCGTCGGCGATGGACATCGACCGGGACGGTAGCCGCCCGTCGCGACTACCGCCGCGGCCCTGAGCGGCGCCCCTGGCGCGCTGTGGCCCGTCGAGCCGAGGACCTGGCCGTGCCGGCCTTCTTGGTACCGCTCTTCTTGGCCGAGCGCTTCTTGGCGGCGCTCTTGTCGGCGGTGCGCTTCTTGGCTGGGCGCTTCTTGGCCGGGCTCCGTTTGGCCGGGCTCCCGGTGCGGCCGGAGGCCCGGCCAGCCGGCGACGCAGAAGCGAGCACGGCGTGAGCGGCGGACAGGCGGGCGATGGGCACCCGGAACGGCGAGCAGCTCACGTAGTCGAGGCCCGCCGAAGCGAAGAAGGCGATCGACTCGGGATCGCCCCCGTGCTCACCGCACACGCCGATCTTGAGCTCGGGCCGGCTCTCTCGCCCTCTGGCCACTGCCACGCGGACGAGCTCGCCCACGCCGTCGGCGTCGATCACCTCGAAGGGGTTGTGGGCCAACAGGCCCTTGTCGAGGTACGCCGACATCATCCGCCCCTCGACGTCGTCGCGGCTGAAACCGAAGGTCATCTGGGTGAGGTCGTT
>DMNK01000068.1:32085-32757 GCA_003453695.1 Acidimicrobiaceae bacterium | reverse complement strand
TCATCTGGGTGAGGTCGTTGGTCCCGAACGAGAAGAAGTCGGCGAATTCGGCGATCTCGCCGGCCCGAAGCGCGGCGCGCGGGGTCTCGATCATGGTGCCGATGAGCACGTCCATGCGCCGCCGACCCCGCTTGCCGTTGCCCGCCGGCGAAGACCCGGCCGCCAGGGTCTCGGCCAGCGCCCCTTCGACCCAGGAGCGGGACAGGGCCATCTCCTGCCTGGTGACGGTGAGGGGGATCATGATCTCGACCACCGGCTTGCCGCCCGCCGCCACTCTGTCGAGGGCGGCCTGCACCAGGGCCCGCACCTGCATGGCGTACAGGCCGGGTTTGATGACCCCGAGGCGCACGCCCCGCGTGCCCAGCATGGGATTGAACTCCTGCCACTGCTTGGCCGCCGCGAACAGGCGCTCCTCCTCGGCGCTGAGCCCTGTCGTGGCCTGCTTGATGGCCAGCTCACCGGTGTCGGGGAGGAACTCGTGCAGCGGTGGGTCGAGGAGGCGGACGGTCACGGGCAGGCCGTCCATGGCCTCGAGGATGTCGACGAAGTCGGCCCGCTGCGCCACCCGTAGCTCCTCCAGGGCGGCCTCTTCGTCCGCGGCGGACTCGGCCAGGATCATGCGCCGGACGATGGGGAGCCGGTCCTCGGCGATGAACATGTGCTCGGTCCGGC
>DMNK01000068.1:29249-31924 GCA_003453695.1 Acidimicrobiaceae bacterium | reverse complement strand
GCTCGGTCCGGCACAGCCCGATGCCCTCTGCCCCGAGGCGTCGAGCATTGGCTGCGTCGGCGCCGGTGTCGGCGTTGGCGCGCACCCGGAGCTTCCCCTTGCGGATGGCGTCGGCCCAGCCGAGCACGACCTCGAACTCGGCCGGTGGCTCGGCGGCGGTGAGCGGAACCTGGCCGAGAACCACGATCCCGGCCGTGCCGTCGATCGAGATCCAGTCCCCTTCTTCGACCACCGTGTCGCCCACTCGGAAGGAGGCGCCCTCGATGCGCAGCTTCTCGGCGCCCACCACGGCCGGCTTCCCCCATCCCCGTGCCACCACCGCCGCGTGCGACACCAGGCCGCCGCGCGCCGTGAGGATGCCCTGGGAGGCGAGCATGCCGTGGACGTCCTCGGGCGAGGTCTCGGTGCGCACCAGGATCACCTGCTGGCCGGATTCGGCAGCGGCAGCGGCGTCGTCGGCGGTGAAGTAGGCGCGCCCCACGGCCGCGCCCGGTGAAGCGCCCAGAGCCTTGGTGATCACGGTATGGCCGGACCCGGCGAACTGCGGATGCAGCACCTGTTCCAGGTGCTCGGCCGTGACGCGCCCCACCGCCTCCTCGTGCGAGAGCCGGATGGCGCGGTCGCGGGTCATGTCGACCGCCATGCGCAGCGCCGCCCGCCCGGTGCGCTTGCCCACCCGGGTCTGCAGCATCCACAGCTTTCCCTGCTCGATGGTGAATTCGGTGTCGCACATGTCGCGGTAGTGGCGCTCGAGACGGGCGAAGACGTCGAGCAGCTCCCCGTGGATCTTCGGGAACCGTTCCCTCAAGGCCGACAGTGGCTCGGTGTTGCGGATGCCGGCAACGACGTCCTCGCCTTGGGCCTTCACCAGGAAGTCGCCGTACTCTCCCTTGGCACCGGTGGCCGGGTCCCGGGTGAACCCCACCCCGGTGCCCGAGTCGTCGTCACGGTTGCCGAACACCATGGCCTGGACGTTCACCGCCGTCCCGAGGTCGTGGGAGATGCCCTCGTGGTCCCGATAGGCGATGGCCCGGGGCCCGTTCCACGACCGGAACACCGCCTCGATGGCGCCGCGCAGCTGGGCGTCGGGGTCCTGCGGGAACGGCCGGCCGGTGTCACGGCGCACGATGTCCTTGTAAGCCTCGACCAGGTCCCGCAGCTCGGCCACGGGCACCTCGGCGTCCGAACCCGCCCCGGCGCGCTCCTTGGCCGAGTCGAGCAGCTCGTCGAAGGCCTCGGCCGGGAGGCCCAGGACGATGCGGCCGTACATGGAGACGAAGCGCCGGTAGGAGTCGTAGGCGAAGCGCTCGTCGTCGGTCTGCTTGGCCAGCGCCTCCACCGACTCGTCGTTGAGGCCCAGGTTCAAGACGGTGTCCATCATCCCGGGCATGGAGAACTTGGCCCCGGAACGCACGCTCACGAGCAGCGGGTCGACCGGGTCGCCGAGGCGCTTGCCCATCTTGCGCTCGAGGCGGGCCCGGGCCCGGGCCACCTCACCGCTCATCTTCTCGGGCCACCCCGCCGCCATGTAGGCCCGGCACGCGTCGGTGCTGATCGTGAAACCGTGCGGCACCGGAAGACGCAGAACCGAGGTCATCTCGGCCAGGTTCGCCCCCTTGCCTCCCAGGAGGTCCTTCAGCTCCATGGGAGGACGGCGGTGCGAATGGTCGAAGTCGTAGACGAACGGCATCACGCCTCCTGGGCGAGAGGGGGGGAACGTCCCGAGCCTACTTTTCCGGGCCCAGGGCTCGGCCCGGCACGGCTCAGGTCGACGCCGCGCCTTCGTCGTGGGCACGCAACACACAGAACTCGTTGCCCTCGGGGTCGGCCATCACCACCCATGTGGACTGAGGCCCTTGGCCGACGTCCACGCGCCTCGCCCCCAGCCCCTCGAGACGGGCCACTTCAGCCGCCTGGTCGGTCGGGCGGAGGTCGAGATGCAAACGGTTCTTGCCGGCCTTGTCCTCAGGGACCCGGAGGAAGAGCAGATCGGGGACGACGCCGTCCTCGGCGCTTCCCGCCGGAGGCTCCAGGGCGACCTGGCCTTCCTCTTCGAAGGTGCGCCGCCATCCGAGGGCGTCCTGCCAGAACCCGGCGAGGCCGTTAGGGTCGGCGGCGTCGATGCACAGGCACTGGACGCGAAGAGCCACAGCGGCCTCGGCGCTCAGCGGCGCAGACGCCGGGCCATCTCCTCCGCCAGGGCGTCGATGGGGACCCGGACCTGTTCGGTCGTGTCACGATGGCGGATGGTCACGGCCCGGTCGTCGACCGACTCGAAGTCCACCGTGACGCACCAGGACGTGCCGATCTCGTCCTGCCGCCGATAGCGGCGGCCGATCGACTGGGTCACGTCGAAGTCGCAGGTGCAGATGGGCTGGAGCAGACCCAGGACCTCCCGTGACAGCGGGACCAGGGCATCGTTCTTCGACAGCGGCAGCACCGCCAGCTGGTACGGCGCCAGCCGGGAGTCGAGGTGCAGCACCGTGCGCTTCTCCCCTCCCACCTCGTCCTCGTCGTAGGCGGCGAGAAGGAAGGCCATCATGGTCCGCGTCGCCCCCGCCGCCGGCTCGATCACATAGGGCACGTACCGCTCGCCGGTCCCCTGGTCGAAGTACTCGAGCTTCTCCCCCGAATGGGCCGAATGGGCCTTCAAGTCGTAGTCGGTGCGGTTGGCG
>DMNK01000068.1:19684-29071 GCA_003453695.1 Acidimicrobiaceae bacterium | reverse complement strand
GTTGGCGATGCCCTCGAGCTCGTCCCAGCCCCACGGGAAGAGGAATTCCACGTCGGCGGTGCCCGCCGAATAGTGCGACAGCTCGTCGGCCTCGTGGTGGCGCAGGCGGAGCTTGTCGTCGGGAATGCCGAGATCGCGGTACCAGGCCATGCGCGTCTCCAGCCAGTACTCGAACCACGTGGAGGCCTCGTCGGGCGGGACGAAGTACTCGAGCTCCATCTGCTCGAACTCGCGGGTCCGGAACACGAAGTTCTGCGGGGTGATCTCGTTGCGGAACGACTTGCCCACCTGGGCGATGCCGAAAGGAGGCTTCTTGCGGGTGGTCTGCAGCACGTTCAAGAAGTTGACGAACATGCCCTGCGCCGTCTCGGGGCGCAGGTAGGCCACGGTGGCCTCGCTCTCCACCGGCCCGGCGTAGGTCTTGAACATGAGGTTGAAGGCCCGTGGCTCGGTGAGGTCGGTGGACCCGCAGTTCGGGCAGCGGTCACCGATCTTGTCGGCCCGCCACCGCTCGTGGCAGCTGCGGCAGTCGACGAGGGGATCGGTGAAGTTGGCCAGGTGCCCCGACGCCTCCCAGATCTTGGGAGTGGAGAGGATGGCGGCGTCGATGCCCACCACCTCGTCGCGCTCTTGCACCATGGCCCGCCACCAGGCGTCCTTCACGTTGCGCAGCATGTTGACGCCGAGCGGGCCGTAGTCGTAGGTGGAGCGGAACCCCCCGTAGATCTCCGCCGACGGGAAGATGAACCCCCTGCGCTTGCACAAGTTGACGATCTTCTCCATGAGATCGCTCGAGTCGGCCGCCGCCGCCGCCCCGTCTCCGGTCACCGCCACCGAGACGGCGCCGTCGAGCTGCGAGTCGTGCTCCGCACTCATGCGGGCAGGATAGTGGTGAGTCGCAGCCGTCTCGCCACGGCGTCGGCCAGCAGTCGCCCGCGCACGGTGAGGACGGCACGACCTGAGCGCCGTGACACGAGGCCACGAAGGTCGGGGTCGTCGGGCACCGCATGGGCCGGCACACCCTGTGCCGTGCGCAGCGCCAGCACCAGCCGTTCGAAGGCGCGCCGGGCGTCGTCGAGCACCTCCTCCCCCGCCACCGGCGACCTCCCGGCGGTGACGGCGGCGATGTAGCGCTCAGGGGCGCGGATGTTCCACCACCGGCGGCCCCGGTGATGGGAGTGGGCGGCGCACCCGAAACCCCGGTAGTCCCCCTGGCGCCAGTACAGCTGGTTGTGCCGGCACTCCTGTCCGGGGACGGCCCAGTTGGACACCTCGTACCAGCGGTATCCGGCGCCGCGCAGCACACGCTCGGCGGTCCGGTAGCGCCGGGCCTGGGTGTCCTCGTCAGGGTGGCGGCAGGGGTCGGCGGCGAGCGGCGTCCCCGGCTCGACGGTGAGGGCGTAGGCGCTCACATGGGCGGGACGCGGCTCGAGGGCCAACACGGCCTCGAGCGTCGTACGCCAGTCGCCGTCCGACTCACCGGCCCCACCGAAGATGAGATCCACGCTGCAGGCGAAGCCGGCCGAGCCGGCCAACGACACCGCCCTGCCCACGCTGCGCGGGTCTTGGCGGCGCCCGAGACCGGCGAGCACGTGGGGGACCATCGACTGCACGCCGAACGAGACGCGCGTCACCCCCGCCGCCCGCCACCACCCGAACAGCTCCTCGGTGGCGCCTTCGGGGTTGCACTCCGCCGTGACCTCGGCCCCCGGTGCCCGGGGGACGTGGTCGAGGACCTCCTTGAGGAGCCCGCCGGGCAGCCGAGACGGCGTCCCTCCCCCGACGAACACCGACGTCGCCGGCGGGAGCGCCTGGTCGGAGCGGGCCCCGGCGATCTCGGCCACGCACGCCGCCGCGTACCTGTCCATGAGGTGGTCGCGGTTGGTCCAGGTGGCGAAGGCGCAGTAGTCGCAACGCGCCGCGCAGAACGGCACGTGCAGGTAGACGCCGAAGGGAGCAGGCACGTCGCGTTCGACCCCGTCGCAGTTCAGACGGCCGGTGTGGCCCGCAGGCTTCGCAGGCGGCGGTCCAGGTGCACCTCCATGGCCGCCCCGGCCAGCTCCGCCACCTCGTCGGTCACGGGCGAGGCCGGCTCGGCCAGCACCCCGGCCAGGCCACCGCCCAGAGCCCGGCGCACCAGGTCGAGGGCGGCGGGCGACACCGGCCGGCCCCGCCGGCAGTCGTGGCACAGCGCCCCGCCCTGCAGCAGGTCGAAGGCCACCAGTTCGGCTTCGGCCCCGCACGAGGCGCACACCTCGACCAGGGGGGCCGAGCCCTCGAGGGCGAGCGCCTTCAGCAGGAAGCCCGGGACGAGCAGCGGCGAGTCCTCTCTCTCGAGGGCACGCAGGGCGCCGAGCACCATGTCGTGCAGTCCCGGTGCTGGGTGGTGCTCCTGGGCGAGCTGGTCGGCCACCTCGAGGACCGTGAAGGCCTTCGTCACCCGCGACAGGTCCTCCCGCACGGCTCGAAAGGTCTCGAGGACCTCGGCCTGGTTGACGATGTCGAGCTCCCGCCCCTTCCAGCACAGAAGCGACACATGCGACAGCGGCTCCAGGCGGCCGCCGAACTTCGAGGTGGTCCGGCGCACCCCTTTGGCCACAGCCCGCACCTTGCCGTGTCCCCGGGTCAGGATCGAGACGATGCGGTCAGCCTCCCCCAGGCGCATGGTGCGCAGGACGACGCCCTCGTCGCGATAGAGGCTCACCGCTCCATTGTCCCGTCTCGATCGTCCTCCTCCGAGGAACCCGCCCCCGGCGACCCCTGTCGGTCGTCCTCCGGGGCATCCGCCGCCGGCGGGCCCGGCGGCCGCCCCCGGAAGGCGCCGCCCATGATGATGAGCGCCACCACGGCCAGGGCCGTGATGACGAGGGCCACAGCGGCCGACACCCCGGCGAGGGCCAGGAGGACCACGCCGGCGAGGAGAAGGGCGCCGAGCCCGTAGGCCAGGACGCGGGTGATGGTGGTCACCGGCGCAGACCCCCGTAGCGCCGCTCCCGGCGCTGGTACTCGGCCACGGCGGCGAAGAGGTCCTCCCGGCGGAAGTCCGGCCACAGCACGTCGGTGAAGACGAGCTCGCTGTAGGCCAGCTGCCAGAGGAGGAAGTTGGAGATGCGGTACTCCCCCGAAGTGCGCACCACCAGGTCGGGATCGGGCTGGTCGGGCCAGTACAGGTGCGCCCGCACCGTGCGCTCGTCGACCTTCTGGGCGGCGACCCCCGAGGTCACGACGCCCCGGATGGCGTCGACGATCTCGGCCCTGCCTCCGTAGTTGAAGGCCATGGTGAGGGTCATTCGCCGGTTGCCCTGCGTCAAGGCGGACGACTCCTCCATGCGCCGCAGCACCCGGCGCGGCACCCGCCAGTCGCGCCGGCCGGCGAAGCGGATGCGCACCCCCTTGTCGTGCAGCTCGTCGCGGCGGCGGACGAGGAGCGACTCGTTGAACCCCATGAGATAGCGCACCTCGTCGGGGGGCCGGCGCCAGTTCTCCGTGGAGAAGGCGAACATGGTGAGCCACTCGATGCCGATGTCGAGTGCCCCCTCCACGGCGTCGAACAGCGCCGCCTCGCCGGCGGCGTGACCCTCGGTGCGAGGAAGGCCGCGTTGGCTCGCCCACCGTCCGTTGCCGTCCATGACGCAGGCCACGTGCCGGGGCACGCCGGCCGGGTCGATCCCCTCGGGCAGGGGTGAGGGGGGCATCGACGCGACGCTACTTGGACTGCCCGATCAGGCCGCCGGCACCGGCCGCCGCCGCCCTGCTGACGCGCAGCGCGGGCGGCCCGAGAGCCGCCCGCGTCGAACGGCAGATCGTCTCGAGATCAGAGGCGGCGGACCTTCGTGGCCTGCGGGCCTTTGGCCCCGGCCGTGGCGTCGTACTCGACGCGCTCACCCTCGGTGAGCTCGCGGTACCCCGTCCCCTCGATCGCCGAGAAGTGGACGAAGACGTCGGGCGAGCCGTCGTCGGGGGTCACGAATCCGTACCCCTTGGTCGAGTTGAACCACTTCACCGTTCCTTCGGCCATGTTGAAGCCTCATTCCCACGCATGAATCGGACTTGCGGAGACGAAGCGTCAACCGACAACGACGAACGGCCCTGCGTGACCCAACCGAACGCTCCCCGGAGATTAGCAAGCGGACGCCCGGAACAACGGGAATCGGCCCCGTTCAGGCCCGAATCCGGGGCTTCGGCGTCACAGCCTCGCGGTAGCGTCGGCCGGTGGGCTCGGTGACGTCGGAGACCGCAGACGAGCTGACCCTGGCCATGGGCGCCGTGGCCGCCTCGCTGCCCGGAGGCGGAGAGGAGCGCCCCGGACAGCTGGCCATGGCCCGGGCGGTGGCTCGTGCCCTGTCGCTCGAACGGCACCTGGTGGTGCAAGCGGGCACGGGCACCGGCAAGTCTCTCGCCTACCTCCTGCCGCTCGTGCTGTCGGGCCGCAAGGCGGTGGTGGCCACCGCCACCAAGAACCTCCAGGACCAGCTGGCCGGCAAGGACCTGCCGCAACTCGCCGACGCTCTGGGGGCCCGGCGCCGGCTGCGCTTCGCCGTGTTGAAGGGCCGTGCCAACTACCTGTGCCGCCAGCGTCTGTCCGAGCTGCGCCGCCAGGAGGGCGCCGGCTCCGAGGAGATGGCGCTCTTCGAGCCGGTCGATTCCACCGCGGAGGACGAGCGCGAGAGCGAGCGCTCTGCATGGGATGCCGCCGCAGACGGCGACGCACCGGTCGGCGGCCTCGCCGACCAGCTCCGCCGGCTGGTGGCATGGGGGGAGGTCACCCACACCGGCGACCGGGCCGACCTTCCCTTCGAGCCGCACGGGCGCACCTGGACATCGGTGTCGGTCACGGCCCGGGAGTGCCCGGGCGCCTTTCGCTGCCCGTCGGGGCCGGACTGCTTCGCGGAGCTGGCCCGTGCCCGAGCCGCCGCCGCCGACGTGGTCGTGGTCAACACCCATCTGTACGCCGCCCACGTGGCGAGCGGCGGTGGCGTGCTGCCCGAGCACGACGTGGTCGTGTTCGACGAGGCGCACGCCGTGGAGGACGTCATGACCGACGGCCTCGGCCTCGAGCTCACCCCCGGGCGTCTGCGCGCCGCCGTCGTCTCGGCGCGGGGGTTGCTCGGCCCCGACCACGCCCAGGTGCTCGACGGGGTCTCCGATTGCGCCGCCCGGCTCGACGTCGTCCTCGAGTCGCTCGTGGGGAAGCGTGTGCTTCACGCCGGGCGCACGCCCGGCGACGAGCTCAGTGCCGTGCTCGAGCTGGCCGCCGGCCGGGTCGCCGCTCTGCTCGGCGCCCTGCGACGCGCCTCCACCGCCGACACCGAGACGAGCGCCGACTCGACCGACATCACGGCGCGACGAGGGCGGGCCGTCCTCGCCTGCTCGCACCTCCTCGACGACCTGGGCGCCCTGGCCGAGCTGGGACCCGAGCGGGTGGCCTGGGTGGAGTCGTCGGGGCCGGGGGGCCGGTGGCGCACCCTGCGGGCGGCGCCCGTGGACGTGGGGCAGATCCTGTCGGAGCGGTTGTGGCCGACCGTCACCGGTGTGCTCACCTCCGCCACCGTGCCACCCCTTCTCGCCCGGCACCTCGGGCTCCCGGGCGGCGACTGCGACCAGGAGGACACGGGCAGCCCCTTCCCCTATGCCACCAACGCCCTGCTGTACTGCGCCGCCGCCTTGCCCGATCGGCGCGGCGCCGATGCCGAGCCGGCGCTGCACGCCGAGCTGCGCGCCCTCATGGAAGCAGCCGGCGGCCGGACGCTGGCGCTGTTCACGAGCTGGCGGGCCATGCGCCGGGCCCTCGATGCCCTTCGTCCCGTCGTGGGCTTTCCGCTGCTCGGCCAGGGAGAGCTGCCCAAGGGCGCCCTGCTGCGCGCCTTCACCGACGACGAAGCGGCCTGTCTGTTCGCCACCATGTCGTTCTGGCAGGGCGTCGACGTCCCAGGGCCCAGCCTGAGCCTGGTGGCGGTGGACCGTCTCCCCTTTCCCCGGCCCGACGATCCCTTGCTCGAGGCCCGGCGCGAGCGGGCGGGGGAAGCGGCCTTTCGGGAGGTCGACCTGCCCCGGGCCGCCACCCTCCTCGCCCAAGGGGCGGGGCGCCTCATCCGCTCGTCGACCGACCGCGGCGTGGTGGCCGTGCTCGACCGCCGTCTCGCCACCGCCGGCTACGGCCGGCAGCTGCGCGCCGTGCTGCCGCCCATGCGCTTCACCACCGATCGCCGGGTGGCGCTCGAGTTCCTGACGCGGGTCACCACCGGCAGGGAGGGGCCCGCTCAGTAACCCAGTCGCTCGATGACGTCGCTTCGTTGCTGCCAGTGCTTGTCCACGCGCACGTGCAGCTCGAGGAAGGCGCCGGGTGGCAGTTGGGCCCGCACCGCCGTCCCCACGTCCTTGAGGACGGCGCCGGCGCGGCCGATCACGATCCCCTTCTGCGACTCACGCTCCACCACGATGTCGACCCGGATCCGGGGCCACTCCCACTCCGTCACCCGGCAGGCGATGGCGTGGGGCAGCTCCTCGTGCACCCGGGCCAGCAGCTGCTCGCGCACCAACTCGGCCACCCAGAAGTGCTCGGGCATGTCGCTCACCATGCCCACGGGGAAGTAGCGAGGCCCGGGCGGCAGCAGGTCGAGGACGGCGGCCACGAGGGCGCCGACACCCTCGCCGGTCGTGGCGGACACCGGGAAGTACTCGGCGTCGGCACCCGCTGACCCCACCACGTCACTGGCCTCGGCCAAGCGCTCGAGCACCTGCGCCGGCGAGGCGCGATCGACCTTGTTGACCGCCACCAGCACGGGCGGCGGACCAGCCGGCCCGGCCCTCGGGCCGTCGTCGCCACCAGGGACCTGATCCCGGGCCGATGCGCGCCCGGCCACGGCACGCGACAACACCATGCGGTCGCCCGGCCCGACCGGCTCGGTGGCGTCCAGCACCGCCAGCACGACGTCGACGTCCTCGAGGGCGTCGCCCACGCGCTCGTTGAGCCGGCGGCCCAACTCGGTCTTGGGACGGTGCAGCCCGGGGGTGTCCACGAACACCGCTTGGCTGCCCGCCCCGTGCAACACCCCGCGCACCGATCGACGGGTGGTGTTGGGGCGCGACGAGGTGATCGTCACCTTCTGCCCCAGGATGCGGTTCACGAGAGTCGACTTCCCCACGTTGGGCCGTCCCACCACCGCCACGAACCCGGACCGGTGCTCGTCGCCGGCGTCGGCGGACGACCCGGGCGGGGCGTCTCCGCCGACGTCCACGGGGTCAGGCCCCGGGGTCGGAGGTGAGCGGGAGCTCGGGCTGCGGGCTGTGGCGGCGCACCGACGCCCGGATGCGCCCGATGCGGTTTCCCTGCACCCGTTCGGCCACCAGATGGACGCCGTCCACGTCGACCGACTCCCCTTGGACCGGCACCCGGCCGAGCAGGTTGTAGAGCAGGCCGCCCACCGTGTCCCAGTCCCCTTCGGGGAGCTCGGCGTCCAGGGCGTCGTTGAGCTCGTCCACGGCCAGTCGGGCCGACACCGACACCTCCCCCTCGCCCATGTGCTCGATGGGCGGCTCCTCCACGTCGTACTCGTCGACGATCTCACCGACGAGCTCTTCGATGAGGTCCTCGAGCGTCACCAAGCCGGCCGTGCCGCCGTACTCGTCGACCACGATGGCCAGGTGGTACTTGCGCTCCTGCATCTCGCGCATGAGCCTCGACACCCGTTTGGTCTCCGGCACGAAGTGGGCAAGGCGGACATAGCTGCCCACCGCGTCTTCCCCGTGGCCCTCTCGCTCGGCTCGGATGAGGTCCTTGGCGTAGGCGACGCCCAGGATGTCGTCGACGTTGCCGTTGTGCACGGGAAGGCGTGAGTACCCGGCGCTCATGGCCGATCCCAAGGCCTCCGACACCGTACGACCTTCGTCCACCGTGACCATGTCGGGGCGGGGCCGCATGACCTCGCGGACGATGGTGTCGCCGAAGTCGATGATCGAGTGGATGAGGGCGCGCTCCTCGGTCTCGATGACTTCGTCCTCCATGGCGACGTCGGCCATGGCCAGGAGCTCGGACTCGCTCACGCTCGTGCCCTTCGCCCTCGTCCCCACGACGAGGTCGGCCAGACCGATGAGCGCACCGGACAGGAAGCGCACGGGCGGGAATTTCACGACGGCGGTCACCACCGGGGCCGCCGCCAGGGCGGCGCGTTCGGGGTTCTGCACGGCCCAGTTCTTCGGAAGGGCCTCAGCCAGGACGAAGATGACCACCACTTCGAAGACCGCTGCGGCCGCCACCCCGAGCCCGCCGAACCACCGGTCGGCCAGGATGCCGACCAGCGTGGCGCTCACCAATTGGCACACGAGGACGAGGAGGAGCACGGGGTTCAAGAAGGCACCCGGGTCCTCCACTAGGCGCACCAGTTGCTTCGAGCCGCGACGCCCGTCGTCCTCGAGGGCCATGGCCTTCACCCGGCTCGTCCGGGTGAGGCTGGTCTCGGCCAGCGCCAGCCCGGCCGACACGGCGATGAGGAGCACGGCCACGGCCAGGAGGATCCAGTCGGATCCCTGCACGACGCCGGCCATCATCACTGTCGGTCCCCGCGACCCTCAGCCGGGCGGGCGCCACAGGCGCGCCAGCAGCTCCCGCTCCCGTTGCTCCATCTCCTCGGCCTCCACCGGCTCGACATGGTCCATGCCCAGCAGGTGCAGCAGCCCGTGGACGACGAGCAACGCCACCTCGTCCTCCACGCTGACGCCGTGCTCTCGTGCGTTGCGAGAGGCCACCGACGGGCACACCACCACGTCGCCGAGCAGCACCGGCACCGCCTCGTCCTCGGACGCCAGGGGGCCGCCCGGTCCCGTCCCGCCTTCGTCGGGCGAACGGCCCCCGGACACAGGCTCCTCGTCGATGGGGAAGGCCAGCACGTCGGTGGGGCCGCTCGTGCCGAGGAAGCGCTCGTGCAGCTCGGCGATGGTGGCTTCGTCCACGAAGAGCAACGACACCTCCACGTCGTCGCGCACCCCTTCGGCGTGGAGCACGCCGCGGGCCAGGTCCCCCCAACGGGGAAGATCCATGTCGTGCACCGACTGCTCGTCGGCGACGAAGACGTCGGCGGCCACGGGCGACGGCGGGGTCAGCGGCCCCGCGCCGCCGCACGCCGGCGGGCCCGGTTGCCGGCAGACCCGTTGGCGACCTGAGCAGGGGTGCTCTCGGCCGCTTCGTAGGCGGACACGATGTCGGCGACGATGCGGGCACGCACGACGTCGTGCCGGGTCAGGTGCACGAACGACACTCCGGTCACCTCGCCGAGCACGTCCTGGAGGCCGGGCAGTCCAGACCGCCCTCCAGGCACGTCGATCTGGGTGATGTCGCCGGTGACGACCACCTTGGAGCCGAAGCCGATGCGGGTGAGGAACATCTTCATC
>DMNK01000068.1:10272-19489 GCA_003453695.1 Acidimicrobiaceae bacterium | reverse complement strand
TCGTCGAGGATGATGAAGCTGCGGTTCAGGGTGCGGCCACGCATGAAGGCGAGCGGCGCCACTTCGACGGTGCCGCGCTCGAGAAGGCGCTGGGCTCCTTCGGGGCCCATGAGGTCGTACAGGGCGTCGTAGAGGGGACGGAGATAGGGATCGACCTTGGCCATGATGTCGCCGGGCAGGAAGCCCAGTCGTTCCCCTGCCTCCACCGCCGGCCGGGTCAGGATGATGCGCTCGACCTCGCGCGCTTGCAGGGCTTGCACGGCCAGGGCGACGGCGAGGTACGACTTGCCGGTGCCGGCCGGCCCGATGCCGAAGGTCACCACGTTGCCCAGGATGGCGTCGGTGTAGCGCTTCTGGCCCGCCGTCTTGGGTCGTACCGTGCGTCCCCGCGCCGAGCGCAGCACTTCGGTGGTGAGCACGTCGGTTGGCCGCACGTCGTCCTTCACCATGGCGACGGTCCGCCTGACGTCGGAGGCGTCGAGGCCCTGGCCCTGCTCGAGCAGCATAACCAGCTCGTCGAACAGCCGGCCCACCCGCTCGGCGTCGTCTCCCTCGATGGTGATCTCGTTGCCGCGCACCACGATGCGGGTCCCACCGAACGCCTCTTCGATGATCCGCAGCAACTCGTCCCGCTGGCCGAGCAGGCCCACCATGAGGTGGTTGCCGGGGACGAGGATCTTGACCTGGGTCGGCGACACTGGCGTTCTCCACCGAGCGTACCAGGGGCCTCGCGCCAAACCTCTCAGGCCCAGATGGTTCCGCTGCGAAGGGTCCCGGCAGCCCGGACGGCGGTCAGCCCGGAGGCCACCCGAGGCGCCGGCCACCGAGCACGTGCACGTGGAGGTGCGGGACGCTGTTCAAGGCGTCGTCGCCGACGTTGAGCACGAGCCGGTATCCGCTCTGTGCCACGCCCAGCTCCTCGGCCACCCGGCGGGCGGCGACGAGCAGGTCGGCGACGACCTCGCCGTGGTCGTGGGTGACGGTGGCGGCGTTCTCGACGTGGCGACGGGGGACCACGAGCACGTGCACCGGAGCCTGTGGGTTCACGTCGCGGAAGGCCACGGCCTGATCGCTCGTCAGCACGACGTCGGCCGGCACCTCACCGGACACGATGCGACAGAAGATGCAGTCGGCAGCCGTCGTCACCCGTCGCCGTCCACGCCGGGGGCCCGCCCCACCGCTGGTCCCTTCAACTCGGGATAGAGATGCTCGAGGCTTCCCGGCGCGATGCGGCAGGACTCGATGAACCGCTCGACATCGCCAGCTTTGAGGCGGATGACGCGGCCGAACTTGTAGGCGGCCAGCGACCCCTCGTCGATGAAGCGGTACAGGCTGCGCAGCGTGACACCGAGGTGTTGTGCCGCCTCCTTGGTGCTCATCCAGCGGATCTGCTCGCTCACCACTCCTCCGGGAAGAACCGGTCGACAGCCGATGCCGATGGTACCGGCCGGGTGCGCGGCGGCCGGCGCCACGAGCGGAGCGCAGGCGACACGCGCCGGTCCGACGCGTGCGGCGGGAAGCGCAGGGCCCGGCTCGGGGTCAGCCGGTGACGCGCAGGCCGAGCTCGTCGAGCCGCCTGCTCATGGCGTCCGGGGTCACCCCGAACAAGCAGGCGATGGCGCGCAGGTCCTCGGCCCGGATGGTGATCATGCGCCCGTTGAAGTCCTGGCGCTGCACCTGGATCATGCTGAGAAAGCGGCGGAGCAGGTCGCGCTCGGGACCGCTCACCGAGTTGAGCTTGGTCAGGTCGATCGTGACCTTTTCGTGACCGTCCCACGGACGCAGGGCACGGCGGGCCCGCCCGGGGCTCTCACCGTTGCCGGGACCGCTCGGGGCCTCCCGCTCGCCGGCCGGCCCCCACCGGTTGGCGTCGTCGTCCTGCGGGAGCAGCTGGTCCACGGGGACGTCGTACAACTTGGCCAGGCGCTGCAACCGGGGCACCGAGATGGCCCGTTCGCCGCGCTCGTAGGCGCCGAGCACCGACGCTTTGAACTCCTGGTCGGACATGGCCTCGACGGCCTGCAGCGACAGGCGCATCTGCTTGCGCACGGCGCGCAGACGAGAACCCACCGCCCTGGCGTACGCCGCCCGTGCCGATTCTTCCTGCTCGTCCTCGTCCGACACGACCGGCTGGTTCACCATGACCATTCAGATCCTCGCTTGCCTGTGCCCGTCTACGGGCCGCCACCCTCGGGGTACTCCGGGGATCGGTGCCTCCGCCACTGTTGGCGGTCGTCCTAGGCGGCCGGGGTCCCCTATCGCAGTCTTGCTCACTCAGCGTGGTGATTGCAAGGAGCTGAGGAAGATTTTGCCCCCTCAGGCGCCTCACCGTCAGGAATTTCCCAACGGGAACCCTACCGGCAGCCCCAATTGCCGTCCTCAGAGGGGCCGCACCACGCCGTCCCGCAGGGCGCACAGGATGGTCCCGGCCGCCACGGCGGCCGTCTCGGCCCGGAGCACTCGGGGGCCGAGGTCCACAAGCGGCGTCCCCTCCGCCCGCTCGTCCTCCCCCCACCCGCCCTCGGGCCCGACGGCCACGCACCGCAGGGCCCCGTCGGGCGGGGCACCCCCCGGATGGGCCAGGGCCAGGCGCCCGGGGGCGGACCGCTGCGCCATGGTGGCCAGGTCCCACACCCCCTCCAGGACGGGTAGCCGGGCCCGGCGGCTCTGGGCGGCGGCCTCCCGGGCCACCCGGCGCAGGCGGTCGAGGGCCGTCGCGGCCCGGTCGCCCTCCCAGCGGACCACGCTGCGGGCCGAGCGGAGGACGACGATGCGGTCCACCCCGAGCTCGGTGAGCTTCTGCACGACCCACTCCGGCCGTTCGCCCTTGACCGGCACGAAGCCGACGGCGACGGGCGCGCCCGGGGCCGCCTCGACGAGCACCGGACCGTCCGCGGTCAGCCCGGCGCCGTCGCCCGGTCCGGCGACGAACCGGCACAGGCGCCACGACCCGGCACCGTCGGCGGCGACCACCGCCTCGCCGGGGCGCAGGCGCAGCACCCGGCTCAGGTGGTGGAGGTCGTCGGGGTCGGGCACCGGGGCGTCCAGGTCCTCGAGGAACACCTGGGCAGCGGCGCCGGCCGCAGCCGGGCTGGCGGGGAGGTCGCCGTTCACGTGGTCCACCACGGTGTCGCCCCGGGGCCCGAAGCGGACCCCGGCAGCCCGCTGGCCCGGGTCAGACTCGGCGGCGCCCGCTACCCGAACGCCGAGCGCAGGCGGGAGAGCAGGCCTTCTTCGGGGGCGGCGACCTCTTCGCCGCGGTCTGCGGCGAGACGGCGGAGCAGCTCCTCCTGCTCCTTCGTGAGGTCCGTCGGGGTCTCCACGGCGACGTGCACGAGGAGGTCACCTCGTCCCCGGCCGCGCACATGGGGCACGCCGCGCCCGCGCAGGCGCACCACCGCCCCGCTGTGGGTGCCGGGGGCGATGGCGATGTGCTCGGCGCCGTCCAGGGTCTCGAAGTCGACGGTGGCGCCCAGGGCGGCCTGGGTCATGGACACGGGCAACACGGCCTGGAGATCGTCGCCGCTCCGGCTGAACCGCTCGTCGGGGCGCACCACCAGGTGCACGTACAGATCGCCGGCGGGGCCGCCTCGCGGCCCTGCCGGTCCTCGTCCCGTGAGCCGCAGGGTCGATCCCTGGTCCACGCCGGCGGGCACCTCGACCGTGAAGGACCGCTGCTGCACGCGCCGGCCGTCGCCCGAGCAGTCGGGACAGGGGCTCGGGACGTGCTCGCCGAGGCCCCGGCACCGGGTGCAGGGCACGGCCGTGACGACCTGGCCGAGGATCGACTGGCGCACCCGGCGCAGCTCCCCGCTGCCCTGACAGTCCGGGCAGCGGACCGCCGTGGTGCCGGGCCGGGCGCCCGATCCGGCGCAGGCGGCACAGGCGGTGTACTGCTCGACGGTGACCTCCCGCTCGGCGCCGAAGACGGCCTGGCGGAGGTCGAGCTCGAGGACCACCTCGGCGTCGGAGCCCCGCAGGGGGCCGGGGTGACGGGGAGCGCCGGTGGCACCGCCGAAGAAGGCGTCGAAGATGTCGCCCAGCCCGCCGCCGAAGAAGGCGTCGGCCATGCCACCCGTCGGCGCCTCCACCCCCTCAGGACCGAAGCGGTCGTAGCGGGCTCGCCGTTCGGGGTCGCGCAGCACCTCATAGGCGCGCGACACCTCCTTGAAGCGCGCTTCGGACTCGGCGTTGCCGCCGGTGCTGTCGGGGTGCAGCTGGCGCGCCTTGCGCCGGTAGGCGCGTTTGATCTCCTCGTCGGTGGCGTCCGGACGCACGTCCAACAGGGCGTAGTAGTCAGCGGCCACCGCGACCTCCGCCCGTGCGGGCGCCACCGGCGCCGCTGTCACTGCCCCGGCCTCCGCCGGCACCGCCCAGCCGCTCGCTCAGCTGCTCGCCCACCACCCGCACGGCCGCCAGCGCCCGGGGGTAGTTCATGCGGGTGGGGCCGACCACCCCGATGGTGCCGGCCGGCTCACCCTCGATGGCCAGCGACGACACCACGAGGGCGCACGACGCCAGCGGCTCGAACCCGTGCTCGGTGCCGATGGCCACCGACAAGCCGCGGTCGAGGATCTGCTCGATGAGCTCCACCACCACCAACTGCTGCTCGAGGATGGACAGCACCGAGCGCACCGTGTCCATGGCGTCGAAGGCGGCCGCCATGCGCGACGACCCGCCCACGAAGACGTGCTCGTGCTCTTCGGGGCCGGCCATTTCCGTCAACGTCGCCGCCGCCCGGCGCAGCATCTCGTCGTCGCCGGCCACCTCGAGCTGGGCCCCCGCCTCTGCCAGCGTGCGGCCGCGCAGCGCCGAGGTGAGGTGGTTGGCCACCGAGACCAGCATGACGTCGTCGATCCCTTCGGGCAGCTCGACCGTCCGCTTCTCGACAGAACCGTCCGAGAGCACGACGACCAGCAGCGCCAGGAGGTTGCCGAGGTCCACCAGCTGCACCGAGCGCACCGTGGCCGTGTCGTGGGTCGGGGCCACCACCACCCCCGCGTAGTCGGTCAGGTCGGCGAGCAGCCCACTGGTGCGGCCGAGAAGGTCCTCGAACTCGCCGTGCACGTGCCGGAAGAACTGACGGACCTGCTGGCGCTGGTCGGGGCCCAACGAGCCCTGACGGCCGATGTGGTCGACGAAGAAGCGATAGCCCTTGTCGGTGGGTATGCGCCCGGCGCTGGTGTGGGGCTGGGTCAGATATCCCTCTCGCTCGAGCGAGGCCATGTCGGCGCGGACCGTCGCCGACGACACCTCGATGCCGGGGCTGCCGGTGACGTGGCCCGATCCCACGGGCTGGGCCGACTCGATGTACTCGGCGACGACCGCCTTCAAGATGGCCGCCTTGCGGTGGTCGAGGTCCTGCTCGGCGTGGGCCGAGGTGGCGTCCGCGGCGCTGTCGCCGGCCGCGCCCGGATCGCCCGGGGACGCGCCGGGCGAGTGGTCTCGAGGTGTGGGGGAGGTCGATCGCGCTCGGGGCATGGCCGCTCTAGCAGTCGATTGTACCGAGTGCCAGCAGCGTCGGCCCTGTTCTGCTGCGGGATCGGGCGCCTCAGGGCGCCGGTTGCGCGGCCCCCGTGTCGGTCGGCGGGCCCGAGGCAACGGGCACCTCCGCGCCGGGCGGGCGCGGTGGGCGGCGGCGAGTGGCCGGGCGGCGCGCCTGCTCGGCGGCCCGCACCCCGGGGAGCACGCGCAGGACGTAGAAGGCCGACAGCCCGCCGCACACGGCGATCACCGCCAGGGGGGCGGGGTTGAAGCGGTCGCCGACCGACACGCTGGCCACCACGGCGAGCAGCCCGAACACGACGACCCCGAGGGCGCCCAGGGCGCGCCCGGCCACGATCCGGAAGGGCCGGTGCTCGTCGGCCATGCGGGCCCGCAGTCGCACCACGCAGGTGGCGGCGACGGCGTAGATCATGGCCTCGAGGGCGGCACCGGTGGCCACGAGCACCTGCCACGAGTGGCTGGCCGCCACCACCAGGGCCACCACCAGCGACGCCGCGCCCAGCCCCACGACCGGCACCCACGGGACGGCACGGTCGTTCAGGGCGGCGAGAGGCCGGGGGAGGCTGCCTTCTCGAGCGGTGGCGTACACGAAGCGCGAGGCGGTGATGAACCCGCCGTTGAAGGTGTTGAGGGCGGTTAGGGCGGTGACCCCGGCCATGAACCACAGCCCGGCCCGGCCGAAGGCGGCGCGCCCCAGGTACAGCTGGGGGTAGGCCGAGCCCAGTTGGTGGTGGGTGAGCACGTGGCTCATCGAGATGGTGACCAGGGCGCACACGGCGAAGAGCAGGCCGACGGCGATGAGCATGCCGCGGTGCACGTGCTCGGGACGGCGCACCTCCTCGGCGTTGGTGGTGACCCACTCGAAGGCGCTGTAGAGGAAGACGCCGAGGGCCACTGCTTCGATCAGGTCGGTGCCGTGGTGGCCGTGCAGCGGCGACAGCGGGAAGCGCAGGGCGGCGTGACTGCGGAGCACGGCGGCGGAGGCGATCACCGTGGTGGCGACGAGCACCGTGTAGGTGGCCACGTCCTGCACGCCGCCCGCCACCTTGATGCCGCGCAGGTTGGCGGCCACGGCCACGGCGAGGAGCACGACGATCCACAGCCCCGCCGTCCACGACGCCCCGCCGAGGACGTGGCTGATGGCGGACCCCACGATGAAAGCGTCGGCGGCGATCACGAGCACGATCGTGGTCATGTAGGTGAAGGTGATGGTGAGCGCGGTGCGGTCGTCCATGGACCGCTTCATGTAGAGGCGGATGGCCGCCGCCGTGGGGAACATCCCGTTCAGCTCGCCGAAGAATCCCCATGCCAGGAGGGCCAGCAGGCCGGCCACCCCGACGGCGATCCACGCCGAGTCGCCGGCCACGTACACCACGAGACCGGCGGCGGCGAGGTACTCCAGGGCGGCGAAGGCGAGACCGGTCGAGGTCGACACCGCCGTGCGCAGGCCCATGGCCCGGCGCAGCACCGGCGCCGTCACCGACGGCTCACTGGTCGAGGAACGCCACCATCGACATGGCGTCGAGGCGCATGACGTCCTCCTGGGACCCGGCCAGCACGATCTCGCCGGACATGTACTTCTCGGACGGGTTGAGGTCGCCCCAGAAGAGGTCGGCGAAGTCCTCGGAGGTGGCCGTGACCACCATGTCGGGCTCCCCCGACGCGCCCATGCCCAGGGGACCGATGCTCTGGTCGCGGACCTCGATGGTGAATTGCTCGCTCGAGTCGCTGGTGCGCAGGTGCACGACGCGGTCCCAGCCCCGCAGCATCCGCTTGAGCCGGTCGTTGGCGTTGCACCGCTGGCGCCACTCGGCGAAGGCCTCGGCGATCTCTTCGGTGGTGGCCACGTCCCTCTCCTCGTCCCGGGGCCGCCCGTCAGCGGGCCAGGGCGGCGAGGACCTCGTCGGCGGCCCGCTCCCCCGAGGAGAGCGCTCCGTCGATGTAGCCGCACCAGCGGGTGGCGGTCTCGGTGCCGGCCCAGTGCACCGCCCCCACCGGCCGGCGCAGCGCCTCGCCGCAGCCGGTCAAGAGGCCCGGGCTGAACACGGCTACCGGGCCGCCGGCGGTGAAGGGCTCGGCACACCAGCGCTGCTCGACGAACTCGAGGGGTGAGCCGGCGCGCCGGCCGAAGGCGCGGGCCAGGTCGTCGAGCACGACGGCGCGTCGCTCCTCAGCCGGCCGGTCGTCGAGCCGGCGGCACTCGTTGCCGACCACGAAGCCCACGAGGACCCCGTGCGAGGCGTCGGCCGGGCTGTCGTCGAAGGTGATGCGCAGCGCGCCGGTGTCGGCCACGAGCTGTCCGTTCAACCCTTCGTCGCGCCAGAAGGGGGCGTCGTAGACGGCGTGCACCTTGGTGACCGCCCCCATGGGCGCCCGCATGGACAGCTGGGTGCGCGCCGCCGGCAGCGCCGGTGCCCATTCGAGGCGGGCCACCAGCGCCGGCGCCATGGCCACGATGGCGCGGCGGGCCCGTACCACGGTGACACCGGCGGTGCCGTCGCCGGCACCGGCCCCGCCCTCGCCGACTACGACCACCGAGTCGTCGTCGTAGTCGACACGGCGAACCGGGGAGGACAGCAGGAGGCGATCGCCGAGCTCGGCGGCGAGGGCGAGCGCCATCTGCTGGGCGCCGCCGTGGAAGCGGCGCTCCTGGGCGCCGCCGGTGGTCCGGGCCAGGTTCATGAGCCCACCCCCGGCGTGCAGATAGAACAGCGCGAAGAGCAGCGACATCTCGCCGGGCTCGGCGCCGAACACCCCCTTCACCGCGGCGTCGATCATCGAGCGGGCAGCGGGGCTCTTCACGTGGTCGGTGAGCCAGCCTCCGAGGGTCTGCTCGTCCCAGGCGACGGCGTCGGGTGCCGACCAGGGCGCGTCCAGCGGCACCTGCTGGGCGGTGAGATCGAGGTCGAAGATGGCCTCCACCCCCTCGGCAGCGGCGACGGAGTCCGAGGTCGGGACGAGGCCCGCGTAGGTGTGGCGCGCCCCCTGGCGCAGCTCCACCCCGGCGCCTGTGGTGAAGGTGGCGAAGGTGCCGACGTCGAGCTCCGCCGCCAGCGCCTCGAGGCGGTCCTGTCCCGGCCCCACCCACTGGCCGCCGTGGTCGACGACGGCGCCGCTCGGGAGCGTCTCGGTCCACACGCGGCCGCCCACCCGGGGACGCGCCTCGACGACGAGGACGTCGACACCGAGCCGGTGCAGCCGCCGCGCCGCGCTCAGCCCGGCGTAGCCGGCCCCGACGACGACCACCTCGCACTGCCTGTCTGCGCTGGGCACGTCTCGCTCCCGCCTCGTCTCTCCGCCTCCGGTCCCGCCGTCAGTCCTCGAGCCGGAGCGCCGAGATGAAGGCCTCCTGGGGAACCTCGACTCTGCCGATGGCCTTCATCTTCTTCTTCCCCTCCTTCTGGCGCTCGAGGAGCTTGCGCTTGCGGGTGATGTCCCCGCCGTAGCACTTGGCCAGCACGTCCTTGCGCTTGGCCTTCACCGTCTCACGGGCGATGATGCGCCCTCCCACCGCCGCCTGGATGGGGACGTCGAAGAGCTGGCGGGGGATGAGCTCGCGCAGCTTCTCGGTCATGCGCCGCCCGTAGGACTCGGCCTGCGCACGGTGCACCACGGTCGAGAAGGCGTCCACCGGGATGTGGTTGATGAGCACGTCCACCTTCACCAGGTTGGCGCTCTCGTAGCCCTCGGGCTCGTAGTCGAGGCTGGCGTA
>DMNK01000068.1:9757-10086 GCA_003453695.1 Acidimicrobiaceae bacterium | reverse complement strand
CTCTTCAGCTGGTCGAAGAAGTCGACCACCACCTCGGCCAGCGGGATCCGGTACACGAGCTCCATCCGTTCCGGCGACAGGTACTCCATGCGCTCGAGCTCGCCGCGGCGCGACTGGCACAGGTCCATCACGGTGCCGATGTACTCGGCGGGCACGATGAGCGTGGCGCGTAGCATGGGCTCGTCGATGTGGTCGAGCCTGCTCGGGTCCGGCATCTCGCTGGGGTTGTCGAAGCGCACCGTCTCGCCGTCCAACAGCACGGCCACGTAGGCGACCGAAGGCGCCGTGGCGATGAGCGACAGGTCGAACTCCCGCTCCAGCCGCTCGCG
>DMNK01000068.1:8256-9517 GCA_003453695.1 Acidimicrobiaceae bacterium | reverse complement strand
CGCGCCGGAGGACTCGGGCTCGAAGGTGAAGCTCGAGTCGTTGAGCCGCAGCCGCTCGAGCGCCTCGCGCAGCTCCGGCAATTGGTCGCCGTCGATCGGATACAGCCCGCAGAACACCATGGGCTTGGGATCGAGGTATCCGGCCAGCGCGTCGGGCGCGGGACGGGCGGCGTCGGTGACCGTCTCGCCCGATCGGGCCTGGGACAGGTCCTTGATCCCGGCGATCAGATACCCCACTTCGCCCGGTCCGAGCTCGTCCACCGGCGTGACCGCCGGGGTGCGCACGCCGATCTCCTCGGTGTCCTGGACGGTGCCCGCTTGCATGAAGCGCAGGTGCGCCCCGGAGCGCAGCGTCCCGTCGAACACCCGCACCGAGCTCACCACACCCCGGTACTGGTCGTAGGCGGAATCGAAGATGAGGGCCCGCAACGGCTCGCCGCGGTCGCCGGTGGGTGGCGGCACGCGATCGACGACGGCGTCGAGGAGCTCCTCCACGCCCTGGCCGGTCTTGGCCGAGATGTGGAGGATGGAGGCGGCATCGATCCCGAGCACCTGCTCGATCTCCGAGGCGGCACGCACGGGGTCGGCGGCGGGCAGGTCGATCTTGTTGAGCACGGCCACGATCTCGAGGTCGTGCTCGACGGCCTGATAGGCGGTGGCCAGCGTCTGGGCCTGGATGCCCTGGGAGGCGTCGACGAGCAGCACGGCGCCCTCGCAGGCGGCCAGGGACCGGCTCACCTCGTAGCCGAAGTCGACGTGTCCCGGGGTGTCGATCAGGTGCAGGACGTGGTCGCGCCAGGTGACCCGGACGTTCTGGGCCTTGATGGTGATGCCCCGCTCCCGTTCGATGTCCATGGAGTCGAGGTACTGCTCGCGCATGAGGCGGGGATCCACGGCGTCGGTGAGCTCGAGGACGCGGTCCGACAGCGTCGACTTCCCGTGGTCGACATGACTGATGATGGAGAAATTGCGTATGCGGCCAGGGTCGATCAAGGCCCTCCGAGCGTACCGGCGGGTGCGGACGGCCCCGTCCGGCTGGTAACCTTTTCGGCTTCATGGCCAACATCAAGAGCCAGATCAAGCGCAACCGCCAGAACGAGCGTCGCCGCCTGCGCAACAAGTCGGTCCGCTCGGAGATGCGCACGCGCACCAAGCGGGCCGTCGCCGCCACCGAGGCGGGGGACGAGGGCGCGCCGGTGCTGCTGCAGGCCGCCATCCGGCGCATCGACAGCGCCGCCGCCAAGGGCGTCATCCACAAGAA
>DMNK01000068.1:0-8092 GCA_003453695.1 Acidimicrobiaceae bacterium | reverse complement strand
GCGTCATCCACAAGAACCAGGCGGCCAACCGCAAGTCGCGTCTCATGCGCCGGGCGCAGGTCCAGTCGGCCGGCGAGTAGCCGGCCCCACGGCATAGAGCGGTCCCGGTGACCCTCGACGCCATCACGGTGGGCCCGGTCGTCCTCGTGATCGGGCTGGTCTCGCTCGTCTTCGCCATCGTGGTCATCGTCGACATGGCCCGTCGCCCCGGGTGGCAGTGGACGCAGGCCCGCTCCAACAAGGCGCTGTGGCTGACCCTCGAGATCCTGTGCCTGGTCCTGCTGGGTTTGGTCTCGATCGTGGTCGGGATCCTCTACTTCTCGATCGTGCGCCCCCGGCTGGTGGCGGCCGAACGCCAGGGCACGGGTCCCTGGCAGGGAACGGGCGGGTGGCCGCCGGCCGGTGGGTGGCCCGGCCCTCCCGGCTACCCCGGCCAAGCCCCGCCCCCCGGCGGGCCCTGGCCCCCGCAGCCCGGGGACGTGCCGGCGTGGCCGGGCCAGGGCCCGCCCGGCGCCTATCCGCCGCCGTCACCGCAACCAGAGGAGCCGCCCCCCGACGCAGAAGGCGGCCCGCCCCGCTACCCGGGCGAGGGCCCACCGCCGTACCCGGGGTCGACGCCTGCCCCGCCCTACCCGGGCGGGGCCACGCCGCACTCCCCGACCCCGCCCGTCACCGAGGCGCCGCCCTTCGGTTGGTACCCCGATCCGAGCGGCCGCCACGAGCAGCGGTACTGGGACGGGACGCGCTGGACCGAGCACGTCTCCGACGGCGGCCAGCAGTCGAGCGACCCGCCGTCCTGACGGCGGCGCCGGTGGGCACCCGGAGGAGGCGCCCGCCCTCGGGGCCGGGCGCCTAGCGCCGGCGGCCGCTGGTGGCGGGGCGTGCCCCGCGGCCGCCCGAGGTCCGGCCCCGTCGCCTCGGCCCCCCCTCGGCACCGGCCGAGAGCCGGGCCAGGCGGGCGACGAGCACCTCGAGCACGGTGCGGTCGTCCAGCCCGGTGCGCCCCCGCAGGTCGAGGTCGGCGTCGGCCAACAACGTGACGGCTCGCCCGATGCGAGCCGATCCCAGCCGCCGCCCCTGCTCCATGGCCTTGCGGGCCGGGAACACGCTGCGGGCGCCGATGAGCTCGGCCGCCTCCTCGGCGGTGGTGGCGGACGAGCCGTCGAGTCGGAGCATGGCCTGGACGTGGCGGTGCAGCACGCCCATCACCTGGAGCGGGTGCATGGCGCCGGCGCCGAGCATGCGCTCCAGCGCCCCGAGGGCGTCGGAGGTGTCGCCCCCGTCGATGGCGTCGGAGAGCTCCCAGGGCGCCACCGATCCCGCCTCGCCCAGGAACGGGGCCAGGCGCTCCTCGTCGATGGCCGCCCCCTCCCCGTAGGCCGAGGCCAGGGCGTCGAGCAGCCCCCGCAGCCGGCCCAGGTCCTGACCGAGGTGCTCCCCCAAGGTGGCCGCCGCCCGGGCGTCCACCTTGACCGGCGCCCCGCGCAGGTGGTCGGTGATCCACTGGGCGCGGGCCCGGCCCGAGCCGGCGCTGCTGTCGACCACGGCCCCGCCCCGCTGGACGGCGGTGACCAAGGCGGAGGGCAGGGTGCCCCCGCCGGCTGCCGTCACGAGCACCACACCCGGGACCGGCGCCTCGAGCCACGACACGAGGCGCGCCGCGTCGGCGGCGACGAGCCGGCCGCCGTCGCGCACCACCACGACGCGCCGGTCCACGAGGAACGGAGGAGTGGTGAGGGCGTCCACCACGGCCCCGACGTCGATGTCCTCGCCGCCGGCACCGTGTTCTTCCACGGCGGTGTCGGCGGGGCGTCCGTCGAGCACCTCGGCCACGACGTCGGCGACGGCCTGGGCCACGAGTGAGGGGTCGTCGCCTCGCACCAGGTAGGCCGGCGCCGGGTCGGCTCCTCCCGCCATCGCTCAGGCGGCCTCGAGCACGGCGGACAGGGTGTCGCTGGCCTGGCGGGCGGCGGCCACGTCGTGGACGCGCACCACCCGGCACCCGAGCGACACCCCGAGGGCGAGCGCCGACAGCGAGGCGTCGGCCCGCTCGTCGACGCCCAGGCCGAGCGTGGCGCCCAGGAAGGGCTTGTTCGACGCCGACAACAGAAGCGGATAGCCGAGCGCGCCCAGCGCCGGCGAGTGGCGCAGCAGATCGAGTGACTGCGCGGCGGTCTTGCCCAGGTCCAGGCCGGCGTCGACCACGATCCGCTCGGGCGGGATGCCCGCGGCGCGGGCCCGCCCGGCGCGGTCGGCGAGAAAGGCGGCCACGTCGGCCACCACGTCGTCGTAGTGGGGATCGGGGTCGGGGACGCGCGGCGCCAGGCGGATGTGGGTGGCGACCACGGTGGCGCCCGCCTCGGAGGCGGCAGGGAGGTAGCCGGGGTCGGCGAAGCCGCTGATGTCGTTGCCGATGACGGCACCGGCGGCGTAGGCGGCCCGGGCCACCGCTGCCCGGGTGGTGTCGGTGGACACGGGCACGTCGAAGCGCCGGCACAGGCCGTCCACGGCGGGCACGACCCGGTCGAGCTCCTCCGCCTCGCTCACGGCCGGCCCTGGCCCCGCCTTGACGCCGCCCACGTCGAGGATGTCGGCACCCTGTGTCACCAGCTCCTCAGCCCGGCGCAGCAGGGAGTCGAGGGCGAAGGTGGCGCCGGCGTCGTAGAACGAGTCAGGGGTGCGGTTCAAGATGCCCATGACCAGCACCCGGGTGGAGAGGTCGTAAGCGCGCTCGCCCAGCACCAGTCGCACCGGCGGCGGGTCCTCTCAGAACAGGCGCGAGGCGAGCGCCTTGCGGTAGGTGGCGGCCCGAGGGTCGCCGTCGGGCAGCGTCTCCAACAGGTCGAGGTACTCCTGACGCGCCTGCTCGTCGTCCTTCACCCGCGGCAACAAGGCGTCGAGCCGGGCGTCGACGCCGTCGGGGCTGACCTCGACCGGCTGGGCGGCCAGCCGCGCCTCGGCGGCGACCTGCCGGCCTTCCGCCGTCTCGGGGATGCGGGCCAGCAGCTCGAGCGCCTCCGCAGACTCGCCCTTCGAGACGAGGAGGCGGGCCAGGGCCACCACGGCGCCCGGGTGATCGGGCTCGAGCTCGAGTGCCTTGCGCAACGACTCCTCGTCGCCGCTCTGTGCCAACAGGTCGGCTTCCGAGGGAGCCGGTGCCAGCCGGTTCACGAAATCGGCGACCTGCGCCTCGGCCAGGGCACCGATGAAGCCGTCGACGACCTTGCGATCGCGCAGCGCGTACACGGCCGGGATCGACTGCACCTGGAAGGAGCCGGCGATGCGCGGGTTCTCGTCCACGTTGACCTTGACGAGCTCCACGGCGCCGTTCGTCGCCTCCACCACCTTCTCCAAGATGGGGCCGAGCGTCCGGCACGGGCCGCACCACGGCGCCCACAGGTCGACCACCACGGGGACCTGATCCGAGCGCTCCAGCACGTCGTGCTCGAAGGTGGCGTCGGTGACGTCGGTCACGTCAGAGACCATACCGGGCGGGCAGTAGGGTCCACGCCGTGGCGAGCAGCACCGAAGGCCTGCCCGACACCCGGGACGGCTCGGGAACGGGGGCGGGCCGCGACGGGGGAGCCGTCGAGGGCATCGCCGCCGAGCCGGTGTCGCGCTGGTTCGCCGAACACGTCCCCGAGGCCGAGGCACCGCTCGACTTCTCGCTCATCGCCGGGGGGCGCTCCAACCTGACCTATCAGGTGACCGACGCACGCGGGGCTCGCTTCGCCCTGCGGCGGCCGCCGCTCAGCCACGTGCTGCCCACCGCCCACGACATGAGCCGCGAGTACCGCGTCATCACGGCCCTCGGCCCGACTGAGGTGCCGGTGCCGCAGACACTCGGGTTGTGCACGGATCCCGAGGTGAACGGCGCCCCGTTCTACGTGATGGAGTTCGTGGACGGCTACATCCTGCGCGACGCCGGCGACACGGAAGCCGCCCTCGACGAGGCCGGGCGGGCGCGGGCGGGCCGGTCCCTGGCCTACACCCTCGCCGGCCTGCACGGCGTGGACGTCGACGCCGTCGGCCTGGCCGACTTCGCCAAGCGCGAGGGCTACATCGAACGCCAGCTGCGCCGCTGGTACGAGCAGTTCCGCAACTCGCACGTCGACGGCGTCGACACCGGCACGGTCGTCTCCGAGGTGCACGACCGCCTGGCCGCCGACATCCCGCCCCAGCAGTCGAGCTCCGTCGTCCACGGCGACTTCCGGCTCGACAACACCGTGCTCGACGAGGACGGGACGGTGAAGGCCGTGCTCGACTGGGAGATCTGCACCCTGGGCGACCCCCTCGCCGACCTCGGGCTGCTCATGGTGTACTGGACCGAGCCGGGCGACGAGGCGGCGCTCATCGGTGTCACGCCCACCACGCTTCCCGGATTCCCGACCCGCGCCGAGATGTGCGGCTTCTACGCCGAGCGCTCCTCGCTCGACCTGTCGAGGCTCGACTTCTACGTCGCCTTCGGCTACTGGAAACTGGCCTGCATCCTGCAGGGGGTGTACGCCCGCTACGTGGGTGGGGCGGCAGCGGGCGACCGCTCCAGCGTCGACGGCTTCGCCCACAGCGTCGTGACGTTGGCGGAGTCGGCGCTCGCCCGGCTCGGGGGCGTCGTGACGCCCCCGCCAGCGCGGTGACGCTGTACCAACGCCACCAGGGCCGCTCCCCCGATCGGCCCGTCCTCGTGGTGGCCCTGGAGGGGTGGGTCGACGCCGGTCTCGGGGCCGACGGCGCCATCACGGCCCTGCTGGCCGAGCAGCAGCCCGAGGCCATCGCCACCTTCGACGGCGAGGCGCTCATCGACCAGCGGGCGCGTCGTCCGGTGGCCCACATCTCCCACGGCGTGAACGAAGGGCTCACCTGGCCCGTGATCCAGGTGCGCCTGGGCACCGACCTGTCCGGCGCCGACGTCTGTTACCTGGTCGGTCCCGAGCCGGACTTCCGGTGGCGGACGTTCATATCCGACGTGGTCGAGCTGACCGAGGCGCTGGGCGTGCGCCTGGTGGTCGGGCTCGGCGCCTTCCCGGCGCCTGCCCCCCACACCCGGCCCATCCGCCTGGCCGCCACCGCCCCGCCGGAGTCGGCGGACCTGGTCCCGAACGTCGGGGTGGTGCAAGGCGAGATCGACGTGCCCTCCGGCGTGTGGGGTGCCCTGGAGCTGGCGCTCGGGCAGGCGGGCATCCCGGCGGTGGGGTTGTGGGCGCGCGTGCCCCACTACGTGGCGGGGATGGCCTTCCCGGCGGCCAGCGCTGCGCTCCTCGACGGGCTGGCGACGGTGGCCGGGCTGTCGATCGACACCGCCGCGCTCCACACCGCCGCCGACAGCTCCCGCCAACAGGTGGACGAGCTCATCGCCAAGAGCACCGAGCACAGCCAGCTCGTGCAGCAGCTCGAGCGGAACCTGGACGTCACCGAGGGCAACCCGCTCGAAGTGGGGCAGATCCCGACCGGTGACGAGCTGGCCGACGAGCTCGAGCGGTACCTGCGCGACGAGCGCACCGAGGGCGGGGGCGAGGCCGGCGCCGCCGGCTGAGCGGGGAACGGGGCGCCGGAGGAAAGGCGGGGCTAGACGCCGGTGCCCGGCCCGCCGGTGGCGCTGGCGACCAGCGCGGCCGGGACGAGCGTGCCGGTGTTGCCGGAGTTGTGCAGGGCCTTGGCGTGGGCGACCAGCCACATGCCCAACACGACCAGCACCAACATGAAGAAGAGGAACATCCCCGCCCACACATAACGCGGACTGCGGGCAGGCCCGGCTTTGCTCTGGGTCTGACGGGCGAGCAAGAGGGCGTCCACGGCGTCCACCACGCTGGCGACGTCGGACGGCGCTTCGGCCGCCGCCACCATGTCGCCCACCGTGGCGGCTCGCTGCACCGCCTGCACGCGGCTGGTGTACTCGTCGGCGGGCAGCTGTCCCGTCTCGAAGCGCTGGAGCAGCCGCCGCAGGACGTCCTCGCGGTCCTGCTCCGAAGGGATGCCGCCGGCCCCCGCCCGGGCGCGCTCGTCCAGCTGGGGTTGGTCCACGTAGGAAATTGTCGGCGGCTCGGTTGGCCGTCTTGAGGCCGGGGCTCGCCCCCCGGTGGCGCCGTCCCGGCTCGTGCCCGTCGGGAGGCGGCCGGTAGGGTGCCGGACCGTGAAGGTGGACGGTGGGCTCGGTTTCGACGCCAAGGACGCCGCCGCCACTGCCCGGCAGGTCGAGGCGGAGGGCTTCGACGGGCTGTGGTGCGCCGAGACCAGCCACGACCCCTTCTTGGCGCTCATGCTGGCCGCCGAGCACACCGAGCGGCTGGAGCTGGGCACGGGCATCGCCGTGGCCTTCGCCCGCAACCCCATGAGCACGGCCATGCTCGCCAACGACCTGCAGGCCTACTCGAAGGGCCGGTTCCTCCTCGGGCTGGGATCGCAGATCAAGCCCCACATCGAGAAGCGCTTCTCGATGCCGTGGTCGCACCCGGCGGCGCGCATGCGGGAGTACATCTCGGCCATGCGCGCCATCTGGTCGGCGTGGAACGAGGGCACCAAGCTCGCCTTCCGGGGCGACTTCTACACCCACACGCTCATGCCGCCCTTCTTCAACGCGGGGCCCAATCCCCACGGAGCGCCCCAGGTGTACCTGGCGGCGGTGGGTGAGCTCATGACCGAGGTGGCCGGAGAGACGGCCGACGGGCTCCTCGCCCACGGCTTCACCACCGCCCGCTACATGCGCGAGGTCACCATCCCCGCTCTCGAGCGTGGCCTCGAGCGGTCGGGCCGCAGCCGGGCCGGCTTCTCCATCTCGTACCCGGCCATGATCGTGACGGGCACGAACGACGAGGAGATGGAGACGGCCACCAAGGCCGTGAAGGCCCAGCTCGCCTTCTACGGCTCGACGCCCGCCTACAAGCCGGTGCTGGAGCTGCACGGCTGGGGCGAGCTGCACGGCGAGCTCAACCGCATGTCCAAGCGGGGCCAGTGGGAGGAGATGGGAGAGCTGCTCCCCGACGACCTGGTGGACGCCTTCGCTGTGGTGGCACCGCCCGACAAGGTGCCCGCTGCCATCGCCGAGCGTTACGGCGACATGGTCACCCGGGTGAGCTTCTACGCCCCCTACCGCATGGACCGGGACCGGACCATGGCCCTGGTGGAGGGGTTGCGCCAGGCGTGACCTCGGGCCGCACGGCCCGCGGGCACAACACCTAGCCCCGGGGGCGCACCACGTTCACCAGCCGGGGTGGGCGGACGATGACGCGGGCGGGAGCGCCCCCGTCCAGCGCCTCGGCCACCTTGGGCGACCCGAGCGCCAGGCGACGGGCCGACTCCTCGTCGATCTCGGCGTCCACCTCGATGCGATCACGCACCTTGCCGTCCACCTGGACGACGAGCGTCACCGTCTCGGCCCGGGCCAGCTCGGGGTCGTAGGCCGGCCACGGCTCCTCGTGCACCCGGGCGCCGTCGCCGCGGCGCCGCTCCCACGCCTCGGCGGCGAAGTGGGGCGCCATCGGCGCCAAGAGCAGCAGCAGGGCGTCGAGCCCGGCGGCTTCGATGCGGCCGTGGGGGCCGCCCGGTGCCTGGCGCCGGTAGGCCTGCACGGTGTTGGCGAATCCCATGCAGGCGGCCACCGCCGTGTTGAACGACCACCGCTCGAGGTCCTGTGTCACCTTGGCGACGAGCCGGTGGGTGGCGCGTTGCAGCTCGGCGTCGGCCGGCTCGAGGTCGCCGGTCCGGGTGGCCGGGGTGGGGTTCGGAGCGTCGGAGCCTTCACCCGGGCCGTCCTCGCCCACGGCCAGGCGCCACACCCGGTCGAGGAAGCGCCCGCAGCCCTCGATGACCTCGTCGGTCTGTCCGGTCCAGTCCATGTCGTCGGCGGGAGGGCCGACGAAGAGGTGGAACAGGCGCAGGGCGTCCGCCCCCACCGTCTCGAAGTAGCGGGCCGGCGAGATGAGGTTGCCCTTCGACTTGGACATCTTCTTGTGGTCGAGGCGGATCATCCCCTGCGTGAACAGCCGGGCGAACGGCTCGCGGCCGATCCCCGGGGCCAGCCCCATGTCGACGAGCGCCTTCGTGTAGAAGCGGGCGTACATGAGGTGGAGGATGGCGTGCTCGATGCCGCCGATGT
>DMNK01000090.1 GCA_003453695.1 Acidimicrobiaceae bacterium | reverse complement strand
CCGTGCTTGAGCGGCTGTTCGACCGCCCGGCGGGTGAGCGGACCCCGTCGGCGGCGCTCGACATGCTGGTCCCCGAGTGGGAACGGCTGGCGGAAGCTGACGCTGGTCTGGCGGAGCTCTTTTCCGACGATTCAGAACGGGCCCGTTTCGTCGCCGAGGCCGCCGCTGCTCTCGACGGGTATTTCACCCTCGAGGACCCCCGGCGGCTGGAACCCGCCGAGCGCGAGGCCTACGTCGAGGCCGAGCTGGACTCCGGGCTGCGGCTGCGCGGCTACATCGACCGGCTGGACATGACGAAGGCCGGCGACATCCGGATCGTGGACTACAAGACGGGCCGGGTGCCTTCGGTCAACCAGGAGAACCAGCGGCTCGGGGGCGTGCAGTTCTACGCGCTGCTGTGCGAGCAGGTTTTGGGCCGCCGCCCCGCCAAGGTCCGGCTCATGTACCTGCGTCAGCCGGTGTGCATCGAATCCGACCCCTCCGAGCAGACGGTGCGCGGGATCCGCCGCCGCACCGAAGCGGTGTGGACGGCCATCGAGCGCGCCTGCGCGGCAGAGGACTTCCGGCCCCGGCCCTCGGCGCTGTGCAACTGGTGCTCGTTCAAGGCCTTGTGCCCGGCCTTCGGCGGTAACCCCGCCCTGGCCGAGTCCTGGCCGCTTTCCTCGACGACCGCCGAACCGGCGGCGCTGTCGCCGACGGGCTGAGGGTCGGGTCCCCAACGGCGCCTCGCCGTCGAAACGGCGCCTCCCCGCACGCCAGGCGCGGCTGGGTCGCCGATCAGGGGGTCGGCGACGTGGGGTTGGGCGAGTTGAGCACCGAGACGCTGCCGATCTTCCAGCCTGTCGGCCGATCGAACATCGCCAGGGACACCTGAAGGACGTCGGTCTGCGGTGACGTGAGCTTGTTGTTGATGAAGGTCTGGTCCACCCAGGCGTACACCGTGGCCTGATTCCCGTTCAGGGTCTGGACGAAGATGTAGCGGATCTGACCCCGGGAGCTGGCCTGCACCTTCTGCAGTGCCTGACGGATGCTCGTTCCGAAGAACTGGTTCTCCTGCTTGGCGAAGTCGCCGGTGGCGTAGGTCGACAGGTTGGAGAGCCTGCTGTCGAGGTTGGTCGGCGTGAAGTTCGTGAGCGACAGCAGGAAGTCCTTGGCGACGCGCGTGACGGTGGTCTTCGTGTCCTGCTGCGACCGCAGGTTCGACCAGGCCAGGGCGAAGCCGATGGCAGCGACCAGGCTGAGGGCGGTCAGGATCAACAAGAAGGGCACCAGCCACGGCGGTGTCGACCGACGGCGCTGGGCGGGGCCGCCCACCGTGCGGGGCCGCTCGTCCCCTCCCCCACTGAACAGCCGGCGCACCGACGACAGCAGGTCGAGCGGACGGAACGGTGCCCTTCCGGCGGCGGTACCGGCCTGCGCCCCCGAAGCAGTGGGCTCGGCCTCGGTGTCTGCCGGCAGGCCGCCCACCACGGCCACGCCCGGTTCCGAAGGTGGCTCGGCCTGCTCGTTCATGGGTTCCTCCGTCGAGGCTCGGCGCCGGGCGCCGGGGCGGTGCTGACCGGCGAGGGGCGGGCCGATCGGCTCGGCCGGCGACGGGCCATCGTGAGGAACCATCCCATCACGATCAGGGCAGCGAAGACGATTGCGGCCGGCAGGCCCTCGCTCGAGCGGCGGACGGGCAGCCGGGCCGCCGAGGAGGCGGCGTCAGGGGTGGTGCCCCCGCCTCGCACCTGGGCCTGGGCCGCTGTGGGCGAGCTCACCTGGGCGTCGGGTCCGGCCGGCTTGAAGTTTGCCTGCACCGCCGGACCCACACCCTGGCCGAACTCCGTGCTGCAGGCGGCCCCGGGGAGCACCTGCGGCAGCGAATTGGCCTTCAGGTAGCTGTCGCCGGGCGGGAAGGGCGGGGGGAGCAGCAGCCTGGTGCGCAGCCACTCCTGGGTGTGGGTCGAATCGTTCGAGGTGAGGGCCTTGGCCGGGCCGGTCGGGGCCAGCGCCGCCACCGCCCCGAAGAACTCCTCGTTGGTGGCGAGCGTCGTCGACAGGTTCGACAGGTTGGAGGGCTGGGCGAGGTTCGAGTTCACATCGGCGAGGTCGTGCACGAGGCACCCGAGGTTCGGCTCGTTCTGCGTCACGAGCGTGTTCAGGTCCGCCGCCGCCGAGCTGCCTTGATTGAGCAGGTGCACGAGGTCGGTCGAATGGGTGGCGAACACCTGTACCAGCGCGGCGGTGTCGGCCAAGCCCTGGCGGAGGGCGCCGGCGTTGGCCGTCACCACGTCGAGCACCGGCGGGGCGTTCTGCAACAGCGATTCGAACTGCTGCTGGTAGGCGAGGAACTCCTGGCTGAACACTTCGCTGGCCGAGGCGATCGTGCGCAGGTTCTCACCGTTGCCCTGCAGCGCCTGACCCAACTCGTGCAGCACGGTGTTCAGGTCCCCGGGCGGGATGGCGTCGAGGAACCTGGTGGCCTCCTCCACCACCGTGCCCACGTCGGCGGGAGCGCTCGTCGGCGCAGCGGGGATGGTGGCCCCGTTGCGCAGGGGGGGATCGGAGCTCACATGCGCGGGCACCAGGTCGATCTCCTGCTGGCCCAGGGCGTTGGCGATGTCGATGCTCGCTGCCACGTCGCTCGGGACACGGGTGTTGGGCTGGAGCACCATGGTCACCTTGGCGCCGCCGGGAGCGAGTGCCACCTTGCTCACCTGGCCCACGTCCACGCCCTCGTAGGTGACGATGAAGTTGGGGGCGAGGCCGGCGGCGGTGGGCAGCACGCTGTAGACGGTGGTGGTGGAGGCGAGCGGGTTGCCCAGCAGGTCGAGGAACCCGTAGGCGACGAGGGCGGCCGACGCCACCAGGAACACCACCAGGTTGACGAAGATGCGACGAGTGATCATCCGCCACCGCCCGTCGAGCACGTGCTGTCGGGGTTGTTGCCGGCCCCGCCACCGGGGATCCCGCACACGATGATGTCTTCGAGGATCTGTGCGTAGTTGTTGACGGTCAGGCTGGCGAGGGCTTGGTTGTGGCCGGGCAGCTCCTCCAGGATGGTGGCGAGGTCGCGCTGGTGCTCGTAGAGCTGGGTGGCCACCGCCGACAAGGCGTTGATCTGGTCCTCGGTCTGGCCGAGCCCGGTCGACAGGATGGAGTTGCCCTGGACCGCCAGGTCGTTCAAGGACTGGAGCAGCTGCTCGAAGCGCGAAGACTGCTGGGCGAGGATCTGCGTGGTCTGCGCCAGGTTCGACACGGCCTGGGCGTCCTGCTGGGCGTTGGGTCCGACCGTCGAGTTGAAGGCGTCGAGATTGTCGATGAGCGAGGTGATCTCTCCCGAGCGTGTCGAGTAGCCCGCCAGGATGGTGTCGAAGTCGTTGAGCAGGTTGCGCAGGTTGGCGGCCTGCCCCCCGAAGCCCTGGGCGCCGTTGTTGATGATCTGCGACAGCTGGGCGCCGTTGATGGCGCCGAACACGGCCGCCCCCGCCTGGACCAGCTGCTGGATGCCGGGGACGAACTGCGTCTTGCCGATGACGGCCCCGTTCTGCAGGAAGGGCCCGCTCGGTGAGGGGGCGACCAGCGACACCAGGTGCTGGCCCAGGATGCTGCTCTGGGTGAGCTGGGCCGTGACGTCGGCGGGGACCTGGGCACTGCGCTGGACGGTCATGACCACCTTGGCCTGGTCATTGGACAGCGAGATGGACTTGACGCTGCCGACCGAGATGTCGGCGTACTGCACCGGTGCCCCGGCCACCAGATCCGCCACGTCGGTGAAGTAGGCCGTGGCGTCGACGGTCCCCGATCCCGACGAGCCGCAGGCGCCCAGCCCGCACGACAGGGCCGCACCGGCCGTCACGAGCGACACGCCCGTGAGCGCCCGCCGCCACCGGGAAGCCACGGGCCGGGTGCCGTCCATCAGAACAAGCTCCCGAAGAAGTGGGCGACACCGAGCAGGCCGTGCAGCAGGCCGCCGAGCAGGCCGCCGGAGTTGCTGTTGGCCTGCTGGTCGTTGACCACCGGCCCCGACGACGGCAGTGTCGGCCCGTTCAAGGTGGGGGCGCTGGTGGTCGGCGTGGTGAGCTGCGAGGCCGGGACGCTCGACACCGACTGCTGTTGCGACTGGCTCAGACCCGGGATCTGAGCGGCGCCCTGGCCGAGCAGGTCCTGAGGCGACGGCGCAGGCGGCTGGCTGCCCGTCGCCGCCGTGAGCAGGTTGGGGATGGTCGACAGCAACCCGTCGAAGTAGCCCGAGTCGGGGTTGCCACAGGTCTGCAGGGTGGAGATGGCGCTCTGCGACAGCCCGGAGCCGTGGTTGGCGAGCACCCGCCGGCAGATGCCGGCCAGCCGGTCGCGCACCAGCCCCTCGAGGACGCCGGCGGTGGTGCCCGGAGCGAGCTGCGAGTTCAGGTTGAGCCAGTTGTGGACGGGGTCGTAGGCCCGGCCGGCGGCGGCGAAGAGCGCCACCGACGAGGACAGGCCCTGATCCAGCGAGCCCAGGTTGCGGTCGAGCGTGCGCCCCACCTGGGTGATGCTGGCGATGTCGCTCTTGAGCCCCGACAGGTTGGGGTCGAGCAACGTCGTGAGCTGCTGGCTCATCTGGGCCAGCTGCGAGATGGCGTCACCGAGCGGCCCGCTGTCCTGTGCCAGCACGTTCCCGACGGTGGCGTAGGCCTGCAGGAGCTGCGTCACCTGCACGGTGTGCTGGCGCAAGGTGGCGGTGATCTGGGCCAACGAGCCGTTCAGCTGGCCCAGCTCGTTCCCCTTGTTGGCGAGGATCTGCAACGTCCCCGCACCGTTGGCGATCAACTGGTTGAGCGCCTGGCCCTGGCCCTGGAGGTCCTGAGCCAGGTTGGCCACCAAGCTCGAGACCGACTGGTCGTTCACCTCGCCCAGGAACGTCTGGAGGTTCTGAAGCAGCTGGCCGATGGACTCGGGCACCGAGGTGCGGTTCTCGGGGATGACGGCGCCCGAGGCGAGATGCGGGCCGCCTGCATAACCGGGTGAGAGCTCGATGGAGGGCTCGCCCAACAGCTGCGGGGTGGTGAGGCTGGCCAGGACGCGTGCCGGCAAGGCCTGCGAACCGTCGATCGACATGTCGACTCTGACGAAGCCGTTCTCGGGCGTCACCTTGGTCACGGTGCCGCGCTGGACGCCGAGCACGTCCACGGCGTTGCCCGGGAAGAGTCCTTCCGCGCTCGAGAAGAGCGCCGTGAGCGGATAGTTGGACGGCCCGCCGCAGGCCGAGAGCCCGAGGCCGCCGGCGGCGGCCAGGGCGGCGAGGCACACCGGGGCCGCCACGCGTCTGCGCAGCACGGCCATGCCGGAGAGGCGTCTCACGACTTGCCTCCGAGCAGCGGGCTCAACAGCTCGGTGAGGGGGTTGGTCGACGTGCTCGAGGACGAACTGCCGGGGGCGCTCGGATTGCCCGCCGCACCGCTCAGCCCGCTCTGCAGCGACTGCCCGTTCCCTCCGGCGCTGCCGCTGGGACCGCCCGAGGGGGTGCCCGTCTGGCCGACGGGCGGGCCGCTGCGCTGGTCGCAGGGCAGCGGGTCGGGGCCGAGCACCTCGTTCAGGGCCTGGTCGAGGGCGGCGCAGTTGCCGAGCACCGAGTAGCCGTTGGCGATGCCCACGACGTTGGCGTAGATGTTCCCCCAGTTCTGCGGGGTGTTGTTGGGTCCCGAGTAGCCGATGGACGAGAAGCCCTTCAAGGCCGACGACAGGTACGCCACTCCCTGGGCGAGGTCTTCCTGGTGCTGGCTCAACACGGCCAGCACCGACTGCAGGTGGGCGAGCAGGCCCTGGAGCTGGGGCTGGTTCTGCCCGATGAGGGTGGCCGTCTGAGCCGCCAGCCGGTCGGTACCGACGATGAGGGCGTTGAGCTCGCTCGAGCGCTGGGCCAGCCCCGTCACCACAGTGGACAGCTGGTCGACGATCCCGGCCAGCTGCGTGTCGCGCTGGGCCACGGTCGACGCCAGGTTGTTGGCGGCGTCGATGAGGCTCGACACCTGCTGTTGGCGCTGGTTCACCGCCGTCGTGAACTTGTTCAGGCCGGTGATGATCTCGGCCACCTGCGCCTGCTTGCCCTGGGTGATCTGGCCCAGCGACACGAGGAGCTGGTTGAAGGCGGCCACGTCGCTCTGCTGGAGCACCGTCCCCGCCGCGTTCTCGACGTCCTGGAACTCGACCGGGATCGAGGTGTCGGTGAGGGTGGCTCCCGCCTGCAGCGGATGGTTCCACCCCGTCTTCGGTTGCAGGGCCACTTCGAGCACGCCGAGCACGGTCTGCACTTCGACGGCGGCGGCGGTGTCCTGGGGCAGCACGGTGCCGTGGTTGATGGCCAGGTCGGCGACCACGCTGTTGCCGTGCACGTGCACGCCGCTGACCGTGCCGACGTTCACCCCGGCCAGGGTGACGACGGTGCCCTTGGCCACGCCGGCCGAGTTGGAGAGCCGGGCATGGATGGTGTAGCTGGGCGTGAACAACGAGCGGTTGAACAGGATCACGCCGCCCACGATGGCCACGGCCACCACCACGGCCACCACCCCGATGATCTTGGGATTGCGCTCGGTGAAGGCCTTCACGACGCGCTCCCGAGGAAGTTGCCCTGGCCCGCCACCATGTTGAGGACGTCTCCCACGCTGGCAGTGGGCGACGCCGGAGCCCCGGCGCCGCTCGCCCCAGCCAGGGCGCCCAGCGGGCCGGAGCCGTTGGCCGGGCTGGGCACCCCCGAAGAGGGCGGGCTCCCCAGCGGGCCGGCACCGGCGGGGGCGTTGGTGGGCTCGTAGTAGCTGCACACCGTCTCGTCGGCGAGACAGGTGTAGACGAGCTGGACCTGGAACCACTGGCCGTAGTCCGAGATGTCCACGTACGGCGCCAGCCCCGACCCGAGGGTGCCCAACCCCCGGCTCAGGGCGCTCTGGTGGTTCTGGATGTCGGCGGACACGGCTTCCAGGTCGTTGATGGCCGAGGAGAGCGAACCGTGGGTGTCGCCCTCCAAGGTGGCCACCTCCTGGGCCACCTGGCCCAGGTTGCTCACGGTCTGGTCCAACAGGGTGTTGCGGCCGGCCAGTGACTGGGTGACCGTGTCCAGGTTGCTGATGACGGCGCCGAGGTCCGAGCTGCGCGACGACAGCGCCGAGAACACGGCGTTCATGTTGTCGACCACCTGCCCCACCTGGGTGTCGACGGAGCCGACGGTCTGCGACACGGCGGCCGCGTTCTGGATGAGCTGGTCGACCTGGCCTTCGTCGCCCTGGAGGGCGCTGGCGAAGGCCTCCACCACCTGGTTGGCCTGCTGGGGCCGCAGCGCGCCCAGGAGCGGGCCGAGCGAATTGAGCAGCGCGCCGATGTTGGGCCCGGCCACGTTGGCCGACAGCGGAATGGTGGCGCCCGGACGCAACGAGCGCGTCGAGTGTCCCGGGTACAGGTACAGATAGTCCTGGCCCAGCACGTTCGCCCACTGGATGCCGGCTTCGGTGTCGGCGGGGAGCTTGACGTCGGAGTTCACGCTGAAGGTGACGAGGGCATGCGCCCGCTGCACCTGGACCCCGCTCACCTGGCCCACCGATACCCCGGCGATCTTCACCTCGGCCGGGGGCTGCAACCCGGTGGCGTCGGCCAGGTCCACCGAGTAGCTCACCCGGTGCGAGAAGAACGAGATGTTGCCGATCTTGGCGGCCAGGGCGGCCAGGATCAGGAGGCACACCACGGCGAAGGTGGCCACCTTGAGCGTGGTCGGGTGCAGCACTCCGCTGTGGCGCACCCAGTGGCGAAGTCGCGTCCAGGTGCTCACCGCGCCCTCCTCGTCACAGGGCACCGCCCAACAACTGGTTGATGAAGCCGCCCAGCCCACTTTGCTGCTGTGGTTGTGGCGCCGGCTGCGGCTGGGCCAGGCCTTCGTAGGTCTGGGTCGACAAATTGCCCGCCGCCTGGTTCGTGGTGGAGGTCGGCGACGCGGGCTGGCCCGAGGCCTGAGCGGCGTTGAAGGCGGCGATCTGACTCGAGCAGTTGAGCGGGGTGCCGGCACCGGAGAGCGCCTGCTGCAGCGGGGAGAGGAACGACAGCCCCGGCTGGGCGGGGGCGAGCATCGAGCACACCAGGGTGTTCAGGTCCGACAGCAGGATGAAGGTGTGGAAGTAGCCGAAGTGCGAACCGTCGGGGAGCACCTCGGCCGGGTCGACGGAGTTGGCGAACTTGGTCAGGTAGACGGCCAGCCCCGACAGCACCTGGCCGATGTCCTGGCGCTGCACGAGCAGGACCCGGGCCACGTTGTCCCCGGCCGACAGCAGCGTCGTGATGTCGGGGTGGTACGCCGCCAGGAACTGGGCGAAGTTCTCGGCGAAGGGCTGGAGGGTCTGGAGCAGCTTCTGATAGGCGGCGGCCTGGGAATTGAAGGCGGGCAGGGCCGTGTTGGAGGCGACGGCGATGGCGTTGAAGGAAGAGGCGGTCGGCGCCAGGGCCGAGACGAACCCGTTCAGCGAGTCGAGCGCGCTCAGCTGCTGGGGAAGGGTGTTGTCGAGGAAGTTGGCCAGCTTGACCCCTTCGTCGATGCTGGCGGCGATGGTGGGCCCCTCGTTCTCCGAGGCCTGGGCCAGGTTGGAGATCACCGTTTGCAGGTCGGGCACGTCGATCTGGGCCAGCAGCGGGTCGGCGGCGGCGAACAGGTCCTGGATGTCGGGCGACACCGACGTGTGGGTGATGGTGGCGCCGTCGTGCAGATAATTGGGCGGGTCACCGGAGGGGAAGGTGAAGGCCACGTTGTCGGCGCCGAACACATTGATGGGCAGGATGGTGGCGGTGGCGTCGGCGGGGACCTTGAAGTTGTGGTCGATGGCCATGGTCACCTTGGCCCGCCCGCTGTGCAGGGCGACGCTGGTGACCCGGCCCACCTGCACGCCCCGGTAGGTGACCTCCGCCCCCGGCTGCAGCCCCTCGCCCGAGTTCTTGAACAACCCGCTCAGGGCGTACGAGCCCGAGAAGGCGCCGTCGGCGGCCTTGACGATGACCACGACCCCGGCGATGGCCACCGCCGCGGAGACCACCACGGCCAGCAGGCGCAGGATCCGGCGGCTCATCCGACCAACCTCGCCGTGGCGCTGGCGCCGCCGAACATCACCGTGGACAACAGCAGGTTGAGCAGCACCACGACGATGATGGAGATGCGGATGGCGCGCCCGGCCGCCACGCCCACCCCGGCAGGCCCGCCCGTGGCCCGGTACCCGTAGTAGCAGTGGATGATGGTGACGGCGATGGCGAACACCATGGCCTTCACGAACGAATAGAGGATGTCGATGGGGGGCAGGAAGAGCTGGAAGTAGTGCTGGTACACGCCGGCGGAGAGCCCGAAGAACTTGGTCACCACCAGGCCCGTGGCCAGATACGAGGCGAACAGCGCCGCCAGGTACAGCGGGATCATGGTGATGAGGGCGGCCCACACTCTCGTCGTCACCAGGTAGACGAAGCTGTCGATGCCCATGACCTCGAGGGCGTCGATCTCCTCCGAGATGCGCATGGCGCCGAGCTGGGCCGTGAAGCCGGCACCCACCTGGGCGGCGAGCGCCACGCCGGCCACGAGCGGGGTGATCTCCCGGGTGTTGGCCAACGACGAGATCACGCCCACGAACGCCTGGGCCCCGATCTGCTGCAGGCCGGTGAAACCCTCCAGCCCCACCTCGGTGCCGGTGAAGAACGAGATGCTCATGACGACGAAGAACATCCCGCCGCCGATCACGAGGGCGCCCGTGCCGATGGTGATGTCGGAGACGAGGGCGGTGATCTCGCGGCGGTACTTGAGCCCGCGGGGCAGCTGGACCAGGCACTTGGCGTAGAAGGACAGCTGGTCGAAGGCCTGGTCGGCCACGTTGGCGGCGCCGGCGCCGACCGCCTCGGCCCGACGACGGGCGGCCTCGGCGCGCGGCGAGGACACCGGGGAGGGCGCCAGCGCCGTGGCCCCGTCAGGAGGAGGAGGAGGAGGAGGCGGAGGCGGTGCGGGGGCCGGCATCAGATGGCCTTCTGGGGGATGAAGTTGAAGTACACGACGGTGAGGACGAAGTTCACGAAGAAGGCGAGGACGAAGGTGATGACGACGGCTTGGTTCACGGCGTCGCCCACACCCTTGGGGCCGCCCTTGGCCGACAGGCCCTTGTAGCAAGCCACCATGGCGGCCAGGAAGCCGAACACCGCCGCCTTGAACAGCGCCATCCAGAGGTCGGCCAGCTGGCTCAGCTCCGAGAAGGTGGCGAAGAAGCTGCTCGTCGTGATGTGGATGGAGTGGGTGCCGAAGTAGAGGCCACCGGCGATGCCCGCCGCGCTCACCACGCCGTCGAGCAGCACGGCGATGACGGTGGCGGCGAGGAGACGGGGCAGCACGAGCCGGTGCAGTGGGTTGACCGCCATGACCTCCATGGCGTCGAGCTCGTCGCGTATACGCCTCGATCCCAGATCGGCGCACATGGCCGAGCCGCCGGCGCCGGCGATGAGCAGGGCGGTGGCCACCGGGGCCTGCTCGCGCACCACGGCCAGCACCATGGCCGCGCCCAGCTGGCTCTGGGCGCCGATCTGCGACAGCAGCCCGCCGACCTCGAGAGCGATCACGATGCCGAAGGGGATCGACACCAGGATGAGGGGCAGCGTGGTGACGCGGGCCAGGAACCAGCACTGGTCGAGGAACTCGGCCATCGGCAGCCCCCGCCGGAACAGGAGGCGGACCGCTTCGAGGGCGACGGCGAACATGGTCCCGATCTCCCGGACCAGGTTGGTGACCTTGTCGCCGATCGGCGTGGTCACCGCTGCCACCGCTCACCCCCTTCCCACGCCGCTGGCGCATCCGGCGCGTCGAACGAGCGGGTTGCCTGCCCAGCAGGCGCCACGCCCCCACTGGCCGGCCCCGCCTTCCGGCCTCTTGGCGACCGATGACATACCCACCGGCCCCGCATCAGAAGAACGTTACTGTTCATGTCGCCTTGTGGTCGCCTGACCACGCAATTTGCACACCTGAGCCCGGGGGAGGACCCCGGAGCCGGCCTCGGGGGGCAGGTGAGCCGCCCCCGGAGCCTCCCGTCGGGCTGGTTATCGGTACCGGTCTTTGGTCCTCGCCCACTCACGGACACGGAACACGCGCGGCGACCGGGCCCCCGTGCGGGGGACGGGGGTCTCCTGCCGGACGCCCGGAGACCGGCGACCGAGATGGGGACCGTTACAGACCGAGAGACGACGTGGTGTTGGTCAGTGTGGTCGTGACCGTGCTCAGCGTGCCCGTGGACGATGTGCCGGACGATGTGGAGCTCGAGGGCGAGCTGGTCGGCGTGGTCAGCGTCTGGGTGACGCCGGTCACGCCGTTCACGACGTTGGTGACCGTGCCCACCGGGTTGCTGACCGCTCCACCGGGGTTGGACACCACGCCCTGCACCGTCCCGAGGACCCCGCCGGTGGACGAGGGCGGAGGGTTGGTCGGGCTGCTCGGGACCGAAGGCGTCGATCCGCCGACGCTGCCCCCGCTGCCCAGCACGCCGCCACCGGAGCTCCCGGTCCCGGCCTGGGTGACCGTGCCCCCCCCTGCGGACTTGCCGCCGAGCGAGGGCGTGGGCACGCTCGTGAAGTTGCTGCCGGCCGGGGCGCCGATGGCCGGCGCCGGCTGCGGGACGACCGCCTGGGCGGCGGGCACGGCGTTGGCAGCGAGGGTCCAGGGCGTGTTGGCGGGCAGGCCGGCACCGCCGCCCGAGTCGATGTGGGGCGACGAGACGGCAGCCGCCGGCGGGGGCAGGAGCACGGGGACGCTCTCCAGGATCCCGCCGAACACGGCGCCGACGAGCAGGCTGGCAGCCCCGCCGATGGCGATGCCGCCCCGGCCCATCCACCGGTGGATACCCGAGGGTGACAAGAGGTCGTCGAGCCCGGCGCCCTCTTCGTCCATGCGCAAGCACGCATTGTGCAACACGCCGCTAACCATGACTTACCTCCCAATTCGCAATGGTGACAGTGAGTCCGTGAATCGCTTCGGTGATGGTCTCCTGGTAACGACCAGGAGCCGCTCCGCCCGACAGGGTGACGAGCGTGCTGAGTGTGACCGCAGTCGGCGTCGTCCCCTGGGCGGTGATGGTGACGTCGAGCGGGGAGTCGTGTCCCGACACCCAGGCACCCGACAGCGGTGTCGGCATGGCGACCCCAGGCGCCAGTGCGCTCCACCAATCGGCATGATGCTGGTCGGCCGCCTTGAGTCCACCGAAGTAGGCGGCCAGCCCGGCCTCTTCAACCGCCAGCGGTGCCGGCGACTGGGCCCAGGCGTTGCTCGGCGTGCCGTTCAGCACGAGCGTGCCCATGGGCGCTTCGTTCTGCGCCAACGTCAGTCCCTGGGCGACCAGCGGAGCCGGCGCCGTCGACGCGTAACCCGTGGGCCACGTCTGCGCCACGCTGTTGGGCGCGGTCTTGGAGGTCTTCACGCTGACCTCCTGCGCCTCGACCAGGTACCGGTTTGGCGTGTACCACAGGGCGTTCGTCGGCCAGCACGTGTCGAGGACGAGGGCGGTGCCCGACAGCTGCGGGACCGGTGCCCCGGCCTGGACGATGGTGTGGCCGACGACCTGGAAGACGTCGGTGACACACCCGTCCTGGTAGTTGACGACGTCGCCCGGGACGAGCTGGTTGATGTTGGCGAAGTAGCTCACGTCATGCGCCTCGAGCACCGAATTGCCGGCCGAGCCCGGCCACACCGAGTAGGGATCGTGGCCGACGGCGACGGCGAGCACCGGGTCATCGGTCCCCTGCTCCACCGGAGCAACCACGTGGAGCTTCGGGATCTGGAGAAGGCCCTTGACCGGGTCGCCCGAATTGGTGTTCGCCGAGCACGAGGCGAGGGTCGCCGAACCACCGGGGCCTGTGGCGGTCACCTGGGAGTTGAGGGCCCGGTTCTGCAGGAACCGGTGGACGAGCGCCCTGCCCACCCGCTCTGAGTGGGTGGTGAACAGCGTGGCGTTGACCTGCCACGCCACGGCTGCGGCGATGAGCAGGACGCCGAGGCCGATGAGGATGCGGTAGGTCATGCGGCGCGGCGTCACCCGGTGCTTGGCCTTCTTCGTGAATCTGGTGAACGGCTTCTTGAGCTGATCGAACACCCGCACGGCGGTCCCCGTCTCACGCACCCCAGCGGCTCAACGCTACTGGCTGCCTCCGGGAAACCGGGGTCGCCCAGAGGGTGGCCGGGAAGGATCCGCTCCCTAAGCGGGGGGCGGAGCGGATGCTGTCTACGGGTCATCGGCGAGAGAGGTCCCACGACCGCACCCGGTCCCCGGCGAGAGTCGTCGCCAACCCATGCCGGCCCCTGAAGATCAGCACCTTTGCAGGACCGGGGCACTGTCGGTGTTGCAACCTTCTTGTTCGTTCTCAACTTCCGATTCCGTCGAAGGCCCTACCTGCTCTTCGTTCGCATGGGATCCACCATCATCCCGGCGCCGCGTCGGCCAGGCAATCACCAAGAAACTCGCCACCGAAACGACGATCGCCAACGTAATGGGGTGATGGAGCTGGGCCAACCACGCCGCTCCCTCGGGAATGTGGAACCAGACCTTGCCGATCACGGCGGCCGCTTTCGGATGCCAGAAATGGTCGGTGTAGCTGTTGTGATCGCCCTTTGTCACGAAGCCGGTGCTGCCACTACCACCCACGATGCGGTGGATGACGTTTTGACCCGCTCCGGGATCACCTTCGGGGATGCGATAGGCGACGATGTCGCCGACGCCGTAATGAGCCTGCTTCTCGACGATGGCGAGATCGCCATTGTGAAGGGTTGGCGTCATGGAGACTCCATGTACGCCGATGAACGAAGCGCTTCCCCCAAGGACAGGGGGACGCAACAGCAAGAACCAGACCGCCGCGCAAGCAAGGAGCAGCATCGCACCGGCGAAACGGCGCACCTGCAGGAACGAGACCTGGCGTCGTCCTTCCCTCGCTTCGCACTCGGGACCGCTCTCGTCGGGCGAGCGAAGCCGCTTGTCCAGCATCATGCTCATATCGCGTTCTCCTAGCTGTGGCTGGCCCCGCCACCTTGGCCCGGACCACCGAGCGAACTGCTACCGGGCACCACGGAGACGTTCGACACCGTTACACCGGTGACGCCGCCGTCGTAACTGCCACCTCCCGCGCCAGCGCCTCCGCCGACCGTGGGCGAGCTGCTGCCCGAGGCAGCGGCGCCGACTGTGGCTCCGGCGCCACCGCCACCGGCGCCACCGCCGCCATTGCTTCCGGCATTGCCGTCGTTACCGGGATTGTCCGCACTGGCCGAAGTGCTCACACCGACGAACGGCACCGCGCCGCCGCCGGCACCGCTGGTGTGACCACCCCCACCACCGCCTCCACCGCCACCGGCGATGAGGACGACGGATGTCGAGCCGGTGCAGTTGGTGTTGCTGCAGAGCAGGAGGGCCGACGCGCCGCCTCCACCGCCCCCACCACCGCCCGAGGTGCCGTCGAAGTTGCCAGCTCCTCCCTTACCTCCCCCGGCATCGCCCTTTCCCCCCTGTGCCCCGTTCTGGTTGGAGCTCGTTGAACCCGCACTGCCGAGCTTTACCTCCAGGGTGATTGTCGACGCCCCGGTGTTCTTGAGCGTTACCTCGATGCAAGCACCCGGGGAACCCGACCCACCGGCCCCGCCGGCGCTGGCACCTCCACCACCGCCGGCGCCGGCAAGGGTCATGTGGATCGAAGCTCCCGCCCCGAGCGTAAACGTGCCTTTGTCGCCGACCGAGTTCGACTGGGCCGTACAGACGAGGTTCACGGACTCGGCTGTGGCGTCCAGGCTGTCGGACGAGGACACGAGCGAGGCTGCGTAGGCGAGACCCAGGGACGCCGCGCCGGCCACCACGGCGACGGACCCACCGAAGAGGGCGAGACGGCGTGGTCTCACGAGCTCACCGAGCAGTTCGCAGTCGAGGCGGGAGGTCTGCGGCAAATCGCCACGCTCACTTCGGTGACAGCTGAGGCAGCAGGAGAAGGTGCGAAGGACACCGTCTCACTCGATGCACCCCGGTTGATGTCAGCGGAAGCAGCGGCGGGCGACGACTGTCCGTCTGTGAGCGCCACCGTCACGGTTGCTCCGCTGCATCCGGGTTCGTCCAGTCCGCTGACGGTAGCCGTCGTCACCCCGAAGGTTCCGAGCGAAGGCGACCACCTGGCGGTATAGGTGACGTGGACCCCAGCCGAGCCGCACTGGCCGGTCGGGTTGGGACTCGAATTCTTCACGGCCAGGAGCCCACCGAGAGAACGGTCCGCCGGGGCGTGGGGACGAGGGGAAATAGCCAATACCGCCGCGGCGACGAGGACCCCCAGCGCCACGACCGCGAGCGCTCGGAAGACATCCTTGTGCATGTGGAATGTCTTGCTCGTGGCCATGTCAACCGGTCACCGAGGCGCCCAGGTGGTTCACGGAGGCTGCGGGAAGAGTGAACCCGGTGCCGCAGCTCGTCCCTGTACAACTCGAAAACGAGATCGTGGTGCTCGCGCCGGGAGCCGGCGCCGTACCCGTGCCGGCGGCGGTGCTCGACGAGGTCGTCCCAACCGCCGTCAGCGCCTTGCCGGAGCAGGAAGTGGCAGCCGCCGGAACAGTCACCGTCACCCCGGTCACCGTGATGCCCGCTCCGTAGACAGGGCTGAGCATCCAGGTCGATGCCGAGCACTTTCCGACACTGGCCTTACCCGCACCAACGGTGTGCGCGGACACAGTGAGCTGGGCGGCGGATGCAACCGCTGCCCCTCCCACGGTGCCAGCGACCATAAGCACAGTCAGCAGACGGAGCTTCACGGATCCCTTTCGGAGAGGCGAGGTGGGCGGCTTTGCCGCCGCCCCCGGATTGCCGGGGGCGGCGGCAAAGCGCTTACGTCCTGGCTTGTCAGCCGGTGATGGCGACCTGGACGCCGGTCACGGCAGAGGCGGCCACTGCGCTGGTGCCGGTGGTCGAGAGGCTCCAGGTGTAGCTCCCGCTGCTGTTCAGCGTCTGGTGCCCGAGGTCGTCAGGAAGGGTGCCAGCTGTGGGCGTGTTGCCGGTGCCTGTCAATACTGCATCCACGTCCATGTTGGCGCACGGATAGGCCGAACTGACCTCCGGCGTGTCCACCTCGACGCTGGCCACGTCGAACTGGGTGTTAGTGGCATCCCAGGCCGTGGTGTACTTGACGGTAGCCGAGCTCTGGCACGACGCAACGGCCTTACTACCGGCAGCCAGCGTGTTGGACGTGACGTTCAGGCTGTTGGCGAAGGCAAAAGCCCCCCCACCCAGCGTCGCGGCCACCAAGCCCGCGGCGACATACCGCTTCTTCCCGTTCACGAGGGTTTGAATCCTCATCTGGTTGTTCTCCTTTGGGTTTGGTTGGTTACCGACAAGGGCGTCGGGTTCGCCACTCGCTCCCCAAAGGCCAGGCGACCAGCTGCAGCCTGAGGTTCGACGCTTCGCCCTTCTCCGGGAGCCACTGAGGGTTCCCGTTCGAAGACGACGGATATCGGGCCCGTCGCCCGGGTTCCCTCAGCGGCGTCGCCCACGAAGGGCTTGCTGAGGGGAGACGGTTCAGCCAGGTCGACTGAGCCGTCGCCTCGTCGGTGCGACGACACAGAGAAGGCAGGAAGCCCGCAGAGAATCGATGCGCTCTTCACTTCCATCCCTTCGTCGTCCGAAACGAGGGCGGCAAAGGTCAAGCGATCCTCGGGCCGGTATCCGAGCCGGGAACACATCCCCTCCACCCACTCGGGCGCTGCATTCCTGCGGCCGAGCGAGAGTCACTCTGTGCGAGCAAACCCACGCAACGCGCAAGGTCATATCAACAAATGCTCAATGCGATCTTTCGGGACTTTCGCCTCTGCGGATCCCGGCCAGCGCCGGACCTCGGCGACTCATCGACGGGGCCAAGACGACGGACTGGTCGCGACCGGAGAGGCCTGGATGACCGCGCACAAGTTCCGGGACGGCGCAAGCGCGACACATCGGTCCTTGCCACCACTCTTTGCATCAGGAGAGAACCGACGGACGCAGAGCGCGGTCGGTGGGAACAACGCACGCCCACAGTTGGGCGGATACACGTCAGAAGGCGAAAAGACCGCGTTTATCGCAGCACAGCAGGTGGAAATACACCGGCCCAGCAACTTTCGGGCAACGGGGGGCCATAACCAGGAGGCGGAAATGTCTCGGGCGGCTCAACGTGGCCTCGCCGGGGTCGGTCTACTCACGGCGACTCTGGTCCTTGTCCTTCCGGCGACGGCGGCGTTGGCCGGGCCGAGCGGGTGCCCCAATGAGCACTCCTCCCAGGCGAACTGCGCCGGTTCCCCCAGCTCGTCGACCTCGTCGACCCCGGGCAATTCCGGAACGACACCGGCAGCAAACGGCTCGGGCAACGGGAACTCCCAGGCCCCTCCGGCCAGCACGCCTCCCGTCAGCACTCCGGTCGGGAAGGGCGGTGGGGGGAGCCCTGATGTGACCCCGCCCTCGCCTCCCGTCACTCCGAACGGCAATGCCGGCGGCGGAGGGAACAACTCGAAGTCGACCTCGAACGGCGGGCAGATCCCGCCCGGCAACAACGGGCACATCCAGATCGACGAGTACGCCGCCGACGGCGGGAAAGGCAATGACCCCCATCCAGGGTGCGGCTTCAGTATCAACTTCTTCGGCTACGACACGAGCACGGTCGCAAACCCCGTCACCGCCCACATCACGGTGGCCCCTTGGGCTCCCACCAAGGGCGGCACCATCCAGCACTTCACCACGTCCTTCCCGCCTTACGTACGCGCCAGCGGGAGTCAGCTCGATGAGAACTTCCCGACCATGGACCCGGCGCAGGTCGTGAGCATGTTCTCGGGTGTGGCCCCGAAGAAGCAGGGATGGCACGTCCGGGTCACGGTGACCGTGCAACCGCTGGCCATCGGCAGCGATGTCAAACACCACATGCTGTGGCTCAACTGTGCCGGGGTGATCATTCTCGGGAGCGGTGGTTCCACCGGCTCGGGGCCGGGCGCCGGGCCCACCTCGACGCCGGGCGCACCGGGCACTCCGGGCACGACCGGGGGAAGCAGCGGCAGCGGGAGCGGCGGCGTGACGCTGGTCGGCGCCGGCACCGGCGTCACCCCGACGCCAACACCGACCGTCAGCACCGGCGGGTCGTCGGGCTCAGGCGGGTCGTCGGGTGTCGGCGGGTCGTCGGGTGTCGGGGGGTCGTGGGGCTCAGGCGGATCGTCGGGTGTCGGCGGGTCGTGGGGCTCAGGCGGCCTGGCCGCACGAGCGGTGTCCGTGGCCCTGGCGCCGTTCGGTGGGCTGCACACACCGGTCCTCTCGGCAACGACGGTGCACACCGGCGAGGTGTGGGCGGGATCGCGTCCGTTGGAGCTCGCCGGCTTCGCGGCGGGAACGGGGATGATCCTGTGGGGCGGAGTGGTGCGCCGCCGGGTGAGGAGGAGGCCGAAGGTCAGCTGACCACAAGGACAGGGCGGGGTTGGGACGCTGCGTCGCCGGCGGGACTCGCGTGTGACGGGTCTCGCCGGTGACAGCGGCGAGCTGAGGTGATCGAGGCGGCGCTCGGGTCAGCGAGACGAGAACGGCGTCCACGACGCGCTGAGCCACGTCCGGCGCCGGCAGGCGGGGCACGTCATGAAGCGGGTGTAGCCGCGGCCGGGGCGCCAGAGGAAGAACGGCACGTGCAGCGTCAGGTAGCGCAGGACGTCCACCTCGGTGTGCACAGCGCATGACGAGCAGGCGATTTCGACCGGCGGGACCAGGCCCATGCCCCCGGGAGGGAACGGCGAGGGCAGGTCGATGCCGGGGTGTTCGTCGTCAGCGGAGTCGGAGAACCGGGAATAGAGGGCGTACTTGCCCACGTCCTCCGGTTCCTCCTCACCCGGCCGGCCCGGGTCGTCGACGCGGGTGGCGGGAGCCCAGAACAGCGCCTGTTTGCCGAGCGGGTCCGGGCCCTCCGGACTCACTGGTTCCACCCGGCGTCGATGGTGGCCGCCAGGGCCCGGTAGGCCTCGGCGCCTGCCGAGCTCGGCGCGTGCTGGATGATGCAGCGTCCGCGCTCGGGCGCCTCGGCGAAACGGATCGATTTCCGCACCGGGGGCTCGAGCACCTCCATGCCGTAGCGCTCCTTGACGCTGTGCAGCACGGCGCGACCATGCCGGGTGCGGTCGTCGTACATGGTGGCGATCACGCCGCGCACGCTCAGCGCGGAGTTGGCGAACATCTTCACGTCGTCGATGGTCTCGAGCAGCTGTCCCACGCCGCGATGGCTGAGCGCCTCGCACTGGAGCGGGATCAGCACTTCCTGGGCGGCGGTGAGGCCGTTGATGGTGAGCACGCCGAGCGACGGCGGGCAGTCCACGAGCACCACGTCGTAGTCGTCGGCCACCGGCTCGAGCGCACGCTCGAGCACGTGCTCCCTGCCGGTGCGCGTGAGCAGGTGCACCTCTGAGCCCGCCAGGTCGATCGTGGCGGGAAGGATGTCGAGGCCCTCCACCCCCGCCACCGGTTTCCGCACTTCGGTGACCTTCATCCGGCGCACGAACACGTCGTGCAGCGAGAACTCGAGCGAGTCGGGGTCGGCGCCCACCGAGAACGTGAGACACGCCTGCGGGTCGAGGTCGACGAGCAGTACCCGTCGTCCTCGCTCGACGAGGGCGTAGCCCAGCGCGTGCACGGTGGTGGTCTTGGCCACCCCGCCTTTCTGGTTGGCCACCGCGGCCACACGTGCCATGGACGCAGCCTAGACAGTGGGTGACCCGTCCCCGATGAAGATGAAGCTCTGCTGAAGGAGCCGCCATGACCGTGCTCACCGACACTGTGCGTGCCGCCTTGACCGCGGGTCATCTGGCGCACCTGGTCACGATCGATCCCGACGGCGGGCCGCAGGTCAGCGTGGTGTGGATCGGGGTGGAGGGCGAGGAGATCGTGAGCGGCCATCTCGGCGAGCGCCGGAAGCTGGGCAACGTCCGGCGCGATCCCCGCGTTGCGCTGTCGCTCGAGACCGGAGCGATGGACCCGAACGGCCTGGCGCACTATCTCGTCGTCCACGGACGGGCCCGAGTCACCGAAGGCGGGGCGCCGGAGCTCCTCCAACGCCTGGCGCACGTCTATCTCGGTCCCGACGTGCGCTTCCCGCCGATGGACGACCCGCCGCCCGGCCTGGTGCTGCGAATCACGCCCGAGCGGGTGAGCGGGGTCGGCCCCTGGGCGGGCTGACCCGACATATCGAACACTTTGTGCTCTACTGTTCGATATGGCGCAGCCAGGACTGGGGCCGGACGGCGGGGCGGCGACAGAGGCGGAGGCGGCGCTGGGGCCAGGGTCGCTCCTGTGGCGGTACGCCGGGGACTGGCGATCGATGCTGCCCGGGTCGGCGACGGGCGTCCTCCAGCTCATGCACCCGGGCATCGGCGCCGGGGTCGAGCAGCACTCGGCGTTCTTCGACGACCCCTTCGACCGCATCTACCGGTCGATCCCCCAGATCTGGGCGACCATCTTCGCCCCCGACGGCGAGCGGCGGGGCCGGCAGCTGCGCGACGTCCATCGCACCATCAAGGGCGTCGACGACTCGGGCCGCCGCTACCACGCCCTCGACCCCGAAACCTTTTGGTGGGCGCACGCCACCTTCACGTGGGACGTCTTCCGCTCGGTGGAGCTGTTCCACAGCCGACCCCTGCGCGACGCCGAAGCCGAGCAGCTCTACGCCGAGACGGTGACCTGGTACCGCCGCTACGGCGTGTCGTGCCGGCCCGTTCCCCGCGACTACCGCGCCTTCACCGAGCGGTTCACGGAGATCTGTCGCCACACCCTCGAGCTCACCCCGGCCGCCACACGGGCGCTCTCCTACCGCCTCGCCGACGTGCCCGGCCATCCCCTCGGGCCCGACCCGGTGTCGACCTTGCTCACCCCGCTCGTGGCACCGGGCGCTGAGCTGCTCGTGGTGGGGTGCCTCCCCGCCGAGGTGCGCCAGCGCCTCGACGTCACGTGGGGCCGGGCCGAGCGTGCCCAGTTCCGGGGCCTGTGCGCCGGGATCCGCCAGGTGTTCCGTCTGGTGCCGGGGCCGGTCAACCGCCGTACCCTGCGCGACGTGCAGCGGCGAGTGGGAGCGCGCACCCGTCACCGGCGATACCGGCCGGCGGCGTGATGGGGCCGGCTGCTGCCGGCGCCGGGGCCGGCGCAGTGGGGGTGGAACCGCTCGAGGCGCTGCTGGCCCGCCTGCCTGAGCGGCCCGCGCCGGGGCTCGACCGAGCGCTCGATGCCACGGCCACCTGCCTGGCCCGCCACGGCCTGGCCCGCACCTCCATGACCGACGTGGCACGCGAGATGGGGGTGGCCCGTTCCACGCTCTACCGGCACTTCGGGTCGGTGGAAGAAGCGGCGTGGGCGCTGCTGGCCCGGGAGTCCTACCGCTTCTTCGACCGCTTCGGCGAGGTGGTGGCGAGCGGGTCGGGCCCCGAGTCGGTTTTGGGGCTGGCGGCGCAGTTCGTGCGCTTCGCCTCCACGCATCCGGTCATGGCTCGGCTGCTGCACGAAGAGCCGGACTTCGTGGGCCGGGTGGCGACCCGGCACATGGCCGCCCTGGTCGACTACGCCGCCGCCGTGGTGACGCCCCTCGTGGCGGCGGCCATGGACAACGGCCTCATCCGCCGGCGTGACCCGGTTCGCCTGGCTCAATGGATGGGCCGCGTCGTGGCCATCTGCATTCTGGCTCCACCGGGCGGCGATGCCGGTGGCGAAGAGCTCGACGACCTTCTCGAGGAAATGCTGCTGCCGCTGCTCGTCAGCGTCGAGTAGCTCCCAACGTCGGGACGAAACTGGCAATTCTCCAACAACGCCCCTGGGAACCTCCACCCGGTAACCGAGCTGATGGGTTGTAATGGAGCAGTCAGTCCGTCGATCGGGTCCGGATCGCAGTAGCAGGGGGGTTCTCCGGGCGTGCGATTGTTCTTCAAACTGGCCTTGCCCATCGCCGTCCTCGTGGCGCTGGCCGCAGGGCTGCTTCCACCACTTCTCGACCAGAGCGGTCTGAACAACGACGCCCTCAACGCGGCCCGGGCCGCCTCGGCGACCCTCATCAGCTCGCAATCGCAGTCGCAGACCGACGCCCAGACGGTGGTGCAGAACGCCCTGGCGGGCGACAAGGGCGTCCAGCTCGAGTCGGTGAAGGTGGATCCCCAGGGGCAGATCACCACGGTGCAGGTGAACGTGAAGGAGCAGGTCCACACCTACATGTCCAACTGGCCCGGGGTGCGCAGCTGGCTCAAGGGGTGGTTCCAGCTCAGCTCCAGCCAGACGTCGTCGGTCGGAGGCTAGGAGAACTTCGTGCGGGGCCTCTCCGCCGGGACGCCGTCCACGACGAGGTCGACCTTCTCGTTGTAGAAGCACGCCAACCCGGCGATCTTCTGAGACTCCGGCAAGGGCGTGCGGTACATCCAGACGTAGTCCTCGTACACCTTGCCGTTCACCTCGATCGACCAGTACGTGGCGTCCCCCTTGTAGGGGCAGTGGGTGACGGTGGACGACGGCCGCAGGAGCTCGGTGCTCACGTGCGACAGCGGCAGGTAGTACCGAGGCGGGAGCCCCGTCTCGAAGAGGATGCGGGGCTGGTCGGAACTGGCCACCTCAACGCCGTCGACGAGGACCTGGATGCGGCGCGAGCTGGCGAGGATGTCGACCCGGGTGTAGGGGTCCCGGGGATGTGTGTAGACGAGCTCGTCCTCCTCCATCCAGTCGTCCATGGCGTCCCAGCGCAGCTTCACCAGGCCGCGCAGCTCGGGGATGGGCGACTCGGCGTAGACCAAGGCGGCGGCTTCGGCCACGGCGCCGTCCACCACCACGTCGCAGACGACGGCGTCACCGCGGCTCGGTGAGTGTTCGGTGGCGCCCGTCTCCTTGAGCTCTGCCCGCACGTCTTCACGGGGCAGGTAGTAGGTGGGATACCAGGGCGCCTCCCACACCAGCCATGGTGACAGGGTGTCGGCCACCACGTGGCCGGCCAGGAGGGCACGGACCCGCTTGTGACCCTTCTCGAGGTGCACGCCGCCGCGGCCGGGGTGTCCCGATCCGGGGGCATCGGCGCCGGGCTGGGAGATCATCGGCTTCGAATCTAGGGGCTTCGGCGTCGCTTGCGACCGCGTGGTCAACTGACATCGGCATGGCCGGAGAGACAGATGTCGTCATCGTGGGCGGCGGACACAACGGGCTGGTGGCGGCCACTTTGCTGGCCCGGGCCGGGCATTCCGTCGTGGTGCTCGAGCGGACCGACCGCTTGGGCGGCGCGGCGGTGTCGGCGAGGCCGTTCGAGGGTGTGGACGTGACGGTGTCGCCGTACGCGTACCTGGTGTCGCTGTTCCCCGAGGAACTGGCGTCGCAACTGGGCGTCGATCTCCGGTTGCTGCGCCGGCGTATCGCCTGGTGCACCCCAGACGGAGGCGGGGCGCTCGTCGTGGACAACCTCGACGCGCAAGCGACGGCCGACTCGTTCGCGGCCGTGGGCCTGCAGGGCGAATTCGAACGTTGGGTGTCGTGGCAGGCACTCACCGGCCACATCGCCGCCGCCGTGGCCCCGACGCTGCTCGAGCCGCTGCGGCCCGCCGAGTTCTTCCGCGACCGGCTGGGAGCCGCGGGATGGGAGCTGCTCACGTCCCGACCGTTGGGCGACACCCTGGACGACGCCTTCGGGACGGACCTGGTGCGGGGCGTCGTCCTCACCGACGGCCTAATCGGGACCTTCGCCTCCTCGGGCGATGTGGACCTGCGCCAGAACCGCTGCCTCCTTTACCACGTGATCGGAAACGGCACCGGCGAGTGGTTGGTCCCCGTCGGCGGCATGGGGACGGTCACCGATGCGCTGGCGCACGCCGCCCGCCGTGCCCGCGCCCAGCTGCACCTCCGCCGGCCCGTCGTCTCCGTCGAGTCCGACGGGCGAAGAGCCGAGGTGTCAACCGAGGGCGGCGACCACCACCTGTGCGCCGTGGTGTTGTGGGGTGCGGCGCCATCTGCTCTCGACGGGCTCCTCCACGCCGAGGCTCTGGGGCCGGCTCCGGAGGGCGCCCAGGTGAAGGTCAACATGGTCGTCCGTCGCCTGCCCAAGCTGGCGTCTCAGGTGCCGCCCGAGACCGCCTTCTCGGGGACCCTGCACGTGAACGAGCGCCGGAGCCAACTCGACGCGGCGTGGCGGCAGGCGCGACAGGGATCGTTCCCGGCACCGGTGCCGTGCGAGGTGTACTGCCACTCCCTCACCGACCCGACGGTGCTCGGACCGGAACTGCGCCGCTCGGGGGCGCAGACCCTCAGCCTGTTCGCCCTGCAGACCCCGACCCGCCTCTTCACGGGAGCGAACATGACGACGAGCGAGGGTGCGCTGTCGGCATGCCTCGACTCGTTCCAGTCGGTGCTGGCGGAGCCGTTGTCCGATTGCTTGCTCTCCACGGACAACGGGAAGCCCTGCATCGAGGTGCACACCCCGGTCGACCTCGTCGGCGAACTCGCGCTTCCCGGCGGCAACATCTTCCACGGCGAGCTGTGCTGGCCCTGGGCCGAGACCGACGACGAGGTGGGTGGCTGGGGCGTCGAAACGGAGATCGACAACATATTCGTGTGCGGTTCCGGCTCCCGGCGCGGGGGCGGGGTCAGCGGTATCGGAGGGCACAACGCCGCTATGGCCGCCATGGCCGCCTTGGAACGTCTTCGCTAGCTGTAGTACCGGCGCTAGCCGCGACGGGAGAGCAGCCAGCCGAATTCGTTGGCGTGGGATCCCCGGGCGCCTGGCGACATCGTGTCGACAACGGTCCAACCGACGCCGAGCTCGTCCTCGGCGAAACGGAGCACCTGACCGAATTCGTCCATGTCCCAGACGTGGGCGTGAATGGAACGCCGGCGATGGGTCTCGACCTCCAGCGCCGTGAGCTCCGCTCTCAGGGCGCCGGGGTGGCGCCGGTCGCCGTTGTAGCGGACTTGGGCGACGATCGCCTCGGCGACGTGGTCATCGGGCACCTCTCGCACGTCGCGCTGGAACTCGTCGTACAGATGCTCGACCGTGGTCGGAGGTCGCTCGGCGTCGAAGGTCGTATGCCGGTCCGGCAGGACAAGGACGAACAGACCGCCGTCCCTGAGCACCCGGTGGATCTCGGCGAGCATCTTCAGTGGGTTGGCCAGGTGCTCGAGGATGTGACTGGCGATCACGAAGTCCTCACTGCCGTCGGGGATGGCAGAAAGGCGCTCGGCGTCCAAGTCGGAGACGATGTCGGGTCTCAGGAAACCGAGCCCGTCGGCGAGCTCGGGGAACAGCGCCCGGTTCTCCTCCGGCTCCCAGCGGTCGACGTACCGGACGACGACGCCATTCGGGACAGGGAAGGGCGAGTGGCCGGCACCGAGCTCGACGCCGTGCCCGGTCAGCGCAGCGGCGAACCGTCGCCGGACGGCGAGTGCATCGCGTCGGATCCCGAGCGCACCGAGCCCCGCCCGCCACATCCGGCGAGGCAAGACGTAGACGGAGCGGTCCGAGCCGGGCATCGATTCAGGCTACGTCCACTTGCCGCACACTTCGGGTCTTGCGTGCCCCCGGCAGGAGTCGAACCCGCAACCTGGTGGGAGCGAAGACCCACCGGAGGAGCCTCCTCCCTGATCTGCTCCGATCCCCCGTTTCCGCAGGCTGACGGGGGTTTCGAGGGAGTGAGTGATGACTCTACGTGACCATCTGTGACCCCTCGAGACCCCTGTTACGCGCCCAGATCGCGCCCAGATCGCGCCCAGATCGGATGGTCCGGGC
>DMNK01000168.1:42279-42464 GCA_003453695.1 Acidimicrobiaceae bacterium | reverse complement strand
GCTCCTCGAGAACCTGCTGCGCCACGAGGACGGCCGCCACGTGCACGCCGCGGACATCGAAGCCGTCGCCTCCTGGGCCACCCGGACGAAGAGCGGAGCAGCGGGCGCCACCGAGATCGCCTTCACCCCCGAGCGCGTGCTCATGCAGGACTTCACCGGGGTACCCGCCGTGGTCGACCTGGCCG
>DMNK01000168.1:41815-42074 GCA_003453695.1 Acidimicrobiaceae bacterium | reverse complement strand
GCCGTGGTCGACCTGGCCGCCATGCGCGACGCCCTGGCCGGCATGGGAGGCGACGCCACGCGCATCAACCCGCTCGTGCCGGTGGAGCTCGTGATCGACCACTCGGTCATCGCCGAGGTCTCAGGGCGTCCCGACGCCTTCGCCCGCAACGTCGACATCGAGTACCGGCGCAACGGCGAGCGCTACCAGCTGCTGCGCTGGGCCCGGCAGGCGTTCGACGGGTTCAGGGTCGTGCCCCCCGGCACCGGCATCTGCCACC
>DMNK01000168.1:40888-41627 GCA_003453695.1 Acidimicrobiaceae bacterium | reverse complement strand
ACCAGGTGAACCTCGAGTACCTGTCGCGGGTGGTGTTCGCCGCCGACGGCTGGGCCTTCCCCGACACGCTGGTGGGGACCGACTCCCACACCACCATGGTGAACGGGCTCGGCGTGCTGGGCTGGGGGGTGGGTGGCATCGAGGCCGAGGCGGCCATGCTCGGCCAACCCCTCACCATGCTCATCCCCCCGGTCGTGGGGCTGCGCCTGAGCGGCCGGCTCAACGAAGGCGCCACCGCCACCGACCTGGTGCTCACCATCGCCGAGCTGTTGCGCCGTCACGGCGTGGTGGGGAAGTTCGTCGAGGCCTACGGGCCCGGGCTCGCCGAGCTGCCACTCGAGAACCGGGCCACCATCGGCAACATGGCGCCGGAGTACGGGGCCACCTGCGTCATCTTCCCCGTGGACGACGCCACCCTGGCGTACCTGCGCTTCACCGGGCGCGACGACGAGCACGTGGCCGTGGTCGAGGCGTACACCAAGGAGCAGGGCATGTTCGCCCGCCCCGACGACCCCGAGCCGGTGTTCACCGAGAAGGTGGAGCTCGACCTGTCCACGGTGGAGCCCAGCCTGGCCGGGCCGGCTCGCCCCCAGGACCGGGTCCGGCTGGCCGATGCCAAGGCCGGCTTCCGTCAGGCGCTCACCGAGACCCCCGGCCGCGCCGACGACAGCCTGCACACCCAGCCCGCGCCGGGCGGCGACGCCGGCGAGATCACCGACGGGCACGTGGTGATCGCCGC
>DMNK01000168.1:40308-40696 GCA_003453695.1 Acidimicrobiaceae bacterium | reverse complement strand
ATCACCAGCTGCACGAACACGTCCAACCCGCAGGTGATGCTGGCTGCCGGCCTTCTCGCCAGGAACGCCGTCGAGAGGGGCCTGGAGCGCCGGCCGTGGGTGAAGACCTCGCTGGCTCCCGGGTCGCGCGTCGTCATGGACTACTACGAACGGGCGGGGCTCCTGGAGCCGTTGAGCACGCTCGGCTTCGAGCTGGTCGGCTTCGGCTGCACCACCTGCATCGGCAACTCCGGGCCCCTTCTCCCCGGGGTGTCGGAGGCGGTGCGCGACGGCGAGCTGTCGGTGGCGTCGGTGCTGTCGGGGAACCGCAACTTCGAGGGCCGCATCCACCCCGACGTCCGCCTCAACTACCTGGCGTCGCCTCCGCTGGTCGTCGCCTACGCCCTGG
>DMNK01000168.1:39407-40131 GCA_003453695.1 Acidimicrobiaceae bacterium | reverse complement strand
CTGGCCGGCTCGATGGACGTCGACCTCACGGCCGACCCCCTCGGCACCGACACGTCCGGTGCGCCCGTCTACCTGCGTGACATCTGGCCGTCGGCACAGGACGTCGTCGACACCGTGCGTCAGGCGCTCAGCTCGGAGATGTTCCGCAGCCGCTACGCCTCGGTGTTCGACGGCGACGAGCGTTGGCAGGCCCTCGACGTGGGAACGGGCGCCACCTTCCCGTGGGACGAGCACTCCACCTACGTGCTCGACCCGCCGTTCTTCGACGGCCTCACCCCCGAGCCGCAGGCGCCCGCCGACATCACCGGCGCCCGGGTGCTGGCGCTGCTCGGCGACAGCGTCACCACCGACCACATCTCGCCGGCGGGCTCGATCCGCACCAACTCTCCCGCCGGGCAGTACCTCACCGACCACGGCGTGGGCGTCGAGGAGTTCAATTCCTACGGGGCGCGCCGGGGCAACCACGAGGTCATGATGCGGGGGACCTTCGCCAACGTGCGCCTGCGCAACCTGCTGGCACCGGGCACAGAAGGCGGCGTGACGCGGCACCTCCCCGACGGGGAGCAGATGACCATCTTCGACGCCGCCACGCGCTACATGGCCGAGGGCGTCCCGCTGGTGGTGCTCGCCGGCAAGGAGTACGGGTCGGGGTCGTCGCGGGACTGGGCCGCCAAGGGCCCGGCGCTGCTCGGCGTGCGCGCCGTCATCGCCCAGAGCTTCGAGC
>DMNK01000168.1:32507-39222 GCA_003453695.1 Acidimicrobiaceae bacterium | reverse complement strand
ATCCACCGCTCCAACCTGATCGGCATGGGCATCCTGCCCCTGCAGTTCCCCGAGGGCCGCTCAGTGGCGTCGCTGGGACTGACCGGTGAAGAGGTCGTGGACATCACGGGGCTCGACGCCCTGGCCCGGGGCGACGTCCCGAAGGAGCTCACGGTGCGCGCCGGGGACGTGGAGTTCCCGGCCCGGGTGCGCATCGACACCCCCATGGAGGCGGAGTACTACCGCCACGGCGGGATCCTCACCTATGTCCTCCGGCAGCTCTCGGGCTGACCGGACGCACTGGCCACGAGGGTGCGGGCGGAGCGGCGGCGTGTCCCGGCGGTCCCGCTCAGGCATCCCCGTCCACGATGACGGCGGTCTCGTCGGTGAGCACGTAGGTCAGCCGGTCCACGTCCAGGAAGCGCTCGATGTCCGCCCACACCTCTGCGAAGTCGGGGGCCGAGACGTGGGCCTCGTAGTCGGCCCGCGACCGGAACCACTGCACGGTGACCCCGTCGAACCCCCCGTCGTCCTCGGGCGGGTAGTCGGCGAGGGCCCGGTGGTGCTGCTCGTAGCGGACCACGTAGCTCCCGCTCTTGGTGGAGGCGACGAAGGGGCCGTGGCGATCGCGCCAGTAGCGATGGAACTCCTCGGGCGACATCCCCGGCTTGCGCCGGACCAGGCAAGTGAGCATCATCATTTGCCCACCCTGCCACGCCGGAGGGCGGCCCCGCTTCGTTTTCCCAGCTCAGGGGAATATGTGGTGCTCCGGCGGTGCGTCTATCCGTGCGTGCGAGGGTATGTGAGCCTGCGGGCTGACCAACACGTGCCATGACCTCTGCCGTCCCTACCACCGAACCCATCGCCGGTCGTTACCGACTGGAGCGTCTCCTCGGCCATGGCGGGATGGCCGACGTCTACCGGGCCGTCGACGAGTCCGGCGGCCCGCCCGTGGCCATCAAGGTGGTCCGGTCGACCGACCCGGAGCTCGCTCGGCGCATCACCCGGGAGGCCAAGGCGGTCGAGGGCTTCGACCATCCCGGGTTGGTGCGCCTGCTCGGGTCCGGCGTCCACGACCGGCACGCCTACATGGTGATGGAGCTGGTCGAGGGCCCCACGCTGGCCGAGCGCCTGCGCCGGGGGCCGCTCGCCCCCGACCGGTGCGCCACCTTGGGGGCTTCGCTGGCGGACGCCCTGGCCTACGTGCACGGCCGCGGTGTGGTGCACCGCGACGTGAAGCCCGCCAACGTCCTCTTGGGCCCCGGATCCCGGGTGCGGCTGGCGGACTTCGGGATCGCCCAGGTGCTCGACGCCTCGGCTGCCACCGTGACCGGGACGACGCTCGGCACCGCCGCCTACATGGCACCCGAGCAGCTGGGCCACCACCGGGTCGGCCCGGAGGCGGACCTGTGGGCGCTCGGGGCCATGCTGCTCGAGTGCATGACGGGCGAGCGCGCCTTCGAGGGCACCCCGGCCGAAGTCGTCGCCCGGCGCCTGGGGGGCGCCGTGCCCTCGCCCGACGGCCTGCCGGCGCCGTGGCGGATGCTGCTGGCGTCGATGATGGACCCGGACCCCGCCCGGCGCCCGGAGGCGGCCGAGGTGACCGACATGCTGCACGCCCCCGCCTTCGCCCGGCCGTGGGACCCGCGGGCCACCGAAGCGTTCGCCCTGTCCAACCCGGCCATGGCGGCCGCCGGGGGCGAGCCGGCCCCGAGCGCCGACGGAGCGCCCACCAACGTGGCCGGCCCTCCCACGCTGGCCAGCCCCCAGTACGCCCCACAGGCGCTGCGCCGTCGGAGCCGCGACCGGCGGCGCACGATCATGCTGGCTTCCGCCGTGGCGCTCCTCGTCCTGGTGATGTCGCTCGGCGCCTGGGCGCTCGTGTCCCGGCCCGCCCCGGCCCGTGCCAGCCACGGGACGAACAGCTCGACCACGACCACGGCGGCGTCGGTGCCCATCGCGTCGGCCAACCTCGTGCGCGACGTCCAGCAGGCGGAGTCGGCCGGCTCGCTGTCACCCGACGTCGGCCAGCAGATCGTGAGCCAGCTGGCACAAGCCGACGCCCAGGCCCAGAGTGACCCGACGGCGGCGGGCGACACGCTCGGGGCCATCGACCAGACGATCATCGCCGCCGACAGCAACGGCGGGGCGACGGCGAGCGTCACGGCCACGCTCCTGTCGGACGTGGCGGCCGTGGCTCAGGCCATGGGGCTGCAGAACCCGGCCACGACGACCACCACGACGACGCCTCCGAAGCCCAAGCCTGGAGGCGGAGGCGACCAGGGCACGCCGACCACGACGGGTCGACACCACTGATCGCAGCCGGTCGTCCGCCGGTGCTCAGAAGATGTGCACGGCCCGGAAGGACTCGACGAGCCGCCCCTCGGGCAGGCCCGCCCGGGCGGCGGCGGCCGACAACCACCCCCTGACCCAGTCCTCGAGCCCTTCGCCATCGCCCACCTGGCTCACGTGACAGCGCAGGGCGGCGATCTTCTTGTCGAAGGTGTCGGTGACGTCGACGACGTGGGTGGTCTCGGGACTGGCCATCAGCCACAGCTCGGGCACCGAGAAGGGCTCGAGCCCCTCTTCGAGCAGCTCGGGATGGGCGAAGGGATTGCGGGCGTCGGGGTACACGGCACACACCGTGGCCTCGCCGGCGGCCAGGTGGTCGGGGTGGCTGGCACCGAGGCGGTCCCACATGCGGTCGGGTGACGGGCACACCACGCGCTGGGGACGGAGGCGGCGGATCTCACGGCTCACGTCGCGGCGCAGCTCGATGCTGGAAGTGAGCCGCCCGTCGGGATAGCCGAGGAACACGACGTCGCTGACCCCCACCTCGGCGGCGGCAGCACGCTGCTCCTGGCGGCGGATGCGCGCCATGTCTGGGCGCGACACCGAACGGTCCGACCCACCGGCGTCGCCGTCGGTGACGATGCAGTACGAGACCTCGACACCGGCTTTGGTCCATTGGGCCACCGAGCCGGCCACGCCGAAGTCGACGTCGTCGGGGTGGGCGACGACCACGAGGATGCGGTCGGCCGCAGGAGGCACGGGATCCACGACGGGCGGGGCGTCGGCCATCGAAGGGGATGCTACGGGGCCGGGACGCCGACCCGGACGGCGTCGATCAGGCGGCACCCTCGTCGGCCGGTGACCAGGCGCTCAGGTCGGCCAGCCGCCGGTCGTTGGAGAACACCTCCACGATGGGGGCGGACAGGCCGAGGCGCTTCTGGATGCGCTCGACCTCGAGGATCTGGTCCCACAGCACCAAGGTGGCCACCACACCGTCCCCTCCGGCGCGCGCCGTGCGGCCCGAACGGTGCAGGTACGCCTTGTGGTCCTCCGGCGGGTCGTAGTGGACCACGACCTCGACGTCGTCGATGTCCAAGCCCCGGGCCGCCACGTCGGTGGCCACGAGCACGTGCAGGCGTCCCGAGGTGAACTGGCTGAGCGCCTTCTCGCGGCTCTGCTGGCGCAGGTCCCCGTGGATGGCGGCGGCGCGCACGTGCTCGCGTGCCAGCTGCTCCACGAGCCGATCGGCGCCGCGTTTGGTACGGACGAACACGAGCACCTTGGCGGCACCCTGGCAGATGGCGGCGGCCACCTTCACCTTGTCCATCTGATGGACCTGGAGGAAGCGGTGCTCCATCGAGTCCACCGTGGTGGTGGCCGACGCCACCTCGTGACGGACCGGGTCCGACAGGTGCCGGCGCACCAACCGGTCGACGTCACCGTCCAAGGTGGCCGAGAACAGCATGGTCTGGTGCGAACCGTGGATGCGCCGCAGCAGCCAGTCGACCTGAGGCAGGAATCCCATGTCGGCCATACGGTCGGCCTCGTCGAGCACGACGACCTCGATCGCTTCGAGTGAGACGACCTTGCGCTCGCCCAGGTCGATGAGCCGGCCCGGAGTGGCCACGACCACGTCGCAGCCCTTGCGGAGCTTCTTCACCTGTCGCTCGATGTCGGCCCCTCCGTACACGGTGACGACACGACGGTCGACGGCGTCCGCCAGCGGTGCGAGCACGTCGCCCACCTGCAGCGCCAGCTCCCGGGTGGGCACGAGCACCAGTGCCCGGGGCTTGCCGACGTGCGCCTTCGGCACCCGCATGAGCAGGGGCAGCCCGAAGGCGAGGGTCTTCCCGGAACCGGTCTTGGCCTTGCCGCACACGTCGCGGCCGGCGATGCCGTCTCCGATCGTGAGGGCCTGCACCGGGAAGGGGACGGTGATGTTGCGGCGCTCGAGCTCGGCCACGAGGGCCGGGTCCACCCCGAGCTCGGCGAAGGTGGTGGCCGCCACGGCAGCAGGCGCGCTGGCAAGGGCGGCGGCGTCCCCGACGGGACGCTTCGTCATCTGGGTCAAAGAAATCGCTCGCTTCGGTATGCGACGACCGCCTGTCGGTCGCCGGGCGGGTCCGCCTCGGACTCCGCGGTCGCCCCTTGGGGCAGACGAAGCGCACGTGAGGAAGACCCCGCACCACGACCCCTTGGTCGTGGCACGCGTCAACAGTGTAGCCGAGAGCCTCTGCCAACTGGGCTATCGGGCGCCGCCGCGCTCGAGCGCCGAGGTTCGGTCAGCGCCGGCTGGTCACCACCGGGCCGAGGCCAGCACCAGCTGGCCCACGAAATTCGAGGAGTCGTTGACCTGTAGGCCGATGGCGGTGATGCCGGTCTCGGGCGGGACCGTCCATGTCACGGTGTTCCACCCCGGGCCCAGCGTGGTGGCAGGAGCGAAGTGGACGGTCCACGAGCCGTCTTGGGCGAAGGGCTCGATCTGGAGGGGCGTGCCCGACGGGTCGTCGATCGTGTAGGTCACGGCTGACCCGGGCCCCAGTCCCGACAGCCCTGTGGTGCCGTAGAAGCCCGGATAGCCGGTCCCGGTGAGCCCGAGGACGAGTCCCTGGCCGGACGGGGCCACCGATGAGTCCGAGCCCCACTCCACGCTCCAGCCGTTGGTGTTGCCGTTGGTGAAGTCGAGCTGGGCGCCGGAGCTGGAGGGCGGCGGGGACGACGGCGGCGGCGGCGAGGACGACGAGGCCGACGGGGCGAAGACCGCTGAGGACGCCGCCAGGGTGGCGAGGTGCGCCTGGAGTCCCGCCCCGAAGTTGGTCGGGGTGCCGCTGTAGTCGGTGATGAGGGCCGGGCCGCTCGAGCAGTTCCAGGTGTCCCACGTCCAGCCGATGTAGGACACGCCCACCGAGTCGGCCCAGCTCATGTAGCTGTCGATGAAGCTGCTGGCGCAGTCGTTCTCGCCGATCTCCCCCGTCACGACCGGCACCTTGGCGGCAACGGGGGCGATGGTCTGGTTCCAGCAGCTCTCGGTGTTGCACGCCGAGAAGTTGTAGATGTGGGCCGAGGCGGCGAGCTGGTGCAGGGGGTCGTTGGGCTCGTTGGCCAGCCAGCTCGACAGATCGCCCGACCAGTTGAGCCCGCCGGCCATGACGGGCTGGGTGGCCCCGGCGTTGCGGACGGCGTCGAGCAGCTGCTGCATGCCCGCCGCCTGCCATCCGGCCGAGGTGGTGCAGCCGTTCAGCCAACAGGACCACGAGATGTCGTGGGGCTCGTTGTAGAGGTCGAACACCACGGCGGGGTCGCCCTTGAAGGCGGCGGCCACCGAGGACCAGAAGGCCGGTGAGTGGTCGGCGTCGGCCATGACCTGCTGTCCGGTGGCCAGGGTCGAGCCCGGCGCGTTCCAGTGCAGGTCCAAGACCGCCACCATGCCCGCGGCGTTGAGGGTCTGGACGTATCCCTCGATGGCGTTGCGGTAGTTGGCGCCGCTGTAGGACGGGCTCACCCCGTTGATCCCGAGCCAGCAATCCTCGTTGAGCGGCACCCGCACGGCATCGCCGTGCCAGGAGCGGATGGCCGACACCGACGAGGCGTCGGAGGGACCGTCGAAGATCCCCCACCCCTGCGCGCAGGCGTACTCGGTGCCGGAGCGGTCCACGCCCACGAGGCGCATGGGCTGGCCGGAGCCGTTCTCGAGCTCGTTGCCCACCACCTTGACGGCGAGCGCCCCGTTGTTGCCCGGTGGCTGGGTCGTGGTGGTGGTGGTGGTGCTCGTCGACGTCGACGTCGTGGTCGACGACGTCGTCGAAGACGTCGTCGTGGTGCTGGTCGAGGTCGTGGTCGGATGCCGCTTGCCGGCCAGGACGACGCCGGACGGGCCCGGGGCGCCGCCCCCCGTGCCGATCGTCGAGGCGAGGGTCAAGGCGACAACGGCGAAGGCCAGCATGGCCGCCGGCGGGGCGACGCGGCGGGACCGCATGCGAGAGAGCCGAGAGAGCATGGTTGGCATATCGACTGAGAGTGCCCGACAGTGAAGACGAGGACGGCGCCTCTGCCCAGGAGTTGACCGCGTTTTTACCGGGATTTCCCCCTGTGTTCAGACGCAATGGCCGTTCGGCGGGGGGTGGCCACCTTCACGGGCCGGCGGTCACGACGGAGTGTGCTCCGCCTCTCGGTAGAGCGACGAACCGCCGGCGACGAACTCCACCGCCTTCTGGCGCATGCCCTCCTCGAGCGCTTCCTCGGGGGACACGCCGCTCTGCTCGGCCAGGCGACGGACGTCGTGGCTGATGCGCATCGAGCAGAACTTGGGGCCGCACATCGAGCAGAAGTGGGCGGTCTTGGCCGGCGCCGCCGGCAGTGTCTCGTCGTGGTAGGCGCGCGCCGTGTCGGGGTCGAGCGCCAGGTCGAACTGGTCCTCCCAGCGGAACTCGAAGCGGGCCTTGGA
>DMNK01000168.1:32150-32302 GCA_003453695.1 Acidimicrobiaceae bacterium | reverse complement strand
GCGGCGATCTTGTAGGCGATCATCCCCGCCTTGACGTCGTCGCGGTCGGGAAGACCCAGGTGCTCCTTGGGGGTGACGTAGCAGAGCATGGCCGTGCCGTGCATGCCGATCACCGCGGCGCCGATGGCCGAGGTGATGTGGTCGTAGCCGGG
>DMNK01000168.1:16639-31972 GCA_003453695.1 Acidimicrobiaceae bacterium | reverse complement strand
TGATGTGGTCGTAGCCGGGCGCCACGTCGGTGGTGAGCGGGCCCAAGGTGTAGAAGGGGGCGTCGTGGCAGAGCTCCTGCTGCAGCGTCACGTTCTCGGCGATCTTGTGCAACGGCACGTGCCCCGGGCCCTCGATCATGACCTGCACACCGTGGTCCCAGGCCATGGTGGTGAGCTCGCCCAGGGTGCGCAGCTCCGAGAGCTGGGCGTCGTCGTTGGCGTCGGCCACCGAGCCGGGACGCAGCCCGTCGCCCAGCGAGAAGGCGACGTCGTAGGCGGCCATGATCCGGCACAGCTCCTCGAAGTGGGAGTAGAGGAAGTTCTCCTGGTGGTGGGCCAGGCACCACGCCGCCATGATCGAGCCGCCCCGGGAAACGATCCCCGTCACCCGCGAGGCGGTGAGCGGGACGTAGCGCAGCAGCACGCCGGCGTGCACGGTGAAGTAGTCGACGCCCTGTTCGGCCTGCTCGATGACGGTGTCCCGGTAGACCTCCCAGGTCAGGTCCTCGGGACGGCCGTCCACCTTCTCGAGGGCCTGGTAGATCGGCACGGTCCCGATCGGGACCGGGGAGTTCCGCAGGATCCATTCCCGGGTGGTGTGGATGTCGGGCCCGGTGGACAGGTCCATGACCGTGTCGGCGCCCCAGGCCGTCGCCCACGTGAGCTTCTCCACCTCCTCCGCCACCGACGACGACACCGCCGAGTTGCCGATGTTGGCGTTCACCTTGACGAGGAAGCGCCGTCCGATGGCCATGGGCTCTGACTCGGGGTGGTTGACGTTGGCGGGGATGATGGCGCGCCCGGAGGCGACCTCCGCCCGCACCGTCTCGGGGTCGAGCTGCTCGCGCACCGCCACGAACGCCATCTCCTCGGTGACCCGGCCCTGCCGTGCGTAGTGGAGCTGGGTGACCGGTCCGCTCCGGGCCCGGCGCGGCCGGCTCCGGCTCCCGGGCCATGGGGCCGGTCCCTCGGCTCGGCGCGCCGCGGCGCGGCCGTCGTCGCGAAGGGACATGGGCCGTCCTTCGTACTCCTCGGTGTCGCCGCGCCCGGCGATCCACGGGGCCCGGAGCGCGGGCAGGCCGACGTCGGGTTGCGAACCGGGCCCGGAGGTGTCGTACAGCCGCACGGGCGGATCGGCTTCGGACTGGGGTTGCCCCGTCACGGGGCGCAGGGTGACCTCGGCGAAGGGGACCTGGATGTCGCCGGGACCGTCCACGTACACCTTGCGGCGGTTGGTGGTGGTCGATGTGGTCGTCGTCGCGGTCATCGGTCCTCCCTTCGCCGGAATTACCCGGAGCAGGTTCCACGGTCGGCACCGCTGCAGGCGCCCTCTCAGCCCGGTCGGCCCGAGCTCCCGTCGAGCCGAGTCTCGCGCGGTGTGTGCCAAGGTGTGACGCCGACGTCCGGCGGACCAGGCCGCAGAGGAGGATTCCCATGCCCAAGGCAGGTCCAGCCAAAAAGGGGCAGGTCAAGAAGGCCCCGACCAAGACGGCTGCAGCGGCCAAGAAGGCGGAGCGGCTGGAGGCCGGCGACCGCGCCCCCGCCTTCTCGCTGCCCGACCAGGACGGCCGCAAGGTGTCGCTCAAGGACTTCGCCGGCTCGCCGGTGGTCGTGTACTTCTATCCTGCCGACGACACGCCGGGATGCACGAAGGAGGCGTGTCAGTTCAACGACAACCTGCAGTCCTTCAACCGGGCCGGGCTGTCGGTGATGGGGATCTCCCCTGACGGCGCCGACGCCCATCGCGCCTTTCGGGCCAAGTACGGTCTGCGATTTCCACTGCTCTCCGACCCCGGCCACACCACGATGGAGCGGTACGGGGCGTGGGGAGAGAAGACCCTGTACGGCCGCAAGAGCCTCGGCGTGATCCGCTCCACCTTCCTCGTTGGTGCCGACGGCCGCGTGGCGCGCGCCTGGTACGGGGTACGCGCCGACGGACATGCAGCCAAGGTCCTGGAGGAGACCGCCGCACTGCGCAGCTAGGACAAGGCGGCGGCGGCTACCGCTGGTGCGCCGGGCACCACCACGTCGAGCGCCCGCCCACCCGGTCACGGCGCAGCTCGGCTCCACAGCGCGGGCAGCGGCCGCCGACCTGTCGCTCGGGCATGAGCTCGCCGAGGTGGGAACCACCGGCCGAGACGAGCTCCTCGAGCGTACGGCGCACGTGGCCGTGCAGGCGACGTTCTTCGGCGTCGGTGAGCGAACCAGCCGGGCGCAGCGGCGAGAGCCCCGCCCGCCACAGCACCTCGTCGGCCACGAGGTTGCCCAGGCCGGCCAGGCGGGACTGGTCCATGAGCCGCGCCTTCAGCGCCGCCGTGCTGCCCGCCAGCGCCCGGTGCAGGTCGGCACGGCCGACGTCGAGGGCGTCGGGCCCGAGCACGTCCTCGTCGGGATCGAGCACCACCCCGCCCAGCAAGCGGGGATCGCTCACCACCAGGGACCCGCCGTCGGTGAAGCGGAGCGCGAAGCGGTCCCAGGCCTCGAGGCGGCGGTCCGACGCGTACACGAGCCGGTCCACCCCGTCGGCGCCGTCGACGTGGAGCCGCCCGGTCATGCCGAATCGCAGGCCGAGGCGACGGTCGCTGTCGTCCACATCGAGCACGAGCAGCTTGCCCCGCCGGCGGGCGGCGGCGAAGGCCTTGCCGACGAGCGCCCGACGCAGCCGGCAGGCGTCGGTGCCGCCGCGCAGAAAGCGCTGGTCGCCGATGCGGACCGAGGCCACGGTGCGTCCCAGGGCCTTGTCGGCCAGGCGGCGATAGGCCTCGACCTCCGGCAACTCGGGCACCGACGACAACGGTAACGTGGGCCGCCATGCCGCCTGACAAGCCGCACTGGCTCCATCTCTACCAAGAGGTCGTCACCTCGGGCCTGTGCACGGGGTGCTCCGGCTGCATCATCGCCTGCCCCCACGACGTGCTGAAGTACGACGACACCGGAGGCGTCTACCGTCCCTGGAAGGTGGAGGAGGACGGCGGACCCGAGGACTGCACCCACGGACAGCGCGGCTGCACGATGTGCACCCGCGCCTGCCCCCGCTTCCGCGAGTGGGAGACCGAGATCGACGAGTTCCTCTTCGGTCGGGCCCGACGCGAGGACGAGCTGTCGGGGGTGTCCGAGGACGTGGTGCTGGCTCGGGCCACCGATCCCGAGGTCGCCGCCGCCGGACAGGACGGCGGGCTGGTCTCGGCGCTGCTCATTTGGGCCCTCGAGCACGACGTCATCGACGCCGCCCTGGTGTCGGCCCTCGAGGGCGGCGCCGGGTCGTGGAAGGCGGTGCCGGCGGTCGCCCGCACCCGCGCCGAGGTGCTGGCCACGGCGGGGTCGCGCTACACCTATTCCGCCAATCCGCTGGCCTACCCGGCGGCCGTGGAGGGCGGCGCCGAGCGCATCGCGCTCGTGGGCATGAGCTGTCAGGCGTCGGTGCCACCGGTCATGGCGGCGCGCAAGACGGGCAAGGTGGCGAGACGACTGGCGCTGTCCATCGGGCTCCTGTGCTCGAAGACCTTCGACGACGCCATCTTCGAAGAGCTGTTCGAGGCCCGCTACGGACTGACGCGCGCCGACATCGCCAAGATCAACATCAAAGGCGTGTTCCAGATCTGGACGAACGACGGCGCCTACCACGAGGTGCCGCTCAAGGAGGGCCACGCCTGGACGCGCCAGGGCTGCAAGCTGTGCCCGGACTTCGCCGCCGAGCACGCCGACATCTCGACGGGCGGCATCGGTGCCTTCGGGGACTGGACCCTCGCCGTCGTCCGCACCGACAAGGGCCGCCAGGTCCTGGACGGCATGCTCGCCGACGGAGTCGTGGAGACCCGACCGGGCAGCGACGACCCGGGGGCCCTGGCCCTTCTCGACCGGTTGTCGCGCGCCAGCCGCCGGCGCTGGCCCGAATCGGCGGTGCCCGCACCGAGACGGATCCCCGTCACCGCCTGACCGTCTCGTCGCCTGGCGCCGAACCCGGCCCCAGGCGGGGATCAGTCGCCGGAGAGCTCCTTGGCCCTGGCGAGCACGGCGTCGAGCATCTCCTCGGTCAAGGTGCCCGTGAAGGTGTTCTGCTGGCTCGGGTGGTAGGAGCAGATCACCTGCCGCCCATCGGGCAGGTGCGCCTCGACGCCGTGGCCGAAGCGGGGCCGCGGGCGCAGGCCGTAGTCGGACGCCAGCGCCTGGTAGGCGAAGTTCCCTAGGGCCACCAGCACCCGGGCGTCGGCGAGCAGGGCCAGCTCGTTGCGCATGTACGGCGCACAGCGCCGGCGCTCTTCGGGGGTGGGCTTGTTGGCCGGTGGGGCACAGCGCACCGCCGACAGGATGTACATGTCGCGCAGCCGGAGCCCGTCGTCGGCCGACACGCTCGTCGGCTGGTTGGCGAAGCCGGCACGCCACAACGCCGCGAACAGCCAGTCGCCGGAGCGGTCGCCGGTGAAGATGCGGCCGGTGCGGTTGCCGCCGTGGGCGGCCGGGGCCAGGCCCACGACGACCACCCGGGCCGCCGGGTCACCGAAGCCCGGCACGGGCCGTCCCCAGTACTGCTGGTCGGCAAAGGCGGCACGCCGCTTCGTCGCCACCTCCTCGCGCCATGCCACCAGGCGCGGACACGCCCGGCACGAGACGATCTCGGCGGTCAGCTCGGCGAGTGCCGCCCGGCGGCGGCTCGGAGCCGTTCGGCCGGGGATGGACGGCACACGCTTCAGCGTACGATGGCTCGACGTGGCCTCCCGAAACTCCTCGGCGCCTGCCGTCGCGCTCCTGGTCCGTCACGGACGCACGGCCACGACGGGAAGGGTCCTGCCGGGCAGGGCGCCCGGCCTGCACCTGTCGGACGCCGGACGTCGCCAGGCCGATGGCGCCGCCGAGCGCATCGCCGCCCTCGAGCGACCCCCGGTGGCGGTGTACAGCTCGCCGCTCGAGCGGGCCGTGGAGACCGCCACGCCCATCGCCTCGGCGCTCGGGCTCCGGGTGCGCACCGACAAGGGCCTCAACGAGTGCGACTTCGGCGAGTGGACGGGGGCCCGCCTGGCCATCCTCCGCCGTCGCCGGCAGTGGCGGGCGGTGCAACAGCAGCCGTCGACGTTCCGCTTCCCGGGCGGGGAGTCCTTCGCCGAGATGCAGGCGCGCGTGACCGGCGCCCTCGACCGTCTGGCCGAACGGCACCACGGAGAGCGCTTCGTGGCCGTGTCGCACGCCGATCCCATCAAGGCCGTGGTGGCGGCCACCGCCGGCATCCCCCTCGACCTGTTCCAGCGCCTGGTGGTCTCGCCCTGCTCCGTCTCGGCCCTGGTGCGCGGCGAAGGGGCCCTGCACGTGCTGTGCGTCAACGCCACCGCCGGCCTCGGGGAGCTGACCCCGTCGTGAAGGCGGCCCGGCCATGAGCCCGGCGCTCGACCTCGGCGACCTGGACCGGTTCACGGTGGGGGCGGAAGGTCCTGTCGGAAAGCGCCTCTTCCTGGTGCAGTGCCGCGCCGGAGGGACCCTGCTCACCTTGAAGGCCGAGAAGCAGCAGGTGTCGGTGCTGGCCGAGTACCTGGGCCGGGTGCTCGCCGACCTGGAGCGACCCGAGCACCTCCCCGGGGACCTCGACCTCGAAGCGCCCACCGAGCCGCACTGGGTCATCGGCACGCTGGGGGTGACCTACGACGAGACCCTCGACCGCGTCGTGCTCGTGGCCGAGGAGCTGGTGGCCGAGGACGAGGAGGGCGACATGGCCCGGTTCTCGGTCACCCGGGCCCAGGCGGCCGCCTTCGCCATCCGCGCCACGTCGCTCGTGGAGGCGGGCCGTCCTCCGTGCCCGCTGTGCGGGCTGCCGCTCGACCCCAGCGGGCATCGCTGCCCGCGCACCAACGGGCACCGGCCGCCGGCGTCGTGACGATGGTGAACCCGCTGTCCGAAGGCGAGCTCGAGTTGGTGGGCCGGATGCCCTGGAGCTCGAACGGCACGTACCTCGTCCGCTGCACACTCGACGACGCCGTGAGCGCAGCCGTGTACAAACCGGGGCGAGGCGAGCGCCAGTTGTGGGACTTCCCCGAAGGCATCTACCGACGCGAGGTGGCCGCCTACCTCTTGTCGGAGATGTTGGGCTGGGGTGTGGTCCCCGACACCGTCGTGCGGGAGGACGCCCCGCTCGGGCCGGGATCGGTGCAGCACTTCGTCGAGGCGGACTTCTCCGAGCACCACTTCACGCTGGTCGAACAGGAAGAGAACCACGACCGTCTGCGCGTCATCTGCGCCTTCGACGTCGTCGCCAACAACGCCGACCGCAAGAGCGGCCACTGCCTGCTCGGCGTGGACGGCACCATCTGGGCCATCGACAACGCCCTGTGCTTCCACCGCCAGCCCAAGCTGCGCACGGTCATCTGGGAGTTCGCCGGTGAGCCCGTGCCCGCCGGTGTGCTCGCCGACCTCGACGCCCTCGAGGACAAGCTGCCCGGCGAGCTCGAGCCCTGGCTCAGCGGCGCCGAGCTCGAGGCGCTGCGCCGTCGCACCCGGCGCTTCGTGGACGGGGCCTGCTTCCCGGTGCCCGACCCCGACACCTACCACTACCCCTGGCCGCTCGTGTAACTGCGGCTCCGGCCGCCGTCCCGGCGCCGGCGTCAGCGCGCCTTCGGGACCACCAGCTCTTCGAGGTGCCCGTCACCGGGGGCCACCTGCGCCCAGTGGTCGACCTCGAAGGAGACCACCGCCAGGGCGGCGGTACCGAGCCCGCGCTCCACCTTCTTGCGGCCTCTGGCGTCGTCCGAGCCGAGCAGGAACAGGACGAGCTCGTAGAGGGTCGGGTTGTGCCCCACCACCATCACCTCGGCCCGGGTGTCGTCCACCTGACGGACGAGCTCGATCACGTCGTCGGGGTCGGCCTGGTACAGCCCCGGCTCCACCACCACCTCGGCGCCGGGACCGAGCCCGGGGAGGACCCCCTCGGCGGTCTCGAGGGCACGGGTGGCGGACGAGCTGAGCACCAGGGTCGGGGTGCCCTTCATGTCGGGTAGACGGGCGGACAGCTCCTCGCACTGGCGCCGGCCCCGGGCCGCCAGCCGCCGGCCGTGGTCACGCGGCGAATGGGGAACGGCCTTGGCGTGGCGCAGGATCCACAGGGTGCGCACCCGCCGATCCTGGCACGCTCGGTCGGGGACGGGTGGAAGCGACGGCCCCGGGCGGGGCCGACCTCGATCAGCCGCGTGCTTTGAGCGCCTCGATGAGCTTCGGGACGACCTTGTGCACGTCGCCCACGATGCCGAGGTCGGCCACCGAGAAGATCGGCGCGTCCTGGTCCTTGTTGATGGCGACGATGTTCTTGGAGCCCTTCATCCCCACCAGATGCTGGGTGGCGCCGGATATGCCGCAGGCGATGTACAGCGTGGGCTTCACGGTCTTGCCGGTCTGGCCCACTTGGTGGGAGTACGGGACCCAGCCGGCGTCCACGATGGCCCGGCTGGCGCCCGCCGCGCCCTTCAAGAGCTTGGCCAGCTCCTCGATCATGGCGTAGTTCTCGGCGCTGCCCAGGCCGCGGCCGCCCGAGACGACCACGTCGGCCTCGTCCAGCTTGGGCCCGCTCTGCTCCTCGACGTGGCGGGCGTCGATCTTGGCGGCGTTGGTCGCACCGAGCTCCGGTACCGGGGCCGGCATCACGTCGGCGGCGCCGCCGCCGGAGGCCTCGGCGGCAAAGGACTTGGCCCGCACCACGAAGATCCAGGGGCGCTGCGCCGTGAACCGGGCCACGGCCACCTTGGCACCGCCGAAGAGCCCGTGCTCGGAGCGCACCTCGTCGCCCTCCTCCGACAGCCCCACGACGTTGGTGATGACGGGGAGGTCGAGCATGGCCGACAGCCGGCCGGCGATGTCGCGGCCGTCGTAGGTGGTCGGGATGAGGATGACGTCGGGGCGGTTGCCGGCCTCCACGAGCGCCTTGACGGCCGCCGCCACCGGCACCCCGGGGAGGGCGTCGCCGATGTCACCGACGTCGTAGAGGGTGGTGGCGCCGAAGCTGCCCACCTCGCCGGCGGCCTTGGCGGCGTCGGGGCCCCAGGACAGCGCTTCCACGGTTCCGGCCATGGCCCGCGCCTGGGTGAGCAGCTCGAGCGACGAGCTGATGGGGTTGCCGTCGGCGATCTCGACGACGACCCAGATCTTTTCGATCGACATGTCTCGGTGTTCTCCTGCTTCGTTCCCGGCTGGCCTGTGGTCGATGGACGGGCGCTCAGACCAGCTTGAGCTGCTCGAGGAAGCGCACCACCTGCTCATGGGCGTCGCCCTCGTCCACCACGATCTCCCCGCCGGCGCGCGCTTCGGCGTCGGCGACCTGGGTCACCTCCTGGCCGGCGCCGCCCAGACCGACTTGTCCCGCGTCGATACCCAGGTCGGCGACGGTCAGCTGGTCGACCGGCTTCGACTTGGCGGCCATGATGCCCTTGAAGGACGGATACCGAGGCTCGACGACGCCGGCGGTGACCGTCACCACCGCCGGCAGCGGGCATTCCACGTCGTCGTAGCCGGCTTCGGTCTGCCGCTCGACCCGCACGGTGCCGTCGGAGACGGCGACCTTCTTGGCGAAGGTGACCGACGGCATGCCGAGCAGCTCGGCCATCTGCACCGGGGTGGTGCCGGTGTAGCCGTCGGTCGACTCGGTGGCGGCGATGACCAGGTCGGGCTGGGCCCGTTCCACCGCCTTGGCGAGCACCTTGGCCGTGGCCAGGGCGTCAGAGCCCTTGAGGGCGTCGTCGCTCACGAGGATGGCCTTGGCCGCCCCCATGGCGAGCGCCGTGCGCAGCCCCGAGGTCTCGCCCCCCGGTGCCATCGAGACGAGGGTCACCTCGCCGCCGCCCGCCTGCTCCGCCAGCTGCAGCCCCATCTCGACGCCGTAGGCGTCGGAGTCGTCCAGGATGAGCTTTCCCTCCCGGACCAGGGTTTTCGTGTCCGGGTCCAGGGCCTGGGGGGCGGCCGGGTCCGGGATCTGTTTCACACAGACGACGACATTCATGGAGGTGATTGTTCCCGACACGGGACGACGGCGACCAATCGGTAACGAGCGACGGGCGGATCGCTCCGAGCGAATGGCTCAGCCCGCTTCCAACAGGGTGCGCGCCCGACCGGGACGGTCGGTGATCACGGCGTCGACCCCGGCGTGGCGTGCCGCCGTGATCTCGGCGTCGCTGTCCACGGCCCACGGGATGACCGCCACCCCGCGCCCGTGGGCGGCGTCGACCAGCGCGGCGTCACAGTGGGCGGCGATCGGCAACACGATGGCGGCCCCCACGGCGACGGCCTCTTCCAGCCCCGAGAAGGCGTCCAGGCCGGGCACCACCAGCAGGCCGGCGTCGAGCTCGGGCCGGGCACGGCGCACCGCTTCCAGCGTGGCCGGCCAGAACGACGTCACGAAGGCAGCCGACGGCCCTGCACCTCCGGACAGGGCGGCCGTCACGATGTGCGCCACCTCCCCCGCCAGCTGCTGCGCGGGGTCGAAGCCGGCCTCCGTCGGCGCCGCCTTCACCTCCACGTCCACCACGGCCCCGCGGCACCGCTCGAGCGCCTCCTCCAGCGTGGCGAGCTGAGCCGGGAGGTCGCCGTGGCGCAGCAGGTGCAGCGGCCCCAGACCGGGGACCTCGGCGTCGTGGAGGACCATGGCCCGACCGTCGGCACTGCGGCGCACGTCGAGCTCGACGCCGTCGGCTCCCGCCTCCAGGGCGGCCGAAAACGCCTCCAAGGTGTTGTCGGGCAGATTCGTGCCCCGTCCGCGGTGTGCCAGGACGGCGATGCGGGTATCGGCGCCCAGCAATGGCCAATGCCGAAGTTGATGCATTGTGGTAGCTCCTTGTGTGCTCCCCTGTTGTCTCGACTAGGCCTGTGGTTGCAGCCCGGAGCGCTTGGGAGTACGTTCACGAACTAGACCCGGTTCTCGTAATGGCGGTCAACCCCGGTGGCCAGCCATGTGAACCTGATCACAAGAAGGGCACGGGTGACTCGTGCGGCGGCACGGTACCGGAGGAGGGCATCGTGGCATTGATGTGGAACCGCTCGGTGGAATGGGACGCCGACGACTGGCGCAAGCTGGCCGCCTGTCGGCACACCGAACCCGACCTCTTCTTCCCCGTGGGCACCACCGGCCCGGCGATCGACCAGATCGATGCCGCCAAGCGCGTGTGCCAGTCGTGTGAGGTCACCGAGCCCTGCCTCGAGTTCGCCCTGGCGACCAACCAGGAGTCCGGGGTGTGGGGCGGCACCTCCGAGGAGGAGCGCCGCAAGCTCCGAAAGGCGTGGCTCGCCGCCCGACGGCGCGCCTCGTAGCTGAACACCATCCCGAGCCCGCATCCGCCGGCGGGCGAGGACAGGCCCCGGTCCCGCACCGGGGCCTTTACGCGCCAGGCGCGTCGTGCGCCGGGCGCTCCGTGCGCAAGTTGCCGGGAGGTCGTCGTATTCTCGGACATGGCGAGGCACGTGTTCGCCGAGAGGTGGGGGCGGCCATGACGGGGGTCGAACGCAGGCGGAGGCCGCGTATCGGCTGGATCGACCGCTCGATCCGCTCCAAGTCGCTGGCGGTCACGCTGCTTCCCACCGTCGTGCTCGCCCTGGCGCTGCTCGTCTCGGCGGCCTACGTGTCGGGCGGCTTGCTGGTCCTCGACGTCCTGGCGCTCGCCGTGGCGCTCGTCGGCGGCGTGACGGCGTGGCACTTCTTCTCCACCGGGGTCGTGCGCCGTCTGCGCCGACTCGAAGTCGACACCCGGCGCATCGACGCCGCTGCCGCCGGTGTGGCCGGGGAGCCGGTGGGCCGCGACGAGATCGGCCGTCTGGCGGCGCGTCTCGACGAAGCGGCCGAGCAGGTGCGCCGGCACGCCGAGGAGCGCGACCGTGCCCGCCTCGAGCTCAACGACATCCTCACTGCCAGTCCGGTGGTGTCACTGCGCTACGACGTGGCAGGCCGGCGTTTCTCCTACGCCAGTCCGAACGTGGACGAGCTGCTCGGGCTCAGCGCCGAGGAGGTCGTGTCCGACTACGCCGCCGCCGAGGCGCGCTTCCATCCCGAGGACGTGGCGCGCCTGCGTCATGCGCTGGTGCAGGGCGAGGGTCAAGGCAGCCAGCGTCTGTCGCTGGTGCTGCGCTGCCGCCGCCATCCCGAGCGCGGCCCCTGGCGCGAGGTCGAGGCGCTCTACAACGTGGACACCGACGAGGCGGGCACTCCCCGGACGGTGAGCGCCTATCTCGTCGACGTCTCCGCCCGGCACGCCGCCCAGCGAGCCGCCGAGGACCGGCGTTTCATGCTGGAGTCGATCTTCCGAGCCTCGCCCGACACCATCGTCGTGCGAGATGCGGCCGGCGACGTCCTCCTCTACAGCTCGGCCCTGGCCGAGGTGATCGGGGTGCAGGACTCCGAGCCGGCGCCGGGCGGGGAGCTCATCGAGGAGGCGTACCGCTACGGACGGCTCCGGCGTGACCAGCGCGCGGCGCTCGACGATCTGCTCACGCGCTGCCTGGCCGGCGAACGCGACCTGCCCCCCGTCGTCACCACGGGCCGCGCCGGCCGCGGCGAGAGCGGGTACCGGACCTACGAGACCCGGGCCCGGCCCATCTTCGACGTGACCGGCATGGTGACCGGCACGGTGACCGTGTCGCGCGACATCACCGACCGCATGCACCTCGAGCAGTCGCTGCGTGCCGCCCAGGCGGAGGCCGAGCGGGCCAGCGAGGCGAAGAGCCAGTTCCTCTCCCGGATGAGCCACGAGCTGCGCACCCCGCTCAACGCCATCTTGGGCTTCGCCCAGCTCCTCGAGCTCGACCAGCTCCCCCCCGAGCAGGCCAGCAGCGTCGACCAGATCGAGCGGGCCGGCCGGCACCTCCTGGCGCTCATCAACGAGGTGCTCGACATCGCCCGCATCGAGGCCGGCCAGCTCACGGTGACGCCTGAGGCGGTGCGGGTCGGCGACGTGCTCGACGAGGTGACGGCGCTGCTCGGTCCGGTGGCCGAAGCGGCGGCGGTGCACATGATGGTCGAGACCTCGGCGCGCCGCGACCGGTGCGCACGCGCCGATCGACAGCGCCTGCGCCAGGTGCTTCTCAACCTGGGGTCCAACGCCGTCAAGTACAACGAGCCCGGCGGCACCGTGGCCTTCAGGATCGAGGACGGCGCCGAGCAGCGCATCCGCATCTCGGTGTCCGACAGCGGGCCGGGCATCGCGCTCGAGCAGCAGGACATGCTGTTCCTCCCCTTCTCGCGTCTCGGTGCCGAGAACTCCGGCGTCGAGGGAACCGGCGTGGGCCTGGCGCTGTCCAAGCAGCTCGTCGAGGTGATGGGCGGGACCATCGGCGTCGTCTCGGCTCCGGGACACGGGTCGACGTTCTGGGTCGAGTTGTTGCCCGCCGAGGAGCCGGCGCTGTCCGAGGACGCACACAGGCGTCCCGTCGACACCGTGGCACGGCCCGTGCCGACCGGCCTGGCGGACCCCGGCCTGATCGACAGTGCCCCCGGGGTGACGCCCACCCTGGTCGTGCTGCACGTGGAGGACGACGACTCGAACGCCTCGCTCGTGTCGCTGGTCCTGGCCCGGCGCCCCCAGGTGCGCCTGCTGTCGGCGGCGGAGGCTCGACTGGGCCTGGAACTGGCCCGCCAGCACCGGCCCGACCTGCTGCTGCTCGACCTGCACCTGCCCGATCTGCCCGGCGACGAGATGCTGTACCGGGTGAAGGCCATGCCGGAGCTGACCGAGACCAAGGTGGTCGTGGTGAGCGCCGACGCCACGCCCGATCGCATCAGGCGGATGCTCGACCTCGGCGTGGAGGGATACCTCACCAAGCCCCTCGACGTCGCCGCCCTGTTGCACGTCGTTGACGAACAGTTGGCAAAGCGGGCCGCGGCCGCTCGCTGACCCGGCTCCGGCGCTCTTCCGGACACGATTCGTCCCAGCTAGGGGCAAGGGTTACCCACCAGGGCCACAGGCAGGCCACAATGCAGGGATGGCTTTGGGCACCCCGGCCCGGTTGCCGGCGGGACACTTGGACAAGGGGGGTTCGATGGTGACGATGTCGGAGGAGGATCACGCCGTGCTGGTGGCGGAGGACGATGCCGCCAGCCGGACGGCCACGAGGCTGTTCCTCCAGCGCGTCGGCTACCAGGTGGGCGAGGCGGCGGACGGGCCCGCCACCCTGCGCGAGGCCAGCCTCGGCCGATACGACCTGGTCGTTCTGGACCTAGGCCTCCCCGGGCTGGACGGCGAAGAGGTCCTGGCCCGCCTGCGCCGCGACAGCTCGCTGCCCGTCATCGTGCTCACCGGCCGGTCCGAGGAGGCCGAGCGCGTGCGCGTGCTCGACCTCGGCGCCGACGACTACGTGGTGAAGCCCTGCTCGCTGCCCGAGCTGGAGGCGCGCATCCGGGCCGTGCTGCGCCGCGGCCAGCAGGCACAGGGCACGAGCCGCATCGAGCACGACGGCCTCGTGGTCGACCGCTCGGCCCACCGGGTGGAGGTGGACGGCAAGGTCGTCGACCTCACGCCCAAGGAGTTCGACCTCCTCGCCTTCTTGGCGGGGTCCCCCGATCAGGTCTTCAGCCGTGAAGAGCTCCTCGAGCACGTGTGGGGCTCGACGCAGGAGTGGCAGGACCCTGCCACCGTCACCGAGCACGTGCGCCGGCTGCGCCTCAAGCTGGAGCCGGACCCGGCCAACCCGCGCTGGCTGCACACCGTGCGCGGCATCGGCTACCGCTTCTCCCCCGGCACCTGACGTCTCGGCGCTGATCCTCCGGGCGCCGTGGGGCGCCGTCGGACACTCAGGGCGGCGGACGGCCTTCGGCCACCCGCAGGGGCACGTCGATGTCCACCACCGTGCCGTCCTCGTTGCGCATGGTGATGAGCCCGCCCAGCTGGCTCGTGATGAGGTCGCGCACGATCGACAGCCCCAGACTGGTGGTGCCCTCGATGTCGAACCCGGGCGGCAGCCCCCGCCCGTCGTCGCGCACCTCGATGGTGAGCCCATATCCGTCGTTGGCCAGCTGCACCGACACGTGACCGAGGGGGCGGGCGGGAGCGCCGGGCTGGGCGAGGCCCAGGGACTCCCCGCCGCCGAGCTGGTCGTCGGTGCCGTCGTCGAAGGCGTGCTCCACGGCGTTCTGGAGCAGCTCGGCCAGGACCACGGCCAGCGGGGTGGCCACGTCGGCCGGCACCTCGCCCAGGTCGCCCGCCACCTTGATCTCGACGCTGCGGCTCGAGATCACCGAGTCCTCGGCCATGCGCACCAAGGAGGCGATGATCTCGTCGAAGGGCACCTCGTCGCCGGGCTCGCGCGACAGGATCTCGTGGACGAGGGCGATGGAACGCACCCGCCGCTCGGCCTCGCGCAGCGCCTCCTGTCCCTTGCCGGGCTCGAGCCGTCGCGCCTGGAGCCGCAGCAGCGACGAGATGGTCTGCAGGTTGTTCTTGACACGGTGGTGCACTTCGCGGATGGCGGCGTCCTTGGACAGGAGGAGCCGGTCCAGCCGGCGCAGGTCGGTGACGTCGCGCAACAGCAGCATGACGCCGGTCACCGTCCCCTCGGCCAGAAGAGGTGTGCAGTGGAAGAGCACGATGACGTCGGGGCGGCGCTCCACCTCCTCGATGACCGGGGCGCCGGTGGCGAGGGCGCGGTCCAGGGCCTCCGACTCCACACCGAGCTCGCCCAGGGTGGAGCCTTCGAGGGACTCGGAGACCCCCATCCGGTGCAGCGCGCTCATGGCGTTGGGCGAGGCGTAGGTGAAGCGCCCCTCGGCGTCGGCGACGAGCAAGCCGTCACCGACGCGCGGCGCGTCCTCGGTGGTGAACTCCTCGCCGGCAAAGGGGTAGTCGCCGGTCACCATCATGGCCACGAGGCGCTGGTACAGGTCGCGGTAGACCCGCTCGAGGCGCCCGGTGCGGCGCTTGCCCTCGAGCGCCCCCACCCGCACCATCACGCCGATGGGCTCGTGGCGGTAGCGCACCGGCACGCACTCCAGTCGCGCCGCCTCCGGCACGGCCGGCACCTCGCCGGTGTCGGGGACGGCGAGCAGGTCGGGCGTCGCCGGGCGCCCCCCCTGGCGCACGGCGGCGGGCACGGGGATGGGGCCCACCCCGGTCACGATGTGGCCGGCCTGCAGGGCCTGGACCGCCCAGGGCCACTCCTCGGCGGGCTCCAAGGCGCCCACGAGGTCGTCGCGCAGCAGGGTGGCCCCGGTCGTGGGCCGGGTCTGACCCAGCACGACCAGCCGGTCCGGCCCCACCCGCCCGGCCGGGGCCAGCAGGACCAGGTCCGAGAAGGAGAGGTCGGCGAGCACCCCCCAGGACACGAGGAGGCGCTGGAGGTGGTCGAACTCGGCCGAATCCAGGTCGGTGTGGCGGGGGGGCCGGGGGG
>DMNK01000168.1:16199-16493 GCA_003453695.1 Acidimicrobiaceae bacterium | reverse complement strand
GAATCCAGGTCGGTGTGGCGGGCGGCCAGGGCGGCGGGGGTGGTCACGGGGGCGAGCCCGGCCTGGTCACGGCGCCCCCACCTGGGCGCCGAGGGGCACGTCGTGGGGCTCCCGGCGCCGGTAGGCCCGCAGGGTCTCCACCCCGGCGTCGGCCAGCAGGGCCCGGAGGTCCGTCGATCGCGCCGCCACCTCGGCCAGGCGGTGGGCGTCGGAGGCCGTGGTGAAGGGCACGCCCCGGGCCACGAAGCGCCCGAGCAGCCCGGGGTCGGGGTAGGCGGCACCGACCGGCTTGAG
>DMNK01000168.1:10161-15986 GCA_003453695.1 Acidimicrobiaceae bacterium | reverse complement strand
CGGCGGCCATGCCCGAGGCGGCGGCGGCCTCGGCCAGCCGGTCCCAGCACTCCTCGGGGGCGGCGGGGCGACGGCCGGTGACCTTCACCAGGTCGGGGTGGGCGAGCACGTCGCAGGTGCCCGAGGCGGCCAGCTCCTCGACGGCGGTCGTGTAGCGGTCCCAGGCCTCGTCGACCGATCGCGTCGACCAGGCGGCCATCGACACGTCGTCGGCGAGGTCGTCGAAGCGCCAGGTCCCCAGCCAGTGCACCGAGCCCAGAAGGACGTCGAAGGGGTAGCCCTCGAGCAAGGTGGCGACCTCGTCCATGCGTCCCGGGTAGTAGTCGACCTCGAGGCCGACGACGACGGGGAGGCCTGCCGACTTGGCGGCGACGGCGCACTCGACGTAGGCGTCGAGATCGGCATGGGCGTGCTCGCCCCAGTAGCGGGCCATCGACGCCCGAAGCGCCGCATCCGGCTCACCGGCCCAGAAGCCCCCGAGGAGGCGGTCGGCCTGGACGAAGCGAAACAGGTGCTCGGTGACGGCGACCTCGGTCACCCCCGAGGCGGCCGCCTGGTCGCAGTAGGCCGACAGCTGCTCGAGCGTCGGGCCCTGGGCGCGCTCGCCGTGGGGCCACAGGTGGAGGTGGTAGTCGAGCACGAGAGGTCCGTCAGCCGGAGCGCCCGGCGTGACGGATGAGCGTGACCCCGTCGCGCACGGAGAGCTGCACGCACACCACCCGCTCGTCGGCGGCCACCGTGTCGTTGAAGGCGCGCAGACCCACCGTGTCCTCGGACAGGTCGGCGGGGTCCACCACCCTGCCGTTCCACAAGGTGTTGTCGGCGGCGATGAGCCCTGCGGGCGCCAGCTTGGGCAACACCGCCCCGTAGTAGTTGAGGTAGTTGCGCTTGTCGGCATCGATGAACACGAAGTCGAAGGGCCCAATCAGGCCCTGGATCGTGTCGAGCGCCGGGCCTTCGACCACCTCGACGTCCCCGGCGTAGGGACTGGCGGCGATGTTCTCCCGAGCGGCGGCGGCGTGCACGGGGTTCAGCTCGCAGCTCACGATGCGCCCTCCCGGCGGGAGCGCGGCCGCCATGGACAGCGCCGAGTAGCCGCTGTAGGTACCGATCTCGAGGACGAGCCTGGCCCGGAGAGCGAAGACGAGCATCTCGAGGAAGCGCCCCTCGACGGCGCCCACCATCATCCCGGGAGCGGCCAGCTCGGCGCGCGTGCGTTCGGCCACCGTCGCCAGGTGCGGCGGGGGAGCCGTGGTGTGGGCCTCGGTGTAGGCCTCGAGCTCGGGGACGACGATGTCGGGCATCTCGGATCTCCCTCGAGATGCTACGGCGGCGTGCCGGGCGGGCCCGACGATGCCGGGAGGAGCTGCGGCGGCGCCGGTTGCCGGCCGAGGGCCGGTGTCAGGACGCCAGGCGGCGGCGGGCCAGGCCCATGAAGCGCTCCAGCGCCTCCATGTAGGCGTGGTGGGCGGCGTCGGTGCCGTCGCGCGCGGCGACGGCGTAGGTGGCGTGCAGCCGCCGGCGCACCGAGGTGACCTCGTCGTCGCCCGGGCGGGGGCCCTTGGCGTCGCCACCCTCGAGCCGGCCCAGCAGTCCCTCGAGCTCGTCCACCTCGAGCTCGGAGAAGTGCTCGAGCAGCAGATCGAGGGCGGCCGGGTTCTCCGAGGCGTCGGTGGCGCTCCGGGCGCGCCAGCGGCCTTCGTAGCCCACCACGAGCAGCGCCCCCACCCTGCCGTAGCGCTGCACCACGGCGTGCCGGGCCGACGGCACCGAGTCGGGCCCTCCCAGGACCGACTCGCACAGCTCGGGGCGGGACAGGACGTCGTCGGCCCGCACCCCGGCCTTCTCGGCGTCGTCGGCCGCCAGGGCCTGGGAGAGCAGGCGGCTCACCCTCCCGGCCAACCCCTGGTCACGGCGCGGCTCGGACGCGGCGTTCCCGCCGCTCACCCCAGCCCGCCCCCGAAGCACGACGACCACTTTGGCACCTCGCTCGCACACCCCCCTGCGCCCAGATATCGGCACGCTCCGTGAGATTCTTCACAACCCCGAACACAACGAGCGGTCTTGGTTCGACGCACGGCTTGGCCGGCCGGGGCGGTCCTCGACCATCATCGGCGTCATGGCCGAGGTCGCCATCCCCACCGCCCAGGGCACGATGCCCGGGTACCTCGCCCGCCCCGCCGGGGGCGGGCCGGCCCCCGGGGTGCTCGTCGTCTTCGAGGCGTTCGGCCTCACCGCCGAGATGCAGGGCCACGCCGATCGCCTGGCGGAGGCGGGCTACCTGGCCCTCGTCCCCGACCTCTACTTCTGGGGCCCGAAGGTGCGCTGTGTCATGGCGACGCTCGTGGCCAGGACGCGCCGAAGCGGACGGGCCTTCGACGACATCGAAGCGGCCCGTTCGTGGCTGGCGGCGAGCGACGAGTGCTCCGGGTCGGTGGGGATCGTCGGCTTCTGCATGGGCGGAGGTCTGGCACTCGCCTGCGCGCCCAAAGGCGGGTACGCGGCAGCCGCCCCCAACTACGGAGAGGTCCCGTCGAACGCCGAGCGCGCCCTCGAGGGCATCTGCCCGGTGGTGGCCAGCTTCGGCAGCCGGGACCGCTACCTGCGCGGCCATCCCGACCGCCTGCGCCGCGCCCTCGAGGCGCTGGGCGTGCCCCACGACGTGAAGGAGTACGAGGGCGCCACCCATGGATTCATGAACCCGCACCCCGGACTGCTCCCCAAGGTGACCGGGACGTTCCTTCCCCTGCGCTACGACCAGGCCAAGGCCGACGACGCCTGGGCCCGCATCATCACGTTCTTCGACACCCACGTGCGCGCCGCCGGATAGAGCCCGAACCCTGCAGGCCCCGGTGACGCCGGCGCACCCCTTGACCCGTCGCGGGCGCCGTGCTGCACTGGCTGCAGCTTCGAGGCGCGGCCCGCACGCCCGCCTTCTCGTCTGAGCAACCGCTCACTTCCTGTTCGCTTCGGCGCGCCCGGGGACCAGCGCGCCCGATCGCGGGTGGTGTCGACCGGTGGCGTGGGTGCTCGGGATGGGATGCGGGGCGACGGCGCTGCTGTCGGTGGCGACCATGGGCGTCGCCGGGCTGGCGGCGTCGGTGGTGGGCCTGGGTGCGGGGCCGCCGCTCGCAGGCGGGATCGGATCCGGAGCGGCGCCTGCCGCCGACGACATCCCTCCGGTCATGCTGGCGCTGTACCGCCAGGCGGCGGCCAGCTGCCCGGGGCTGTCCTACGCCGTGCTCGCCGCCATCGGGACCGTCGAGTCCTCGAACGGCACGTCCACCGCCCCCGGCGTGCAGTCGGGCGCCAACGGGGCGGGCGCCGAAGGGCCGATGCAGTTCCTCCCGGCCACCTTCGCCGAGTACGCCATGCCGGTGCCGCCGGGGGGTGCCCGGCCGCCCTCTCCCTACGACCCGACCGACGCCGTGTACGCCGCAGCCCGCCTGCTGTGCGCGGCGGGGGCCGGCTCAGCAGATGCTTCGGGCCTGGCGCGGGCGGTGTTCGCCTACAACCACTCGGCTGCCTACGTCGACGAGGTGCTCGCCTTGGCCAGTGCCTACGTCACGGCGCTCGGGCCCTGACCGGCCCGCCGCAGCACCATGGCCCGAGGAGCGCGCCTACAGCCCGCCGGGCAGCCCCGAGAACTTCGTCGTGCCGGGCACCAGGCTCACCGTGCCGAGACCGCCGTGGGCGCTGCAGAAGGCCAGCTCCATCGCCACGTCGCCGGCGGCGTTGTCCACGCCGTAGGCGCTCGGAGGCGTGCCGGCGTTGAGCGTGCTCAGCACCCCGAAGGCGTTGCCGCTCGAGTCCATGAACCCGCTCCCCGAGTCACCGGGGACGCCTGGCGTGACCGTGTCGACGATGTGGCTCCACCCACCCGAGCCGGGGGTGTCGCCCAGGCTCAGGCCGATCTTCGGGCTCAGGGCGGACACGCCGAGACGCAAGGCCGAGTTCTGGTAGCTGTACACCGTCGAGCCCTGCGCGGGCGACGTGGTGGCCACGCCGTCGGGGCCACCCCAGATGGGGACGGTGGGGTTCACCGTCCACCCGGGCAGCACCTGCACAAGGGCGAGGTCGTTGAACTGACACTGGTTGCCCGACGGGTCGCTCGTGTTGATCCCGAGGCCCTGCATGGTGACCCACGAGTTGTAGACCATCTTCCCCACCTCGGGGCCCTGGGTGTCCTCCCCCACCGACAGGGTGCCGCTCGGGTCGAGGTAGACCGGGCCCTCGCCGATGTACACCGGCGTGCCGTCGGGCAGGACCGGGGTGGTGCAGTCGGTCTGTGTGGAGCTGCCGGTGCTGGCGCAGTGGGCGGCCATGCCGATGTAGGTGTTGACGCCGTTCGAATACACGAAGTTGGCGGTGCACTCGGCGAAGCTGCCCGACGACCCGGGCTGGGGCACGAGCAGCTGGATGCCGGGCTGCACGGTGTTGGCCGGGGGCTGCGTGGGCAGGCTGGCGGCACCGGCCTGGGACGGACCGCTCAGGGCCAGCGGGACTGCGACGGCCACGGCGGTGACCGAGGACAGGAGCAGGGGCAGGACACGCGATCTCATGCGGGCGATCATGCCCAAAAGAACGGCCTCACCCCGCTGGGTTGGCGGTGGCACCTCACGCCGCGTGCCCAATATTCGGTTATGGGCGTCACGGAACCGGTCGACATCGGGAGGCCGCCGGTACGCAACGTGCCGGGCCGTGCTCGTCACGTGGTGAGGGCGGGCTCCTCCCCCCACAGCCATTGTCCGAGGCGGAGCAGGCCGGACAGGTCGTAGACGTCGGTGTCGAAGAAGGGCACGGTCACGAGCGACTCGGGCACGGCTCCGAGCTCGGCCCGCTGCTCGGCCTCTCGCTGGGCCACCACCCGGTAATCGAGGAAGCTCTGTCCCACCTCGGACAGCACCCGACGCAGCTGGTTGGGATCGCCCTCCTCGAGGCGTGGCGCCAGCTCCGCCGACACCGTCTCGGCATGGTGGCGCAGGCGCTCGGCCACGGCGCAGGCGGCCGGGTCGCGCAGGTAGGCGGGGAGCACCTTGTTGAGCACGATGGCCCCCAGGTGCAGCTTGCGGCTGGTGAGCTGCTCGGCGAAGAACTCGGCCTCGCGAAGCGGGACCGCCTCCAGCGTGGACACGACGACGAACGACGTCCGGCGCTCGGCCAGGAGCCGCTGGACGGCTCGCGCCCGCTCCACGAAGCCGTCGTACATGGTTTGGAAGAGGATGAAGAACTGGGCGATGTCCTCGAGGAACTGCGTGCCGAGGATGCGGTCGGCGACCTGGTAGAAGGGCCGGCTGGCCATGTTCACGATCCGGGAGCGGTAGGGGACGATGAGCCAGCGCAACAGGCGGCTCGAGAAGAAGTCCGCCATGCGCTCGGGGGCGTCGAGGAAGTCGAGGGCGTTGCGGGTGGGGGGCGTGTCCACGACGATGAGGTCGTAGTCGGCCTCGGCATGGATCTCGAAGAGGCGCTCCATGGCGATGTAGTCGTGGCTCTGGACGAAGCGACCCGAGATGTTCCGGTACAGCGGGTTGGCCAGGATCTCGTCCCGGGTGCGGGCGTCGGGGGCATGGGTGCGGATGAGCGAGTCCCACGACTCCTTGGTGTCGAGCATGGCCGCCCACAGGGCACCGGCGGGCCGCACGCCTGCGTCGGTGAAGGCCTCGGCCGGCACCTGACGTTCGGTGTTGCCGATGCCCTCGAGGCCGAGCGCGTTGGCGAGGCGCCGGGCCGGGTCGACGGTGAGCACGAGGACCTTGCCTCCGATGCGGGGCGCCGCCCCGGCGGGGGGGGCGCGTCGGGCGGGCCGCGCGCCCCCCCCCCCC
>DMNK01000168.1:444-10024 GCA_003453695.1 Acidimicrobiaceae bacterium | reverse complement strand
CGCCGTCGTGGTCTTGCCGACGCCGCCCGGCCCGCACGCCACCACGATCTCGCGCGAGGCGAGCAGGCCGTCGAGCGTGCCGGTCACATCGGCGTGGCGCGACGCCCGCACGGCGCTCATCAGAACCCGAGCTCCTCGCCCAGGGCCTGAGCGACCTGCCGGATGGTGCGCATGCCGTGATACCGGGTGAAGAGGAACGGCAGGTACATCATGGGGACGGAGCGGTCGAGGCCCGCCCGCAGGCGCTCCAGGTGCCCGGCCCGGGTGCGCCGCAAGGTGACCGCCAGCCGGGCGGCGTCGAGCACGGGCGCGGGGTCGCCGTCCACGAGCGCACCGAGTGCGGCCACCGCCGGCGGCAGGCACAGCCGGTCGAAGAGCTCCTCTTCGTTGTGACCGAAGAGCTCGGGCAGCACGCGGTTGACGACGACTTCTGCCAGCTCGACGGTGGTCTCCTTCTCGACACGGGCCGACAGCTCGAGCGTCTCGTTGACCGGCATCTCCTCGGGCGTGGTCACGATGACGAGCCCGGTGCGGGCGGGATCGGACAGGATCTCGAGCATCCAGTCGGTCTGGGAGCGGATCAGGCCCACCTTCACCAGCTCGTTGATGGCCTGGGGGGCGGCCAGCTGCCCGATGATGTGGCCGGTGGCCGGGGCGTCCACCACGACCAGGTCGTAGTGCCGCTCCCGGACCTCGTAGGCCAGCTTGCCGACGGTGAGGATCTCCCGCACCCCGGGGGCGGCCGTGGCCACGAAGTCGAAGGCGCGCGCCAGGGGGCCGATCCGGCCCACCACCGGGATGCGAAGGTTGAGCTTCAGGTACTCCCGGAGCGACGCCTCGGTGTCCATCGACATGACGAACAGCCCGGGCAACACCTGGCGCGCCGTGAAGCCCGTGTCGGAGGTCTCCAGGTAGGCGCAGACGTCGCCCTTGGCGTCGACCTCGCACAGCAGGGTCCGCCTCCCCCGCTCCGAGGCGAACAACGCCAGAGCCGTGGCCACGGTGGTCTTGCCGACGCCACCTTTGCCGGTGACGAAGACGAGGCGGCGGTCGAGCAGCCCGACCATGGCAGGCGGCGCCGTCAGGCCGCCGTCCGCCCGCTCACGGCGCGCCGAAGCCGACGCGGCGCTCGGAGGCGGGCGCGCCCACCTCGACGTAGGCGATCTTGGCCACGGGCACCGCCACCCGGCGACCACGACGGTCGGTGAGCCACAGCACGCCCTCCGGTTTGGACAGGGCGGCCTCGATCTCGGACATCACCGCTTCACGCTCGGAGTCGTCGCCGAGCTCGACCTCGAGCTCCTTGATGCTCTGGACGATCCCGATGCGCACGTCCACGGGCCGCCTCCTTCCCCGGTGGGCCACGAGGCTCGCCCGGCGGCGGCCCGAGCCCGACGATACAGCCGTGGGGCACACTGGCGGTCGGAGGTGCCATGTCGCGAGGACCCACAGCAACCGAGCCGACGTCGAGTGACCAGGACCACGGGCTGGTCGCCGACAGCGAACGGGGGCGGCGCTGGGCCGCCACCATGGCCGGGCACGGCCGGGGTCCCACGCGCACCGCCCACGCCGACTCGCCGACGCGGCGGGCGCCCTCCGGCGCGTCGCTCCACGACCGGGTGGAGCGGGAGGGGCTCGAGGACCGGGCGCTGGCCCCCGAGGCGACGCGAGCGGTGGAGGCGGGAAACCGCCGACGACCCGAGCACCCCGATCCCATGCGAACCTGCTTCGAGAGGGACCGGGACCGCATCCTCCACTCCAGCGCCTTTCGCCGGCTGGCCGGCAAGACGCAGGTCTTCATCTTCCCCGCCGACCACCAACGCACCCGGCTCACCCACGCCCTCGAGGTGGCGCAGGTGGCCACGTCGGTCGCCCGGGCCTGCCGGCTCAACGTGGCGCTCACCGAGGCCATCGCCCTCGGACACGACTGCGGACACGGGCCGGGCGGGCACGCCAGCGAGGACGCCTTGAGCGTGTTCCTTCCCGGGGGGTTCGACCATGCCGTGTGGGGCGCCGATGTGTCGCTGCGCTCGCTCAACCTGTGCGCCGAGACCCTCGACGGGATCCGAAACCACTCCTGGTCGAGGCCGGCGCCTTCCACGCCCGAGGGCGAGGTCGTGAGCTGGGCGGACCGCATCGCCTACGTCTGCCACGACTGGGAGGACGCCGTCTCGGCCGGGATCGTCAACAGCGGCCAGCTTCCCGACGAGGTGCGCAGGCGGTGCGGGACCGGCCGGGGCGAGCAGTTGGGCGCCTTCGTCGCTGCCGTGGTCGACGCCGTGCACACCACAGGCACGGTGGGCATGGAGGAAGAAGCGGCCGACGCGCTCGCCGCCTTCCGCCGCACCAACTACGAGCGGATCTACCTGCGGCCCTCGTCCGTGGCGCAGGGCTCGGCCGTGGTTGCCGTGCTGCGGGCCCTGGTGGAGCACTTCGCCGACCATCCGGGCCGCATCCCCGCTGTGCGCGAGAACGGCGGCCTCGCCTCGGACCAGGACGCCGTGGGCGCCGCCGTGGAGTACGTGGCGGGCATGACCGACCGCTTCGCCATGGGCTGCGCCGTGAGCGAGCTGGGCTGGGACCCCGCCCGGCTCCCTCGGGGCGTGGACGAGGTGCGACCCCTCCACTGATCGCCACGGCACCGGGTCGCCCCGTGCACCGGGGGCCCTCGCCAGGCGTTGGTCCCGAGCGATGTCCGCAGGGCACACTTGGGCCCGTGCGCATCGTGTCCCTGCTCCCGTCGGCCACCGAGATCGTCTACGCGCTCGGTATCGAGGACGACCTCGTCGGGGTGACCCATGAATGCGACTGGCCACCGCAGGCTCGGAGCAAACAAGTGGTGTCGGTGTCCGCCCTTCCACCCGGTGCCACCCCGGCCGAGGTGGACGAGCTCGTGAGCACGAGCCTCGCCGGCGGTGATCCCATCTACCGCCTCGACGAGGTGGCCGTGCGCGACCTGCGCCCCGACATCGTGCTCACCCAGGACCTGTGCGCGGTGTGCGCCGTGCCGTCCGGGCACGTCAACGAGGCGCTCGACGTGCTCGGGTGCCGCGCCGAGGTGGTCTCGCTCGATCCGAGCACCCTCGACGACGTCATCGAGTGCCTCGTCACGGTGGGCAAGGCCACGGGCACACAGGAGCACGCCGAGCGGGTCGCCGAGGAGCTGCGCCGGCGGCTCCGAGCGGTGCAGGACGCCGTGCCCGACGAGCCGCGGCCCCGCACCTTCGCGCTCGAGTGGTCCGACCCGCCCTTCAACGGCGGGCACTGGGTGCCGTCGATGATCGACCTCGCCGGCGGCGACCCGGTGCTCGGGTCGGCGGGCACGCCGTCGGTTCGGGTGCGGTGGGAGGACATCGCCGCCGCCGCGCCCGAGGTCGTGGTGTTCATGCCCTGTGGCTACGACCTGGACCAGGCGGCGGCCGAGGGACAGGCGCTCCTCGACCGGCCCGAGCTCGAGGCGGCGGCGATCTACGCCGTCGACGCAAGCTCGTACTTCTCGCGTCCGGGGCCGCGGCTGGTGGACGGGGTGGAGATCCTCGCCTCCGTCCTGCACCCGGGAGCAGTCGCTCCGAAGGTCGAGGACGCCGCCCGTCTGCTCGGCGCCGTGTGACGCCCGTGCCGTAGCCGGAAGAGAGCACGCCACTGCCTTCCGACCAACGCTTCTGGCAGGAGCTCCGCCGGGACCCGACGCACGCGTCCGAGATCGTCGTCCGCCACGCCCTCCCCCAGCTGGCCCCGCACGTGGAGCACTGGTGGGCCAAGACGAGGCGCGCACGGCCCTCGGACTCGCCGGACCGGCTGGCGCGCAAGGTGCTGCGCCGTTCGGCGCACGTGGCCCGACGCGGCGGGCTCATCACCGGCTCGACGCTCTACGTGGCCATGGTGCCGGCCCTGGCCATGATCTACTGCGAGCAGCTCGTCGTGGTGCTGCGCATCGCCGCCGTCTACGGCCGCGACCCCGGTGATCCCCGGCGCGCCGCCGAGATCCTCGTCCTGCAAGGCCGGTACCCGACGGTCGAGGAGGCGGCGGCGGCCCTCGCCCAGATCGAGGTGGTGCCGCCACCGGGGCGGCGTTCTGCACCACGGCTCCGAACCATGGTCGACCTGATCGGTCAGGTGCCGTCGATGATCGGCCTGCGCATCCGGAGGTTCACAGCGAGGTCGCCGTTGGAGATGGTCATCGGCGCCGCCGAGGTGGCCTCCTACTTCGTCCCCGTGGTGAGCCTGCCGGTGTGGGCGTTCGCCAACGCCCATGCCACCAGACGACTGGGACGAGCGGCGATCGACTTCTACAGCCGGCCTGCCCCCGAGGGCACGGTGCCGCCGCCGATGGTGCTCCCTCCCCGACCGCGCCGGCGCACGCGACGACTGGTCATCGCCACCGTGGTGCCGTTGGCGCTGGCGCTCGGCGCGCTGGTGTCGTACCTCCCCGTCGTCAGGTACCAGCACGGCCTGCGCTGGCTGGCGCTGGCGATCGGCGAAGTGGCGTTGGCGCTCACGTTCGCCCGCCTGATCCGCCTGACGCGGGTGCCCGCCTCGGCCCGGGTCTGACCCGGGACACCCCTGGAGGTCAGCGGACCGTGAGCTCGCGCCGGTACACCCGCGACGGGCCCAGGCCCGTCACGGCGTCGGCCAGGGCGTCGAAGGCCTGGGCCGCCTCCCCGTCGGGGTCCGACACGCGTACCGGGACGCCGGCGTCGGCACCCAGTCGCACGGCCGGGACGAGGGGGATGCGGGCGAGCAGCGGCACGTCGAGCTCGTCCGCCAGTGTCCGGCCGCCACCGGCACCGAAGAGCTCATAGCGCGTGCCGTCGTCACCGGTGAACCACGACAGGTTCTCGATCACCCCGCGCACCGGCAGCTTGAGCCGCTTGGCGGCGAACGCCGAGCGTTGCGCCACGCGCTGTGCGGCCGGTTGCGGCGTGGTCACCACGAGCACTTCGGTCCGGGGCAGGTACTGCCCGAGCGACAGCGCCACGTCGCCCGTGCCGGGCGGCATGTCGATGAGGAGGAAGTCGGGCTCGCCCCAGTAGGCGTCGACGAGGAACTGCTCGAGCGCCTTGTGCAGCATGGGCCCGCGCCAGATCACGGGCTGGTCGTCGGGGACGAAGTAGCCCATGGACAGACAGCGCACGCCGTGCACGACGGGCGGGACGAGCAGCTCGTCGATGGCGGCGGGCGGGCGGTCGACCCCGAGCATGGCCGGCACCGAGAACCCGTAGACGTCGGCGTCGAGCAGGCCCACCTCGAAGCCCTTGGCGGCGAGCGCCACCGCCAGGTTCACGGTGACCGAGGACTTGCCCACGCCGCCCTTTCCCGACGACACCCCCACCACGCGGGTGCGAGAGCCCGGGGCCATGAACCGGTTGGGCCGTCCCTCCTCGTGGCCGAGGGGGCCCGGGGCGGCGCCGGGTGGGCGCGCCGGCTGCGGTGCGGCCCGCAGCGGAGGCGGCTCACCTCCGGCCGGGGTGGCGAGCGCGGCGCGCAGGGCGGCCCGACCGGCGTCGTCCATGACCGACACCGACACCGAGACGCGGTCACCGCCCTCGCCCACCTGCGCCAGCACGGCGCGCACCCGGCCTTCGATCTCGCCGGTGGACGGCCAGCCGGCAACGGGGATGGCCAGGTCCACCTCCACCCCCCGGCGACCGCCGCGCACGGCGCGGACCATGCCGAGCTCGCCGACGGCGCGGCCGAGCTCGGGATCGATCACTGCGGCGACGGCGGCGCCCAGCTCGGCGTCGCTCTTGGCCAACCCACGTCCTTCGTTCGCTGCGAACGGCCGTCGCTGCGGGACGACCGACACGACCAGGGCTTTCGTCGTGCCCCCGGTAGACTATCGGCGTGGCCGACGCCGCCCGCCCCTCTCCCGGGGCCGCTATCGCTGGCTCCGGGGCCGTCGCCGTCCCCGCCGGGGCCGAGGCCCCTTCGGGCGCGGACGAAGGCCGGTTCTCGGCCGCCGTGGCCGCCGTCACCGCCGCCTTCGGCGACCCGACGCGGCGCGAGATCTACCTCCACGTGCGCAGCCGTCCCGGCGTGACGGCGTCGGAGGTCGCCGCCGCCTTCTCGTTGCACCCCAACGTGGCCCGGCACCACCTCGACCGCCTGGCTGCCGGTGGATACCTGGCCGTGACCCTGGAGCGCCCGGCCGATGGCGGGGCGGGCCGGCCCTCCAAGCACTACCGCGCCGCCGAAGGGCCCGGGTCGGACCCGACGGTCGAACTGGTCGGAAGGCGCGACGAGCTGCTCGTGTCGCTCTTGGCCGAGGCGTTGACCATGCTCGGGCCCGAAGAAGCCGAGCGCATGGCCGAACGCGTCGGTGAGGAGTACGGCCGGCTGCTGGCGGAGCGCATGGAACCCGGTGAAGGGCAGCGCTCGCTGCGCGCCGCCATGCACGCCATCGCCGACGCGCTCACGGCCCACGGCTTCGCCGCCCACGCCGAGGAGCGGGGGGCGTCGACGGCGGTCGTCGCCGAGCACTGCCCCTTCGGCGAAGCGGCCATGGCCCACCCGGTCATCTGTGCCGTCGACCGGGGCATGGTGCGGGGACTGCTGTCCAGCCTGTGCGGCGTGGCGGACGAAGCCATCCCGGTCGTGCTCTCGTCCCGGGCGCGCGGCGACGACGCCTGCGCGGCGCTGGTCTGATCGGCGTTCGCACCGAACGGTCTGCGGGACCGGCGGTCCCGTGAGCCGCCACTACCTCGACCACGCCTCGACCTCACCTCCCCGACCAGAGGTGGTGGCGGCCATGGCGGCGTGGCTGGAGCACGGCACCGCCGCCGATCCCGGACGGCTCCATCACGAGGGCCGTGAGGCGCGCGCCGCGTTGGAGGGGAGCCGGGACGCCGTCGCCACCTTCCTCGGCACGAGACCGCGCCAGGTGGTGCTCACCGCCAGCGGCACCGAAGCGGTCAACGCGGCGACGTGGGGGGCGTGGCGGGCACGACCGGGCGGCGCCGTGGTGCTCGCCGACGTCGAGCACTCTTCGGTGCGAGAGTCCGCCGTCCGTCTCGCCCCGCTCGAGCACGTCGCCGTCGACGGGTCGGGACGCATCGAGCCCGACGCCGTGGCCGGCGCCCTCGACCGGCTGGAGCGCTCCGGCAGCTCCGTCGCCCTCGTCCACTGCCAGCTCGCCAACCACGAGGTGGGCACGCTGCAGCCGGTGGAGGCGGTCGCCGAGCTGTGCGGGCGCCGTGACGTGCTCCTCCATGTCGACGCCTGCGCCGGCGCCGGCCACGTGCCCCTGTCGTTCGACGACCTGGGAGCGGACCTGCTGTCGGTGAGCGCCCACAAGTTCGGGGGCCCGGCGGGAGCGGGGGCCCTCGTGGTACGGCGAGGGCTGCGGCTGCAGCCGTTCGTCGTCGGAGGCGAGCAGGAGCGGGCCCGGCGCGCCGGTCTCGAGGACATCCTCGCCGCCGTCGGGTTCGCCGCCGCCACCGACGCCCTCGGCGACGGGCGGCTCAAAGAGGAGCTGGACCGCGCCCGTCAGCAGCTGGCGCGTCTCGAACAGGCGGCGGTCGCCGTGCCCGGGGTGTCGGTGCTCGGCGACCCGGGCCGCCGTCTTCCCCACCTGTTGTGCCTGGCGCTGGACGGGGTCGAGGCCGAGCCGGTGCTGCTCGCCCTGGACCAAGCCGGAATCGCCGCCCACTCCGGCTCGTCGTGCTCGTCGGAGTCCCTGGCTCCCTCGCCGGTGCTCGAGGCCATGGGGGCGGACGCCGAGCGGTCGCTGCGGCTGTCGGTGGGATGGTCCACCACCGAAGAGGACGTGGACGCCTTTGTCCATGCCTTCGGGCCCGCGATGGAGGGGCTTCGCGACCTGCGCAGCTGACCGCCGCATTTTCAGCGCCGGCGTGCATCGGCGATACTGGGTGGGTGAACCAGGCGGCGGACAGCCTGAGTCTCCGGCGGGCGGCTCGTGTCTTCTTCGACTTCGGCTCCCCGCGCATCATCGTCGCCGTCCTGGCGGCGGCGATCGCGGGACGGGTCGCCATCGGCGGGTGGTCGTGGTGGGACCTGTTGGGCCCGGCCGTGGTGCTGGCCGCCCAGCCCTTCACCGAGTGGCTGATCCATGTCTTCGTGCTGCACTTCAGGCCCCGCACCGTGGGCCGGGTCCGGGTCGACCCCCTCGTGGCGCGCAAGCACCGCGCCCATCACGCCGATCCCCGGGAGCTGTCGCTCGTCTTCATCCCCCTTCCGGCCCTGGCCGGGCTCGTGGCCGGTGTCGCCGCCATCTGCCTGGCCGGTCTGCCCCTCGAGCGGGGACTGACCACATTGGTGACGGCGCTCATGGTGCTCTGCACCTACGAGTGGACCCACTACCTCATCCACTCCAACTACCGGCCCCGCCGCGCCCTCTTCCGCTACGTGTGGCGGGCGCACCGGAACCACCACTTCCGCAACGAGCACTACTGGTTCGGCGTGACGGTGCACGTGGCCGACCACCTGCTCGGCACCTTCCCCGAGCGCGGCGACGTGCCGGTGTCGCCGACGGCCAAGACCCTCGGCGTGCGCCAGGCCGCCTGAAAAGAGCTAGCCGCCCGGCGCCGGCTCGGCGGCGTCCCAGGGCTTCTCGCCGTAGCGGTCGAGGTGCACCACCGACCCGACGGCCTTGCGCCTCTTGGGCCCGTAGCGGCCGATGGGCCAGCCCAGGGTCACCACGCAGCACGGCTCGACCTGCATGGGAAGGCCCAGGAGGCGCCGGGCCACGATCGTCGACCACAGGGGCAAGGTGACCAGCGCGCCGCCGAGCCCGACGGCGCGCGCCGCCAGGAGGAGGTTCTGGGCGCTCGGGTAGACAGACCCGTAGTGGCTGGAGAGGGCGATCGGAGGCAGCGGCACGAAGGGCAGGGGCCGGGCCCCGCCCCGCAGGCAGCACACCACGAGCACCGGGATGTCCTCGAAGTGCTCCACCTGCCACTGCACCGACTTGAGGATCCGCGCCGCCTGTTCGTCGGAGCGCAGCCTGGAGCCCGCCCCGCCGTACACCTTCCACGACCGCCGGTACTGGGCGGCGAGGGCGGCCTTGGTCCCGGCGTCCTTCACCACCACGAACTCCCAGTTCTGGCCGTTGGACCCGGTGGGCGCCTCCAAGGCCAGCTCGATGCAGCGCAGCACGATGCGGTCGTCGACGGGATCGGGCCGAACGCGGCGAACCGAGCGCTGGGTGCGCATCGCCTCGTCGAGGGGCATGCCGAGGCGGTGCTCCACCTCGGCCATGTCGTCGGTCGCTTCTTGGATGTCCGGTGTGGCGCCTCGGTCGTCCATGGCCCCGAGTCTGCTCGCCGTGCACAGCCGGGCGCGAATCGGACGGCGCCGCCGGGCTCAGCCGCCGAGATGGAAGGTGAACACGCGCTCGGCCTCGATGCGGGCACCGAGGGAGTCGGTGCGAGCCAGCCACGTCTCGAACTCGGGCCCCTGGATGGGCACGTAGTGGTCGAGCACGGCCCGGCGCAGCTCGTCGCCCACCGGATCGGCGAGGTCGAACACCTCGGCACGGCCGTGCACGGTCACCGCCAGCTGCTCACCGGGAACGTGGCTGGCGCTGACGGCGGGACGGGAGGCCAGGTGGCGCATGCGCACC
>DMNK01000168.1:0-149 GCA_003453695.1 Acidimicrobiaceae bacterium | reverse complement strand
CCGCCGCTCGTCGGTGATGATGGACCGCAGGTGCGGACCGGCACCGGCCATGCTGTCGTCGAGCAGGCGCTGCAGGCGCGCCAGCTCGTCGGGCGTCTCGTGCACCGACGGCGTCAGCCCTTGACGCCGGCGGGCACGGGCGGCACCGG
>DMNK01000105.1:2756-12276 GCA_003453695.1 Acidimicrobiaceae bacterium | reverse complement strand
GGCGCTTCGGCGCGCCCGGGCGCATCCGTGCTTCAGAAGTCGAGGGCGGAGAGCTCGGGGACCGTTCGAAGCGACCGTTCCCGGGCGTCGAGCCACCGCTCTCGCCGCTCCCGGCGCACGCGCTCGCTCAGCTTCGGTTCCACGACCCGGGCCGGCCGCCAGGCCGCCGCGATCTCGTCCTCGTCGGCGTACGCACCCAGGGCAAGCCCGGCGAGGTAGGCGGCGCCCAGCGTCGTGGCCTCGGTGACGGGAGACACCTCCACCGGTCGCCCGCATGCGTCTGCCAGCGCCTGGACGAACACGGTGTTGGCGGACATGCCGCCGTCCACCCGCACTGACGGCACCGACAGCCCGGTGTCGGTCTCGGCCGCCTCGAGCAGATCGGCGCCCCGGTGCGCCACTCCCTCCAGCACGGCCCGCACCATCTCGGCTCGCCCCGTGCCGCGGGTGATGCCGACGAACGTGCCGCGGGCCCCGTAGTCCCAGACCGGCGTCCCGAGGCCGAGCAACGCCGGCACGAACCACACGTCGCCCGAGTCGCTCACCGACGCCGCCACCGTTTCCGACTCAGCGGCGTCGCCCAGGATGCCGAGGTCGTCGCGCAGCCATTCCACGCACGTCCCCGCCGACAGCATGATGGCTTCCACACCCCACGTGATCCGTCCGGCCCGGCTCCAGGCGGCGATGGGGAACGTGCCGGCTCCACCCCGGCGCTCGAAAGACGGGCGCCTCGGGCCCACGCACATGTCGAGCATGCCGCCCGTGCCGAAGGTGACCTTGGCCGAACCGGGCCTGGTGCAGCCCTGGCCCACGAGCGACGCCTGTTGGTCCCCGGCCATGCCGCAGATGACCGGTGACCCGGGAAGGGCGCTCGCCGGACCGAGCACACCGGTGGAGTCCACGATGTCGGGCAGCACGCCGGCAGGGATGAGCAACGCCTCGAGGCGCGCCGTGTTCCATCTGCCGCCGTCGGAGGTGACGAGCCCCGTGACGCCGGCGTTGGTCTCGTCGGTGACGTGCAGCGACCCCTCCGACAGCGTCCACGCCACCCAGCTGTCCACGGTGCCGAAGCACAGGTCGCCGGTGCGCTCGGGATCGGCCAGGTCGAGCAGCATGACGACTTTGGTGGCCGACTCGTTGGGCGCCAGGCGGATGCCCTGGTCGGCCAGCGCCATGCACATCCCCACGGTGCGCAGGTCCTGCCAGCCGATGCCGGGCCCGACCGGGGTGCCCGTCTTGCGGTCCCACACGACGGTGGAGGCGCGCTGGTTGGTGATGCCGACACCCGCGACGGGCTCCTTGCCGTCTCGGGCGGCGTCGTCCGACGCCGCGAGCGCCACTTCGAGCACGGCGTCGGCCATGGCGGTGGCGTCGAATTCCACGAACCCCGGCGCCGGCGAGGTGGGGAGCAGCTCGCGCCGATGCACGTGGCTGACGTCGCCCCCTTTCACCACCCCGGCCCGCAACGACGAGGTGCCCACGTCGACGACCAGGACCCTCGGGCTGCTCACGGCCAGGGCACCTCACCGAAGGGCGAGGGCAGGCCGAGCTTGCCCGGGTTGAGGATGCCCCGCGGGTCGATGGCGTCCTTGAGCCGGCGCAGCACGTCGAACCCCTCGCCCAGGGCCCGCTCGACGAAGCGGGCCCGGTTGATGCCGATGCCGTGGTGGTGGCTGATGGCGCCGCCGGCGCGCATGACCACGTCCATGGCCGCTTCCCAGGCCGACTCGTAGTAGTCCTCGGCCCAGGCCCGCTCCTCGGCGACGTCGTCGGGATCGCCGCCGTCGGACCGCCGTCCGGCGAAGGTGAAGTACAGACACGCACCGTCGGTGTAGGCGTGCGACTCGTGCGCCGAAGCCGCCAGCGTTCCCGGTACCGACCGCAGCGCCTGCAGCGTGCTCTCGTACAGCGCCGCCAGCGCCGACCACGGTGCCGCCACCTCGATGGTGTCGACGACGATCCCGGCCCGGTACAGCGGGGCCAGCGCCGAGACGTCGTTTCGGTGCTCGAGCCAGCGCTCCACCAGCGCGGCGTCGAGGGGCTGGCCGGCGTTGGCGGTGCACTCGGTCTCAACCACGGCCATGGTCGCCTCGAGCAGGGGAGGGTCGGCCTCGTCCAACACGATGAGCAGCGACCGGCCCTCGACGGCGAAGTTGCGTTGCGCCTCGACCTCGTCGTACAGGCGCAACACCGCCGGTGTGGCGCCCCTTCGCAGCACGCCGCGGCACGCCTCGAGCCCGGCGTCGAAGGTGGCAAATCCGTAGGCGTGCCGGCCCTGGGCGGCGGGCAGCAGGTGCATGCGCAAGGTGGCGGCGGTGATCACCCCGAGCACGCCCTCGGATCCCACGAAGAGCTGGGTGAGGTCGGGCCCGACGGCGGCCCGGGGCCCGGTGCATCCGGTGCGCACGGTGCGGCCGTCGGCCAGGGCCACCTCGAGGCCGGCCACCATGTCTTCGATCTTCCCGTAGCGCGTCGAGTACTGCCCCGCCCCCCGGCAGGCCAGCCAGCCGCCCACCGTGGACAGCGCCATCGACTGGGGCCAGTGCCCGACGGTGAAGCCCTGGGCCTGCAGCGCCTGCTCCAGGTCGGGCCCGAAGGTGCCGGGCAGCACATCGGCGAGCAGCGACGTGGCGTCCACCGCGCGTACGCCGGCCATTCCGCACAGATCCAGCGACACGCCGCCGAAGACGGGCACGCTCGATCCGCACACCCCCGACCGGCCCGCCACGGGCGTCACCGGTACCCGGGCGTCGTGGCAGGCGGCCAGCACCGACGCCACCTGGGCGCCGTCGGACGGCCGGGCCACCACGGCGGGCAGGGCGGGCACCTCCCCGTCCATGGCCCAGCGGATGGCGAGCGGCCACCAGTCGCGTCCGGCCTCCACCCGCACCGCTGCGTCCACCGTCACCTCGGCGCAGACGTCGCGCAGGCGGTCCACGAGGGCGTCGTCGACGGGGACGCGCGGACCGGCGATGCGCTCGCCGACCTTGTCGGGGGCGGCGTCGACGGGCGTGACCGGGGTGGGAGCGCTCGGGTTGCCCCCGGCGCGGGCGTGGGCGCCGGCGTCAGCGCCGGCGGTCACGTCGGTACCCGTCGCCGACCGAGAGGAGCTCACCCCGAGCGGCCCTCCGGCACGGCGGGCCCCGGGCTGGCCGCGGCGTCCACAAGGCCGGCCCGGGCCAGGCCGGCCCGGGCGGCGTCGGCGAACCGTTCGGCCTCCTGCGCCAGCGACGCCCGGTCGCGTCCCCACTCGTCCGCCACCAGGGCCGCCACCGCGGGCGCGGCGTCGGCGGAGGCGGCGGCACGGCGCAGCAGTGACCGGGTGCGCCGCTCGAGCACGTCGTCCACGGTGACGGCCATCTCCTCCCGGGCCGCCCACAGTGCCTCCACCTTGAGGGCGGGCAGGCCCGGGACGAGCGGCTCGAGCAGCTCGGGGCGCCCCCCGGCCAGCTCGAGCACGGCCGGGGCCTCGTCGCCGTGGCGGGCCAGCAGCTCGGCGAAGGTGGTGTCGTCCACGGCGTAGGCCCGGGCGCCGGCGGCGCGCTCCTCGGCCAGCCCGGCTGCCCCCCGCAGTGACATCTTGGCGGTCCGGCACCGGTCGGCACCTGCGGGCGCGGCGGTCCCGAGACGGCGCACGGCCGCGTTCACGGCGTCCTCGGCCATCTGGCGGTAGGTGGTGAGCTTGCCGCCCGTCACCGTCACCATCCCGCTCTCCGACACCCGAACCAGATGCCGGCGCGACATGTCGGCGGTGCGGGCCGAGAGGTGCTGTCCGCGGGCGGCGGCGGCAAGCGGGCGCAGGCCGGCCCACACCCCGGTGACGTCGCCGCGCTCGAGCGGCTCGGTCACCACCGCGTTCACGGCGTCGACGACGTAGTCCACGTCCTCGGGGAGACAGGCCGGGTCGTCGAGGGGACCGTCCCAGTCGGTGTCGGTGGTCCCGATGTACACGTCGTCCCCATCGGCCCACGGCACCACGAAGACCGAGCGGCGGTCGCCGGCCACAGGCACCACGGCGGCGATGTCGGCCGGGAGCTTCTGGCGGGGGACCGTGACGTGGATGCCCTTGGCGGGCCGGATGGAGTGGGGGTGGGTGCCCTCGTCGAGGGCGCGCACGTCGTCGGCCCACACACCGGTGGCGTTCACCACCACCTCGGCCCGCACCTCGATCTCGGGCTCGACCGGCGCCCCCGGCACCGGCAGCACGGGCCGGACCCGGGCGCCGCGCACCCGCCCGGTGCCGTCGTGGACGAGCTCGGTCACCTCGGCGTAGTTGGCGGCGACGGCCCCGTGGTCGAGGACGGCGGTGCGCAGGATGGTGAGTGTGAGCCGGGCGTCGTCGGCCCGGGCGTCGTAGTAGAGGAAGCCGGCCACGAGCGCGTCGGTGCGAAGGGTGGGCAGGTGCGACAGCGTCTCGGCCTTGTCGATGCGCCGGTGGCGCTTGCCGATGCGGATGCCGCCGGTCAGGTCGTAGAGCCACAACGCCGTCGAGTAGGCCCGCGTCACCTGCTTGGACACCACGCCCGCCTTGCCGAACAGCGGGATCAGGAAGGGCAGCGGCGTGACCAGATGCGGCGCGTTGTCGAGCAGGCGCTGGCGCTCGTGCAGCGACTCGTAGACCAGCCTGAAGTCGCGCTGCTGGAGGTAGCGGATGCCGCCGTGCACCATCTTGGACGACTTCGACGAGGTCCCCGAGGCGAAGTCGTGGCGCTCCACGAGCGCCGTGGACAGCCCCCGGGAGGCGGCGTCGAGGGCCACGCCGGCCCCGGTGATGCCGCCGCCCACCACGAGCACGTCGAAGGCCTCGGCGCCGAGCCGCTCGAGCGCCACGGCTCGGCGGAAGCCGTGGCCGTCGGGGGCGGGGGACCGGTCGAAACGGCGCGCAGAGGCGGCGGGGCCGGGCACGGCCAGAGACTGCCACAGGCCGTGGACCACCCTCTTTGCCGGCCCGTACCCGCTGGCGCCAGGCTGCGCCACGCTGCGGAACAGCCCGGCGCCTGACAGTGGCGATTTCTACCATGGTTGTTATTTGACAGGGAGTGTCAACAAACAATCGTTGGCGGATAAGGTGGAGACCGTGAAGACGCCGGAGGAGCTCACCGACCTGTTCCGGGCGCACGGCCGCAAGGTGACGGCCCAGCGCCAGTGCATCTTCCGCGTCCTGCACGGCGACGTCACCCATCCCACCGCCGAGGCCGTCCACGCCCGGGCCCGGGCCGAGATGGAGACCATCTCGTTGAAGACCGTCTACCAGACCCTGCACGAGCTGGCCGACCTGGGCGAGATCGCCGCCCTCGACCTGGGCACCGGCACGGCCCGGTTCGACCCCAACGTGGAGGGGGCACATCACCATCTGGTGTGCACCCGGTGCGGGAAGGTGCGCGACCTGCATGCCGATTTCCGCAACCTGGCGGTGCCCGACGGGGCCGAGGAGGGCTTCGAGGTCGGGGAGGCGGAGGTGGTGTTCCGGGGGCTGTGCGCCTCGTGCCGGCGCAAGGGCGGGAGCCGGCGGCGCCGGGAGGCGCTCGTGAGCGGGGCGAGGGCCGACCACTGACCACAGAGATCTCCGGGCGGAACCGTCGTCCCGGACGAGATGACCACCAACACAGAAAAGAGGAAGAAGACATCGTGGCCAACCTCAAGGGTTCCAAGACCGAGGCCAACTTGAAGGAGGCGTTCGCCGGCGAGAGCCAGGCCAACCGCCGCTATCTGTACTTCGCCCAGAAGGCGGACGTGGAGGGATATCCCGACGTCGCCGCCTTGTTCCGCTCCGTCGCCGAGGGCGAGACGGGACACGCCTTCGGCCACTTCGACTTCCTGCGCGAGGTGGGCGACCCGGTGACGGGCGTGCCGGTGGGCGGCACCGCCGACAACCTGCGCTCGGCCATCGAGGGCGAGACCTACGAGTACACCGAGATGTACCCCGGCTTCGCCCGCACGGCCCGCGACGAGGGCTTCACCGAGGTGGCCGAGTGGCTCGAGACGCTGGCCCGGGCCGAGAAGAGCCACGCCGGGCGCTTCAGCGAGGGCCTCAAGCAGGTGGAGGGCTGATCGCCGCCGACGAGCACCGGCGGCTCCGTCTCGAGGACATCGAGGACCTGCGCGCCTACGAGCGCGGCCGCCAGGAGTTCCGGGCCCGGGTCATCGACCTGAAGCGCCGGCGCCGCCTTTCGGTGGGGCCCATCGTCACCGTGGTGTTCGAGAACCGCGACACCATCCGGTTCCAGATCCAGGAGATGGCCCGCATCGAGAAGATGACGAGCGACGCCCAGATCCAGGCCGAGCTCGACGTCTACAACCCGCTCATCCCCGGTCCCGGGGAGCTGTCGGCCACGCTGTTCGTCGAGCTCACCGACGAGGCGTCGCTGCGGGAGTGGCTGGGAAAGCTGGTGGGGGTCGAGCGCGCCCTGCAGCTCCGCCTGGGGGGCGACGCCATGGGCAACGGGGGCCCCGAGGTGGTGCCCGCCACCCCCGAGGAGGCACACGCCGAGCAGCTCACCCGGGAGGACGCCACGTCGTCGGTGCACTACGTGCGATTCCTTCTCGGTCCCGAGCAGATCGAACGCTTCGCCCGGGGACCGGTCACCCTGGCCGTCGACCACCCCGCCTACCGCCACCGGACCGAGCTCCCCGACGAGGTCCGAGACGAGCTGGTCAGCGACCTGCGGCCCTGAGGACGACGGCGGCGCCCGGTGGTCCTGCTCGTGGACGGCCCTTGGGGCGCCCGTGGGCCGGTCTTGGGGTCCTGACCAGGGGGGATCTGGACAGGCCCGCCGCGGCCGCGCCATACTGGATGTTCCGCCGTTTTTCCCTCGAGGGGACCATTGTCCCTGGTCACAGGGTCGCGGCGGGCGAAGAACCCATACCTGCAACCACCCGGAACCGCACTTTCAAGACACCCATGCGCTGATGTGAGGAACAAGTGACACCCATGACCGCCCTTTCGACCGCCGCGACCTGGCGTAAGCGAGCCGCCTGCCAGGGGATCGACCCCCAGGTCTTCTTCCCCGAGTCCGACGAGGACGCCGAGGAGGCCAAGGCGATCTGCGCCATGTGCCCGGTCCGTCAGCCGTGCCTGGAGCACGCCCTGGCGCATCGCGAGCGTGAAGGGGTGTGGGGCGGGACCACAGAGCGCGAGCGTCGCCGGATCCTGCGCCAGCGCCGCAAGTCGGCCTGAGCCCGGGACCCGCCAGCCCGCCAGCGCCGCAAGTCGGCCTGAGCCCGGGCCCGGCCAGCCTGCCGGCCTGCTAGCCCGCCCAGCCCGCCAGCCGCCCAGCCCGCCAGCCGCCCAGCCCGCCAGGCGCTCGCCCGCTGGGCGCTCGCCAGCCCGGCAGCCTCCGGGGAACCAGGTCGCACCTCCACCTCTTCTCGGCGCGCGAGCCTGGCGCCAGAGGAGGTGGGGCCGCTGCTCGGTGTCGTGACCCCCGGTGCCTATGTGGTGACGGTCGCCCTGGCGGCGGGGCTCGGGGTCGTGCTGTGCCTGGAGGCCCGCCGTCGTCCCGGACCCTGGCGGCGCTGGGCGGCGGCCGGCCTCGGCCTGGTGCTCTTCGCCACCGCCCTCAGCTACGTGCTGGCGCTGGTGGTGGCCGGCACCTTCTCGGCCAAGACCGACCTGCCGCTTCCGCTGTGCGACGTGGCCGTGCTGGTGGCGGCGGCGGCCTGCTGGTGGCAGGTGCCGGTGCTCGTCGAGCTCACCTACTTCTGGGGACTGGCCGGCACGCTCCAGGCGGTCGTCACCCCCGACCTGTCGGCGGGCTTCCCCCATCTCGTCTTCTTCCAGTACACGATCGGGCATCTGGGCATCGTGCTGGCCGCCCTGTTCCTGGTGGTGGGGATGGGGGTCCGGCCCCGCCGGGGCGCGGCGCCCCGGGTGCTGCTCATCACCGCCGCCTACACCGCCGCGGTGGGCCTGGTCGACGGCCTCACCGGCGCCGACTACATGTTCCTCCGTGCACCGCCCGGCAACTGGACACTCCTGCGGGTGCTCGGGCCCTGGCCCTTCTACGTGCTGAGCGCGGCGGGTGTGGCCGTCGTCCTCGTGACCGTGCTCGACATCCCGTTCTGGCGCGCCCGCCGTCTGGAGGCGGGCACCGGCGGCACGGCCCGGCACCCCGGCGCCGGCGCCGCCCGGCCGGCGGCCTGAGCCGGGATGTCTGAGGCGGCCGGCACCGGCACGACCTCACGCGCTTCCCGGCGCCCGCCCATCTCGGTGGGGCCGCTGGCGCTGCGCGGATGGCTCGAGCCCGCCGTGCTCACCTTGGGGCTGTTCGCCATGGCGTCGGGCTTCGGCCAGTACGGGGTCATCTCCTCGCTCGGCGACGTGGCCAAGGCCTTCGGCCACGTGCACCACGGCACCAGCATCGCCGTGGAGGCGGGGCTGTCGGGAACCGAGCTCGGGGTGGGGCTGGCCATCATCCGCTTCGCCTCGCTCGGCTCGCTGCCGCTGGCCGGGCTGGCCGACCGATTCGGGCGCCGCACCATGCTGATCGCGACGTGTTGTGTGGGCCTGGCCCTCACCGTGGTGGCCGCCGCCAGCCCCGGCTTCTGGTGGTTCGTGGCCATCTTCGCCCTGGGCCGGCCGCCGCTGTCGGCCACCAACGCCCTGTCCCAGGTGGGGGCGGCGGAGGAGACCGCCACCAAGGACCGGGCCAAAGCCATCGGGCTGGTGGCGGCCGGCTACGCCGTGGGATCGGGGATCACCGCCGTCCTGCACGGCCTGGCCTCCTCCGCCCTCGGCTTCCGCGGCATCTTCGCCTTGTCGGCGGTGCCGCTCGTGGCCGTGATCCTGGTGCGGGGCCGGCTCGAGGAGTCGGACCGCTTCACCCGTTCCTCGGCGTCGGCGAAACAGGGCATGCCCGTGCTGGGCGCAGTGCGCCAGCCCTTTCGCCGCCGTCTCGTCGTGGTGTCGGCCCTGGCCTTCTTCGTGGCCGTGGCCACCGGGCCGGCCAACAGCTTCGTGTTCATCTACGCCCAGAACATCCTGCACATCTCCGGCGTGGGCACGTCCCTCATGGTGGTGGGCGCCGGGGCCGTGGGGTTCGCCGGCCTGCTGGCCGGCCGCTGGCTGGCCGACCACATCGGACGGCGCATCACGGGGGCGATGGGCATGGGTGGCATCGCCATCGCCGCCTTGATCGCCTACAGCGGGCCCCACGTCGCCCTGTTCACCGGCTACGAGTTCGCCGCCTTGTCAGGCGGGTGCTTCGCCCCGGCGGCGGGGGCGTTGGCGAACGAGCTGTTCCCGACCTCGGTGCGGGCCTCGGTGGCGGGGTGGTACGTGGCCGCCGGCGTGGTGGGGGCGGTGGTGGGCCTGGTGGTGTTCGGATCGGTTGCCGACGTGGGCAACCGCTTCGCCGTGGGCGGCCTCGTGACCTTCCTCCCCGTGGTGTTCACGACAGGGCTGTTCTTCCTCGTTCCCGAGACGAAGGGCCGCGAGCTCGAGGAGCTGTGGCCGGGGGACAGCTGAGGGCCGAGGAGCGCTGAGGCCCGTGGAGCGCTGAGGCCCGTGGAGCGCCGAGGC
>DMNK01000105.1:708-2566 GCA_003453695.1 Acidimicrobiaceae bacterium | reverse complement strand
CGCCGAGGCCCGTGGAGCGCCGGCGGCTTGCAGCGGTTCCGCGTCTTCGAGACGGGCCCACGCGAGAATTCTCGCCATGCCCATCAACTACACACACGCCGTCCATCCACGCTTGGCTGAGCGCAAGGCGTCGGGCCCCACCAAGACCCGAGACGTCACGCGTCTGCACCACCCCAACCCGATCCTGCGCTTCAACGCCCGCGCCGGCCTCGCCATCACGGTCGTCGTGGGCACCATGTGGGCCGCCTACGTCTTCGCCGCCATCGCCCTCGTCAGCCTCCCTGACAACATCCACTCGAAGCAGGAGCTCATCTTGTGGATCTCGAGCAGCTTCCTCCAGCTGGTGTTGCTGCCCATCATCATCGTGGGCCAGAACATCCAGGCTCGAGCCTCGGACAAGCGCGCCGAGGACACCTACAAGGACGCCGACGCCGTGCTGCACGAGTCCGTGGAGATCCAGGCCCACCTGAAGGCCCAGGACGCCGAGATCGAGAAGATCCTGCAGATGGTGGAGGGGATGCGCTCGGCTTCCTGACGGGGCCGGCCGGTCTCGGGGGCCCGCCTCGTTAGCGTGCGAGACATGGATCTCGAAGAAGCCCTGCGCACAACGGGCGCCGTCCGGGAGTTCACCGACGAGCCCGTTCCCCACGAGGTCGTGTACCGGCTCCTGGATGCCGGTCGGTTCGCCCCCAACGGAGGCAACCGCCAGGCGTGGCGCGTGGTGTGGGTGCGCGACCCGGCCCGCAAGCAAGCCCTTCGCGACATCTACCTCCGGGGTTGGTACCCGTATCTGGCCATGGCGTCGGCCGGGCTCACCCCGTGGGCGCCGCTCACCGACCGCGACAGCGAGGGACGGGCCGTCGAGCACGCCGGGGAGTTCGCCGCCGCCGCTGCGGCCGGAGCGGGCGGATTCGCAGAGCACCTCGACGCGGTGCCGGTGCTGCTCGTGGTGTTGGCCGATCTTCGGCGTCTGGCCGCTGTCGACCGCGACCTCGACCGCTACACGCTGGTGGGCGGGGCGTCGGTATATCCCTTCGTGTGGAGCGTGCTGCTGGCGGCTCGTTCTGAGGGCCTGGGCGGCGTGATCACCACCATGGCCGTCCGGCACGAGGACGAGGTGCGACGCCTGGTCGGCGTGCCCGGCGAGTACGCGGTGGCAGCCGTGGTGGCGCTCGGACACCCGGTCCACCAAGCGAAGCGCCTGTCGCGTCAGCCGGTCGAGGAGTTCGCCACCGTCGACCACTTCGACGGGGCGCCCCTGCTGCCCGCATCTTCCGGGGGCTGAGGGCTTGGCCACGGCGACGGCGGAGTTCGAGTTCCGGGCCGAGGACCCCGACATGGTGCTCACCCACATGGCCCGGCTCGGCGACGCCCACCGAGGCTGGATCAACCTCCAGCCCGGGATCAGGGAGGAGGACACCCCGCCGGCGCCCACCGCCCTCGGGTTCATCTTCTCGTCGTCGCGCTACGAGGTGCCCATGTGCACGTGGGTGGCGGGCCGTGAGGGCCGCCACGGCGTGGAGGCGGACTCTCTCGGCATCCAGCACGGCTCGGGGCCGAGGGCCGTGCGCCGGCTGGCCGGCATGGAGCTGCCTCTCCCCGAAGGCTGGCGATGGGTGCAGGACAACCCGCTACGGGGCCTCGTGGTGCGCACACCGCCCGGCACCGACCATGCCGACCAGCTGCGGTGGCTGCTCCAGGCGGGATCGGCCCTGAGCAAGGTGCCGCTCACGGGGGACTGGCGGGCGCTCGTCTACGAAGGACGGTGATCGGCGGTGATCCCGCCTCTTGTCGGCGCTCCTGGCCGCGCTCCTGGCCGCGCTCCTGGCCGCGCTTCTGGCCGTGCTTCTGGCCGCGC
>DMNK01000105.1:399-523 GCA_003453695.1 Acidimicrobiaceae bacterium | reverse complement strand
TGGCCGTGCTTCTGGCCGCGCTGCCGGGGGCGCTCAGAAAGGCGCGGCCGGGATGCGGGTAGCGTTACTGGCGCCAGAGACGTAGAAGTTGCTCTTGCCGGCGTCCTTGGCCCGGTACATGGCG
>DMNK01000105.1:0-200 GCA_003453695.1 Acidimicrobiaceae bacterium | reverse complement strand
GGTCGGCGTCGCGCAGCAGCGAGTCCCCGTCGTCCTGGCCGTTGGGGCTCCAGGCGATGCCCACGCTCACGCCGATGACGATCTCGCGTCCGCCGATGGACACGGGCTGAGAGATCGTCTCGACCAGGCGCTCGGCGGCCTGACGGGCGCGGACCGGGTCCTCCAGGTCCTCCATGATGACGGCGAACTCGTCACCGCCC
>DMNK01000074.1:13675-15793 GCA_003453695.1 Acidimicrobiaceae bacterium | reverse complement strand
AATTGAGTCCGGTTCGGGATCGTCGTCGATAAGATCGCGCCACGATTCGACAGATGGTGTGGGTAGCGGTTCGGTGTGGTCATCGACGGGGGCCCGGGTCGGCTCAACATCGCGGGAAGGCTCGCGCGGGGCACTCCGCGCAGGCGATAACGTGAATTCGACGTAGTGGTCGTCGTCGTCGAAGGCATCCTCGAACCCATCCTCGTGGCCGAGACGGTCGTCGGGAGAGTCGTAAGATAGGTTGGGCTTCAACCGAATCCGCCGTGTCCGAGCCTCGGAACCGTCCTCGTGGCCGCGGCCCTCCGCGCGGACGTGCAGCGACCCGTCGTCGTCGCGCGCCGAGCCGGTGAAGCCGATCATGAATAGCGCCGCCGATACGCCGAAAAGCGCAATGAACGCCGGCAGCAGCATCGACTGCGACATCGCGGCGGAGAACGGTTCGCGCAGGTATCCCGGCAGCTCCAAAGCGGTAGCGTCGCCGCCCGGCGGGCCGAACGCCTCACCGTCGGGCATCGGTGGCATCTCGGAGCTGATCCTCGATGTCATGAACGAGGCCATGCCGGCGCTGCCCAACACGGAACCAACCGTGCGGGTGGCGTTGTAGACACCGGAACCGGCCCCTGCCAGCCGCCCCGGCAGGTTGCGGGTCGCGGTGGCGGCCAGCGGCGCCCAGATGAATGCCATCCCAAAACCCAACGCAATAAACGGCAGAACAAGCTGCCAGATCGGCGCGGAGGGTGTCATCGCGATCGAGAGCCAGGTCAGTCCGATCGCCAGAACCGAAAAGCCGAAACCGACTACTGACCGAGGGTGGGAACGGTCGACGATCTTGCCGACGATCGGCGCGAGAAGACCACTGGTAATCGCCATCGGCGCCGTCAACAGCGCCGAGCGGGTCGGCGACAATCCACACACCGTCTGCGCGTAGAACATCAGCGGCAACACCATCGCAGTTGCCGCGAACCCGATCACCGCCGCTGCGAGATTGGCCAGGCTGAAGTCGCGGTCACGGAAGATTTCGAGGGGAATCAAAGGCTCGCCGGTGGTGATCGACTGCCAATAGACGAACGCCGTCATGAGCCCGATGCCGGCCACGAATACCGCCCAGATCCAGGGCGCCCAACCGCCGGACTGACCCTCCTGCAGAGCGAAGACGATGAGGGACATCGCTAGCCCGGACAATCCCACGCCGACCAGGTCGAAGCGATGTCTATGCGTGGGCAAGACCGGCATCAGCCAAATCGCCAGCCCCAGACCGATGATCCCGACCGGGACGTTGACGAAGAAGATCCAGGCCCAGCCCAGCGCGTCGACCAGCACACCGCCAGCCAGCGGCCCGACCAACGTGGCAACCCCGGCGGTGGCACCCCACACGCTCATGGCCATCCCCCGTCGTTCCGGCGGAAAGATGCGGGTAATAACCGACAACGTCTGCGGGGTCAACACGCCGGCGCCGATGCCTTGTACGACTCGTGCCGCGATCAGCATCCCGATGGTGCCCGACAGACCGCACCACAGCGAGGCGGCGGTGAATACCGCAAGGCCGGCCAGGTAGAGGTTTTTCGGACCGAACCGGTCACCGAGTCGCCCGGCCAGCAGCAGCGGAACCGCGTATCCGAGCAGGTAGGCGCTGGTCACCCAGATCACCGTGTCGTAGCTGGTGCCGAGCTTGGTCATGATGCTGGGGTTGGCGACTGCGACGATCGTGGAGTCCAGCAGGATCATGAAGAAGCCGACCATCATCGCCCAGAGCGCGTCCCACGGACTTGCGGCTTTCCCGCGATTGGTCGAANNCCGGCCAGTTCCTCGGCCAGCTCGTAGCGGCCGTGGTCGTCGGCGCCCGGCACCCGGCGCGCCACCCCCGCCTCGACCAAGGCCGAGATGTTGCGGTAGGCGGTGCTCTGCGACAGCCCCGGGTGGCTGCGCAGGATCTCCGGGATGGTGAGGGGCCCGTCGGCCCCGGCCATCGACTCCACCAGGGTGCGGCGAAGAGGCGTGTAGCGCTGGTCGTGCTGCGCCAGGCGGAGCGCCACCTCGGCGTGCAGCTGACCGTCCACGAACGCCCAGCCTACCGGCCTCCCACCCGAATTGGAATGAGAATCATTCTCGATTAGAGTG
>DMNK01000074.1:12402-13273 GCA_003453695.1 Acidimicrobiaceae bacterium | reverse complement strand
CCGATCCGCACACCTTCGAGGCCGGCGCCAAGGTGTCCCAGACGGTGTCGAGCGCCCGGCTCGTGGTGCAGAACGGCCTCGGATACGACTCGTACATGAACAAGATCGAGGCGGCCACCCCCAGCTCGGCGAGGAAGGTCATCGTCGTCCAGCACCTGCTCGGGCTGCCCGACAGCACGGCCAATCCCCACCTCTGGTACGACCCCGGCACCGTGCCGAAAGTGGCGAGGGCGGTCGCCGACGACCTGAGCCGGCTGGCCCCGGCGCACGCCGCCGTCTTCTCGGCCAACCTCGCCAGGTTCACGGCATCCCTGCAGCCCTGGCTCGAGGCCATCGCCTCGGCCAGGGCCGCCTACGCCGGCACGCCGGTGGCCACCACCGAGCCGGTGGCGGCCTACCTCATCGAGGCCATGGGGCTCGACGACCTCACGCCCTTCGTGTTCCAGGCCGACGTCATGAACGGCGTCGACCCCTCGCCGCAGGACGTCACCACCGAGAAGGCCCTCCTCACCGGCAACAGGGTCAAGGCGTTCGTCTACAACGAACAGGTGACCGACTCGCTCACCCAGTCACTGGCGACCCTGTCGCACGGCCACGACGTCCCGGTGGTCGGCGTGTACGAGACCATGCCCACCCCGGGCTACCACTATCAGACGTGGATGGTGGCCGAGGTGCGGTCCATCGTGCGGGCCCTGGCCGACCACGTCTCGACCACCCACCTGTAGGCGCCGGTGTCCCCCCCGCCCGGCACGGAGCTGCCCACCCTCGCCCTCGAGGGCGTGGACGTGCGGCTGTCGGGCCGTCAGGTGCTGCGCGACGTGTCCTTCTCGCTCGGACCCGGCTCGGTCACCGGCCTCATCGGGCCGAACGG
>DMNK01000074.1:5744-12245 GCA_003453695.1 Acidimicrobiaceae bacterium | reverse complement strand
GGCAAGACGACGCTGTTCCGGGTGATCCTCGGCTTGGTGCACCCCCAGCACGGACGGGTGAGCGTCGCCGGTGCCCACGGCCCCGCCCACGGCGCCGTGGGATATGTCCCGCAGAAGCTCGTGTTCGACCCGGACATGCCGCTGCGGGCGCGCGACGTGGTGGCCCTCGGGCTCGACGGTGACCGCTGGGGGGTGCCGCTGCCGTGGCGCCGCCGGCGAGAGCCGGTGGCGGAGATGCTCGACGCGGTGGGCGCCACCCACCTCGCCGACGCCCGGGTGGGGAACCTCTCGGGCGGGGAGCAGCAGCGGGTGCTCATCGCCCACGCCCTCGTGGGCCGGCCCCGCCTGCTCCTGCTCGACGAGCCGCTCGCCAACCTCGACATCCGAGCGGAGCAGGAGGTGGTCCGGCTGCTGGCCCGCATCGCCGAGGACCAGGACGTCACCGTCTTCATCTCGGCCCACGACATGAACCCGCTGCTGGCGGTGATGGACCACATCGTCTACATCGCCGAGGGGAGGACCGTGAACGGCACCACCGACGAGGTGGTGCGCTCCGACGTGCTGAGCGGGCTGTACGGGCACCACGTGGACGTTCTGGGCGTGCACGGCCGCATCCTGGTGGTGGCGGGCCGCGGCGACCAGGCCCAACTGGGCGAGGACCACGGGCACGATCACCTCGACATCCCCGACGAGCCCGGCGTGGTCTCCGTCCTGTGAGCGGGCCAGCCGGGCCGAGGCGGCGGTGAGCGACGCCGTGCACGTGCTGTTCGAGCCCGGGTTCTTCTCGAGCGCCACCGTCCACTCGGCGCTCTTGGTCGGTGCCGTGGTGGCGGTCGTGACGGCGGTGGTGGGGACGTTCACCGTCCTGCGCTCCCAGGCCTTCGCCGGCCACAGCCTGGGCGAACTGGGCACCACCGGTGGGTCGGCCGCCTATCTGGGCGGCATCAACCCGCTGTGGGGCTTCGTGGTGATCGCCGTGGTGTCGGGGGGGATCATCGAGTCGCTCGGGGTGCGACGCCCCCGCCTGCGCGACCTCACCACCGGGCTCGTACTGGGAGGCGGCCTGGGACTGGCGGCGCTGCTGCTCTATCTCGACACCACGACGTCGACGACGACCGGCGCCTCGGTGACGATCCTCTTCGGGTCGCTCTTCACGGTGAGCTCGAACAGCGCTGCGGTCATCGTGGGGCTGAGCGCGGCCGCCCTCGGGCTGGTCGTGGCGTGCTACCGCATGCTGCTCCTGGCCTCGCTCGACACCGACCTGGCTGCCGCCCGGGGCGTCCCCGTCCGCGTGGTCGGCTTCGCCTACGCCCTGTCGCTGGCCCTGGCCGTGTCCCTCGCCGCAGCCACCATCGGGGCCGTGCTGTCGACGGCGCTCCTGGTCGGACCGCCGGCGGCGGCCCTGCGCGTGACCAAGCGCCCGTCCACCGCCCTGGCCGTGTCGGCGGGCGTGGGGGTGGCGGCCACGTGGGCCGGCATCCTCCTCGCCTACGACAGCTACTACTGGCCCCCGGCGCACCGCGGCTGGCCGGTGAGCTTCTTCATCGTCGCCCTGGTGTTCCTGCTCTACGTGGTCGTCGACGTGGGCGGTTCCGTCCGGCGGCGCCGGCGGCTGCCGGTTGGAGGGCACTGACATGTTCGCCGGCTACATGCTCAACACGTGGGCGGCGGCGACCATGGTGGCGGTGGTGGCCGGCGTGGTCGGCTTCTTCATCGTCCTGCGGGGCTCGGCCTTCGTGGCCCACGCCGTGCCGCACGGCGCCTTCGGCGGGGCGGCAGGCGCGTCGTTGCTCGGGGTGAGCACCCTCTACGGCCTGGGGTTGTTCGCCGTGGGCGGGGCCGTCGCCATCGGCTGGCTGGGACGGCGGGGCCGACACGACGTGGCGACGGCGCTGTCGCTCGTGCTCATGCTGGCCCTGGGTGCGCTGTTTCTGTCCATGAGCTCGGAGTACTCGGCCGAGGTGTTCTCGCTGCTGTTCGGCGAGGTGCTCGGGGTGGCCCGGAGCCAGCTGCTGCCCATCGCCGGGCTCGGCGTCGCCGCTCTGGGCGTGATGGCCGTGGTGTACCGCCCGCTGCTCATGCTCTCGGTCATGCCCGAGACGAGCGAGGCGCGGGGGCTTCGCCCCCGGCAGCTGGAGACCATCTTCATGTTGGTGGTGGCCGTGGCCACCGCCATGACGGTGCCGGTGGTGGGGGCCTTCCTCATGTTCAGCCTGACCCTCGGGCCCGCCGCCGCAGCGCGCTCGTTCACCTCCAGCCCGGGACCGGCGCTGTCGCTGTCGGTGGCCATCGCTCTGGCGACGGTGTGGGCCGCCGTCGCCCTGGCCTACGTGACCAACTGGCCCGTCGGCTTCTACGTGGGGACCACCGGGCTGGCGGCGTACGGAGCCGGCCGGGCGTGGGTGGCGTGGCGACGCCGAGCCGCCGCCTGAACGAGGCGGTGGGCACCACGGCGGGACGTCACTCCCACAGGTCCCGAGGAGCCCGGCCGATCGGATAGTGCCCGGGCAGAGGCTCCTTGGAGGTGGCCCGATCCATGCGCCTGCGCATGCCGTCGCTCAGCACGCCGGCCTTGATCATCTCCAGGAACAAGGCCGTGGCGTTGCCCACGTCGAAGAAGTCGCGTTGCCAGGACCACTTCCAGTCGCCGCCGTAGCGGAACCAACTGCCGCCGATCCCGGCCACCTCGTAGGGCGAGCCGTCGGGGCGGGTGGCATCGGCGATCTGGCGCCACAGCCCGATGACCTCGCCGTGGACGGGATCGATGAGCACCTTCTGGTAGGGATAGCGCCACCCTTCGAGCCCGCCCATCTCGAGACCGAGGGCCACGGCGCGGATCTCCTCGCGGCCGACGGCCATGAACTCCTCCCGGGGCCCGAGGTTCCAGCCGTAGGTGGCGTCCTCGGTGTAGAGCTCGGCCATGGGGCGCCAGTCGCGGGCGGCTTCGGCCTCCCGGTTGGCGTCCAGCCAGCGCGCCACCATCTCCGACAACTCCTCGTAGGGGTAGCCGGACAGCTCAGCCGTCCTCGTCCGTCGGCGCCGCCGCCGCCGAGCCGTTGTCCTCGATGCGCAGGGCGCCCGTGGGGCAGAAGCGCACGGCGTGTTCCACCCCGGCCCACCGGGCGTCACCGGGCGACTCGTCCAGGATGGTGAGCACGCCCTGCTTCGACACCGAGAACACCGCGGGAGCCTCGGACTCGCACACCCCGTGCCCCTGGCACAGGTCACGGTCGACCACCACGCGCTTCACGCCTCACCCCGGGTCACGGCAGGCGGCGCCGGTACCGGGCCCTGCACGGCTGGACCAGCTGCACCACCATCTTGGAGTGGTCGTTGCGGTACGTGTCGGGCGGCTGGGCCAGCTCGAAGTCCCAGGCCGGCAGCAGCACCGAGAAGATGGCCTTCAACTGCATCATGGCGAAGGGCGCGCCCACGCAGCGGTGGCGCCCCGCCCCGAAGGGGACCCATGTCCACGGGTTGGCCCGGTCCTCGGCGCGCGGCTCGAGGTAGCGCTCGGGGACGAAGGCGTCGGGATCGGGGAAGTCCTCGGCGATGCGGTTGGACACCGACAGGCTGGCTCCCACCATGGTCCCCGGCGCGATGCGGTATCCCTTCACCTCGAAGGGCTCCTTGGCCACACGCAGCACGAGGATGAGCGGGGGGTGCAGGCGCAGCGCCTCCTTGACGACCGACTCCAGCACGGGCATCTCCCGCAGCGCCTGGTAGCTCACCTCCTCGCCCTGGGCGTGCAGCCCGTCGAGCTCGGCGCGCACGGCGTCGAGGTGGGCGGGACGGCGCAGCAGCTCGATGAGGGTCCAGGCGGCGGTGCCCGACGTGGTGTGGTGCCCGGCGAACATCATGGAGATGAACATGCCGGTGATCTCGTCGGTGGTGAAGCGCGGGGCACCGTCCTCGGCGCGGACGGACATGAGGACGTCGAGCAGGTCCCGCTCCTGTGCGTCGTCGGCGCCCCCAGACGGAGCTCGCCCGTCCACGATGGCCTGGACCAGCTCGACCAGGCCTCGCCGGGCGGCGTCGCGGCGGGCGAAGCTGTCGATCTCGGCGTAGGGATCGACGTAGGCGAGCGCGTCCGTGCCTCGCTCCAGGTCGTGGTACAGCTCGGCGAAGCGGCGATCGAGCTCACTGCGAAAGCGCCTGCCGATGAGGCACGCCGACGACGTGTAGATCGTGAGCTCGGCGAAGAAGTCGAGCAGGTCGATGGCGCCTTCGTCGCCCCACCCGCCCACCATGGACTGCACCTCGCCGGCGATGGTGGCGGCGTGGCCGCGCATGAACTTGTCCCGCAGCGCCTGGTTGTGGAGCATCTCCCGTCGGCGCTCGGGCGGGGCGTCGAAGACCACGCCGGTGCCGAAGATCGGCGTCATGAAGGGATAGGCCTCGGCTTGGTCCAGGACGTCTTCAGGAGCCCGGAAGAAGGCCTCGTTGGCCTCGGCGCCGGTGAGGAGCACCACCTCGCGCTGGGCCAGGCGGAAGCGACCGACGTCGCCGCACTCGCGGCGGACGCGAGCCATGAGCTCGATGGGATCGCGCCGGAGCTCCTCGAGGTGCCCGTGCGGTGGCACCGCCCCCGACACCAGGGGGGGCTCCGACAATGCCGTGTCGACGCTCACGTCCTTCCTCCCCACCCGCCGGCCGGCTCTTCTCCGCCGCCACCGGTGGGCGGCTGGTGCCGGGGACGGGCGGGCAGCGGGGCCTGGGGCTCGACCTCGACCAGGCTGAACTGCGTCCCGGCCGGCGCCTGCACCACGCTCATGACGGCCGCCGCCACCGCCTGGGGCCGCAGGAAGTGATCGTGACGGGCCACGCCCCATCGCACCCACTGCTCCAGCAGCTCGGTGGTGACACCGGGGTCCCAGTCGGAGCCCATCTCGGACAGGGTCTGACCCGGTTGGACGATCGACGCCCGTACACCGGAGCCCTCGAGCTCCATCTGCAGCGTGCGGGCGTAGCCGTGCAGCCCCCACTTTGAGGCGCTGTAGCCGCTGTTGCGCACCCGGGGGAGCCGAACCACCTCCGAGGTGATGAACACCACGTCTCCGTGGGCACGGCGCACCATGGCGGGGAGGAGCGACCCGACGAGACGCTGCACGCCGAGAAGGTTCACCGCCACGGTGGTGGCGAAGTCGTCGGGGTCGGAGTGCTCCGCCGAGTCGGGCTGGTTGCGGCCCGCCGCCGAGACCACCACGTCGATCTCCCCCACCGCTTCGCCCGCCGCCTTGACGAAGGCCGCCACCGAACCGGGATCGGCCAGGTCGAGCGGGGCCACGTGCGCCTCCCCTCCACCGGCCCGGATCTCCTGGGCCGCCTCCTCCAGGCGAGCGAGGCGGCGCGCCCCGAGCACCACGGGATGGCCGGCGGCGGCCAGAGCGAGGGCGGCGGCCCGGCCGATGCCAGAGGAGGCGCCGGTGACGGCGGCCGGACGCCGGTCGGGGTGGGGGACGAAGCGGGGCACGGGCGCAGCCGATCCGGGTCTCAGCGCCTGGTCACGGTGGTGGGCAGGGCGGCGAAGCCGCGCACGTTGATGGAGTGGACGCGGGTGGCGCCTTCGGCGTCGATGTCGTAGTCGGCGACCCGGTCCACCAGCTGGCGCAGCCCCACCCTGGCCTCGAGCCTCGCCAGGGCGGCGCCGAGACAGAAATGACGGCCGCTCCCGAAGCTCACCAGCTTCGACGTGTCCCGGTCGAGGTCGTAGCGGTCGGGATGGGGGAACACCCGCTCGTCGCGATTGGCCGACCCCACGAGGAGCAGCACCCGGGCACCGTCGGGGACCACGGTGTCGTGCAGGGACAGCTCGCCGGTCGTGACGCGCAGCAACATCTGCGTCGAGGTGTCGAACCGCAGTGTCTCCTCGACCCACTCCGGCACCCGGCCGGCGGCGGCGAACACCTTGGCCCGCTCGTCGGGGAAGCGCCAGGCCCAGTACCAGGCGTTGGCGAGGAGCTTGGTGGTGGTCTCGTTGCCGGCCACGCTCATGAGGAACAGGAACGAGATCACCTCGTCGTCGCTCAGCCGGTCTCCGTCGACGTCCGCCTCGAGCAGCGCCGAGGTGAGGTCGTCACGGGGCACCGATCGCCGGGACCGCACCATGTCGGCGAAGTACCCGGCCAGGTTGAGCGCCGCCTCCTTGCCGGCCGGGGGGATGTCGAACAGGTCCGGGTCCCGGTGCACGAGGAGGTCGGCCAGCCGGCGCACCTCGGGCCGCTCGGCCGGCGGCACCCCGATCATCTCGGAGATGACGTCCATGGGGAGCAGGCCGGCGAAGTCGGCCACGAAGTCGAAGGTGCCCCGCTCGAGCGCCGTATCCAGATGTCCCACGGCCAAGGCGCGCACCTGGTCCTCCATGGCGGCGACCCGGCGCGGCGTGAAGGCCTTCGACACGAGCGAGCGCATGCGGGTGTGGCGGGGGGGGGGGGCGGGCCGGGGAGGGGCGGGTTTTCCGGGCGTGGAAGGGAAACCCCCCCCCCCCCAAAAAAAAGTTTT
>DMNK01000074.1:1570-5711 GCA_003453695.1 Acidimicrobiaceae bacterium | reverse complement strand
GCGGCGACCCGGCGCGGCGTGAAGGCCTTCGACACGAGCGAGCGCATGCGGGTGTGGCGGGGCGGGTCCATGGCCAGGAACGACATGGCCCGCTCGGCCTGGGGGCCGTAGGCCACCGGATCGAGCGACACCCCGAAGCGGTTGGAGAGCCGGGCGGGGTTGCGGAAACCGGCGAGCACGTCGTCGTAGCGGGACAGGGCCCAGAAGTCGAGCTCGTCGTTGCGATACAGCGGCGCCTCGCTCCGAAGCCGGGCGTAGAGCGGGTACGGGTCGTCGTGGACGGCGTAGTCGTAGGGGCTGTAGTGGAGCGGCTGGCGCGCCGTGTCGGACGAGGTCGTGCTCGTGGTCACGGCGCACCCTCGAGCAGCTCGGCCAGGCGGCCCAGCGCGGCGGGGACGTCGGCGAAGGAGAGGTGCCCCATGCCCGCCCACAGCATGGCGCCCGAATAGGCGAGCTCGAGGCCCTGCACGAGCGCCGGGTCGGCCTCCTCCCCCAGGGCGGCGGCGATGCGGTCGTGCACCTCGCCGCCGAAGCGGATGCGGACGGCGCGTACCTCGGGCCCACTGCCGAGGAGGGCGGTGGTGCAAGCGGCGGCCAGGGTGGGATCGTCGGCCATGAACAGCCCCAGCGCCTTCAGCTCGGCGCTCACCCGGTCGAGCGGGGAGGACCCGGCACGGTGACGGACGGCGGGGACGCGCTCCATGCACCGCCACAGCACCTCGGCGAGGAGATGGTCCTTGGAGGCGAAGTAGGTGTAGGCGGTGGCGGGCGCCACCCCGGCGCGCTTGGCGGACCCGCGCACCGTGGTGCCCTCGTAGCCGAGCAGCCGTGCCTCGTCGGCGGCCGCCTCCACCAGGCGCTCCACCACCTCGGCCTGCTTGGGGGTGAGCCTGCGCCTCGAGTCCTCGGCCGTCACCGTCACGATGGCTCCACCTCCGACGGTGCCCCCGTCGCAACCGAGGTGCCGTCGTGGCGGCCGGGCACGTGTGGCGTGCCGTCGCGCATGGCGGGGAAGCGGAAGGTGGCAGCCGTGGTGGCGGCCGTGATGGCGGTGATGTCGGCTTCGGGCAGGGTCTCGGTGTCGTCGTCGATCACCACCTCCCACCGGCAGTGGGGCAGGCGGTCGGCGGGACGGCGGGGCGGGCGGTGCACGGGGCGGATGCGCGCTCTCGGGTTCACGGCCTGGGCCGTGTAGTCGAAGGTGCCGTCCTCGATGTGGTGGCACATGTTGGTCACCATCTGGTCGCCGAAGGGCTCGGCGTCCATGAGGGCGCCACAGTGGGCGAGCTCGAAGAACCCATGGTGCTCGTCGACCACCTGGTAGCGGACGTCCATGTAGTGGTGGGGGAAGCCGGGGTCGAGCTGCAGCACCTTGAAGATGGCCGGCACGCCGTCGCCTTCCACGTTCATGATCTGGCGCAGGCGCGGCCCGTAGACAGGACTGGCACCGCGCCATTCCTCCACGGCGAGCTCCTTCATGGCGTCGCCTCCGAAGCGCATGGCGATGGCCGCGCACATGGAGCGGTCGAGAAGGTGGACGATGAGGGCGAACTCGCGCACCAAGCGGACGAGGGCCTCCTTGGACAGGTCCTCGTAGCGGAAGTCGGGATCGAAGTGCCCCGAGTAGTCGTTGCGGTCGGCCACCATGCCAGACTACAGTCCAGACACCTGTCTGACCAGAGGGAATCCACATGGAGCCGAGAAGATCCACGGTCGTAGGCGTCATCGGCCTGGGCGACATCGGCAGCGGCGTGGCCGGGGCGGTGGGTCGCGCCGGCCTGGAGCTGGTGGTGTGCGACGTGCGCCCCGAGGCGACCGCCGCCTTCCCGGAGGCCGAGGTGGCGCGAGGGCCACGAGAGCTCGGCGCCCGCTGCGACGTCATGGCGGTCGCCGTCGTGACCGACGCCCAGGTGCTCGACGTCCTCGACCCCGACTCCGGCGCCCTGTCCACCGCCCGCCCCGGGTCGGCGGTGGCCGTGCTGTCCACGGTGGCCCCCGACACCGTCCGCGCCGTGGCGGAGACGGCTCGCCGCCGCCATGTCGACGTCGTGGACTGCGGGGTGAGCGGTGGGCAGTCGGCAGCGAAGGAGGGATCGCTGGTGGCCATGGTGGGCGGTGAGCCCGCCGTCGTCGACCGGCTCCGGCCCGTGCTCGAGTCCTTCAGCTCGCTGGTGGTGCACATGGGGCCGCTCGGCGCCGGCATCAAGGCCAAGCTGGCCCGCAACCTGGTGCAGTACGGGTCGTGGCTGGCCGCCTACGAGGCCCAGGTCCTGGCCGAGGCATCCGGCATCGAACTGGCCAAGCTGGCCGAGGTCATCCGGGCCAGCGACGAGAAGATCGGCGGCGCCTCCCGTCTCATGTTCCGCCCCACCGTCGCCCCCTTCGGCCCCGACGACCACCCCGGGCTGGTGGGCGCCATGCGCAGCGCCGCCGAGCTGGCCCACAAGGACCTGGGCGCCGCGCTCGAACTGGCCGACCAGCTGGGCGTGTCCCTACCGTTGGCAGCCATGACCGACGACCGAGCCGACGCGCTCTTCGGTCTGCGCCCCGATGGGGCGGCGCCCGCCGAGCGCGCTCCTGGAGAGCAGGGCGCCGCCACGTGAGCGAGACCCGTCGCCCCCCGCGCCCGGATCGCTCCACCGGCCTCGACAAGATGCAGGCCGTCTACAACTTCCGGGTCGATCCCGACGCCATGGAGGGTGACTTCGTCGCCTACACCGTCGACCACCTCTTCGGCGACGTCTGGGCCCGGCCCGGGCTCGACATCCCGCAGCGACGCCTGCTCACCATCGGCGTGCTGGCCGCGCTGGGGCAGACCGACCTGCTCGACGTCCAGTTCCAGAGCGCCCTGGACAACGGCGAGCTCACCGAGGACCAGGTGCGCGAGGTGGTCCTCCACCTCACCCACTACGTGGGCTGGCCTCTCGCCACCGGCGCCAATGCCGCTGCTGAGCGCGTCATCGCCCGGCGACATCAGACCTGAGGTCACTGCGGCCGCTGGTCCGAACCCCCCGGGACCGAGCGCCCACGGCAGGACTCAGGTCTGGAGCGGGAGGACGGTTGCGGCCAGCCAGTCGAGCTCCTCGGACCAGTCCTCGGGCGACTGCGGGGGGAGCAGCGGGCGGACGACGAACTTGGACAAGCCCTCGTCCACCAAGCGCCCGAGCAGGGTGCGCAGCCCCTCCTCCCCCACCGGGACCAGCTCTGACAGCTCGACGTCCTCCAGGCGGCGACGCCGCCCGGGCAGGCGGGCGGCGCGCCCCACGTCCTCGGGACGGCGGGCGTAGCCGATGGCCAAGCCGAAGTGCTCGGGGTCGATGTGCCGGCCGGCCCGGGCCGCCTCGTCCTGGATGGCTCGGCGGACCCGACCTGCCAAGGCTGGGGAGACGAGCGAGCCCAGCCAGCCGTCGGCCACCCGCCCGGCCCTGGCGACGGCATCGGGGCCGGCACCGCCCAACCACACTTCGAGCGGCTGCTGGACGGGCAGCACCGGAAGGCGCGCCTCGGAGCCGTCGGCGGCCTCGCCCACCCACCACCGCCGCAGCACGGGGACCAGCTCTTCCATCATGCGGCCCCGGTGGCGTCCCGCCGTGCCCAGGGCGGTCCGCTCCTCGGGCAGGTCGAGGCCCGGCACCAGGGCGACGAGCAGGCGCCCGTCTGTGAGCCGGTCGAGCTGGGCCAGGCGGTGGGCCATCACGTAGGGCTCGGACCCGAAGGGGATGAAGTTGGCGCCGAGACGCACCCGGCGGGTTCGGGAGGCCACGAAGGCGAGCGCCAAGGACGGCTCCACGGCAGGAAGCGACGGCAGGTCGGAGACCCACAAGGTGTCGAATCCGCGATCTTCGGCCTCGGCAGCGGTGTCGGCGAGCACGCTGGGGTCGGGAGCCCCGAGGCCCACGGACACGGCGATCCGCACCTTCACGTCGTGCGCCTCACGGAGCGCACCTTAACGACGCGGCCCACAGCCCGGGTCACGGGCCGGGACCGGACGAGCCGGTGCTCCTAGTGTCGTGGCGGGGAGAGGAAGGAGACCCTCTGTGACCGACCACCCCCTGGCGCCGGAGGAGGCCCGCCTCCTCGATGCCTACTGGCGAGCCGCCAACTATCTGTCGGTGGGGCAGATCTACCTGCTCGACAACCC
>DMNK01000074.1:0-1318 GCA_003453695.1 Acidimicrobiaceae bacterium | reverse complement strand
CACTGGGGGACGACGCCGGGGCTCAACTTCGTGTACGTCCACATGAACCGGGTCATCCGCAACTGGGGCCTCGACGCCATCTACGTCTTCGGGCCGGGCCACGGCGGGCCGGCGGCCGTGGCCAACGCCTACCTCGAGGGCACCTACACCGAGCTGTACCCCCACATCACCAAGGACGCTGACGGACTGCGGGCGCTGTTCCGTCAGTTCTCCTTTCCCGGCGGCATACCGAGCCACGTCGCCCCCGAGACACCGGGCTCCATCCACGAAGGTGGCGAGCTGGGCTATGCACTGGCCCACGCCTACGGCGCAGCCTTCGACAACCCGAACCTGTTGGTGTGCTGCGTGATCGGCGACGGCGAGGCCGAGACGGGCCCGCTCGCCACCGGCTGGCACTCGAACAAATTCCTCGACCCCGTCACCGACGGCGCCGTGCTGCCCATCCTGCACCTGAACGGCTACAAGATCGCCAACCCCACCGTCCTCGCCCGCATCGGCGACGACGAGCTCACCTCGTTGCTGGAGGGCTACGGACATCGTGTCCACTGGGTGTCGGGCGACGACCCCGCCCAGATGCACCAGGAGATGGCGGCCACCTTGGACGACGTGGTGGGAACCATCACCGACATCCAGCGGCACGCTCGAGCCCAGGCCGACCCCACCCGTCCCCGCTGGCCCATGATCGTGCTGCGCACCCCGAAAGGCTGGACCGGCCCGAAGACCGTCGACGGCCTGGCCACCGAGGGGACCTGGCGCTCGCACCAGGTGCCGCTCCCCGACGTGCGCACCAACGCCGACCACCGCAAGCAGCTCGACTCCTGGTTGCGGAGCTATCGCCCCGAAGAGCTCTTCGACGCCGCCGGCGCCCTGCGGGCGGAACTGGCCGACCTGCCTCCCAAGGCGGAGGCCCGCATGAGCGCCAGCCCCCACGCCAACGGAGGGCTCCTGCGCAAGGACCTGACCATGCCCGACTTCCGCCACTACCAGGTGGAGGTGAAGCAGCCCGGCACCACCTGGAGCGAGGCCACCCGCGTGTGCGGGGAGCTGCTGCGCGACGTGATCGCCCGCAACCCGAAGCAGTTCCGTCTCTTCGGTCCCGACGAGACGGCCTCGAACAAGCTCCAGGACGTCTTCGAGGTGACGAGCCGGCAGTGGGAGGCCGAACGCCTCGACAGCGACGACCACCTGGCACCGGCAGGCGCCGTCATGGAGGTCCTGTCCGAGCACCAGTGCCAGGGCTGGCTCGAGGGATACCTGCTCACCGGCCGCCACGGGGTGTTCAACTGCTACGAGGCCTTCATCCACATCGTGGACTCGA
>DMNK01000073.1:9048-13851 GCA_003453695.1 Acidimicrobiaceae bacterium | reverse complement strand
AGGGACTCGAACCCCCAACCTTCTGATCCGTAGTCAGATGCTCTGTCCAAATTGAGCTACGAGCGCTGGGGCCCACCGGGTGGTGGGCCGACGGGTCATCCTATCGGGCCGTCCCACCGGCCCCGAAGGGCCCTCACCTGGACCGATGCCAGAATCACGCCTCGTCGGGGGACCGTGAGACACAGGGGGTGCGATGTCCGTCATCGCTGTGACCGGCTCCGCCGGTGGCATGGGGAGGGCACTGCGCGCCCGCCTCGAGGCGCAGGGACACACGGTGGTGGGGGTGGACCGGCGCGACGCCGAGGTGGTGGCCGACCTGGGCCGCGCCGAGGGCCGGGAGCGCATGCTGAGCGAGGTGGCGGCCCGCTGCGGCGGAGCACTCGACGGTGTGGTGGCGGCGGCCGGCATCTACAAGGGCCCGGCGCCCGACATCGTCTCAGTCAATTACTTCGGCGCCGTGGCCGCCCTGGGCGGGCTTCGTCCTCTCCTCGCCGCCGGCGGCGGGGCGAGGGCGGTGGCCGTCTGCTCGAACTCGATGACCACCCAACCCGGTCTGCGCATCGAGATCACCGACCACTGCCTCGAGGACGACGAGGAGGCCGCCCGCCGGGCCGCCGGCGACGACGCCGTGAGTGCCTACCCGGCGTCCAAGCTGGCCCTGGCCCGATGGGTGCGAGCCCAGGCCCCCTCGCCGGAGTGGATCGGGGCCGGCATCAGCCTGAACGCCGTCGTCCCGGGGTTCATCGACACCCCCATGACCGAGGGGATGTGGTCGTTCGTGGAGTCGCTGGGCGAGCTCTTCCCCGTCCCCGCCGGCCGGCCCGGCACCGCCGAGGAGATCGCCGGCCTCATCGCCTACTTGCTCTCGCCCGAAGCCGGGTTCTTCGTCGGGTCGCTCATCACCATGGACGGCGGCAGCGAGGCGGTGCTGCGGGCCCGGGACTGGCCGGTGCCGCCCCGGCCCAGAAGCGACGGTTGAGCCCCTGGCTCAGGTGGCGATGCGGGGCGTGGGCGAGAAGGTGACGGGCATGGCGGTCAGGCCCACGATGAAGTTCGACTCCCGCAGGGGCAGCGGGTCGCCCGAGGCCAGGGCGAGGTCGGGCAACCGGTCGAGCAGGCGGTCCACCATGACCTGCAACTCGGCGCGGGCGAGGCGCTGGCCCAGGCACAGATGGGCACCGAACCCGAAGGCCACGTGGTCGTTGGGCGTGCGGGCGACGTCGAACGTCTCTGGTTCGGTGAACACCGTCTCGTCCCGGTTGGCCGACGGATACAAAAGGAGCACCTGGTCGCCGGCCGCGATGCACCGGTCGCGGAGCACCACGTCACGCACTGCCGTCCGGTTCATGTTCTTGATGGGCGACACCCAGCGCAGCATCTCCTCCACCGCCGTCTCGAGCAGGCCCCGGTCCCGGCGCAATGCCTCGAGCTGGTCGGGGTGGCGGAGCAGGGCCTCCATCCCGCCGCTGATCACATGACGGGTGGTCTCGTCCCCGCCGATCAAGATGAGCAGCGCCTCGTGGACGAGCGAATCGTCGTCGAGCACGTCTCCCTCGACGACGCCGTGGACGAGCGCGCCCAGCAGGTCGTGGGCTTCGGGGTCCTTGCGGCGCTCGGCGATCCGCTCGCGCACGTAGGCGTCCCACTCGACGAAGGCAGCGGTGGCCGTCTCGAGGGTGCCCGGGTCGGTCGACCCCTGGGACAGGAGCATGGTGTCCGACCAGTGCAGGAGCCGGTCCCAGGAGTCCTCGGGGAAACCCAGCATGTCGGCGATCATGATGAGCGGCAGGGGGGCGGCCACCTCGGTGACCAGATCGCAGTCACCGCGCTCGCACACCTTGTCGATGATCGAGTCGCACACCTCGGCGATGCGCCCCCGCCGCTCGGTCACCGCCTGGGGGGTGAAGCCGTAGCTGACCAGCCGCCGCCGGCGTCGGTGCTCGGGGGCGTCCATGTCGATCATGAAGGGAAGTGCGATGCCGGGCCGGGATCCCTGGGCGCTCGAGAAGGTGGTGGGGTCCTGGCCGACGGCCTTCACGTCCTCGTAGCGGCTCACGCCCCAGATGGCATTGGCCTCGTCGTAGTAGGCGGGGGCCTCACGCCGCATCCAGGCGAAGGCGACATAGGGATCCGAGGTGTAGAAGGTGCCCGACAGCAGGTCGATGTCGGGCGACGTGCGCGTGGTCATGTCCCCTCCGGCCTCATCATGTCACGGCAGCTGCAGGCGACGGCCTGCCGGTGCGGCCCGCCGGGGCCGGGGGATAGCCGTAGGCTCGGCCCGTGCCCACACCGGTCGGGCCCGCGCCGCGTGACCCCAACGACCCCGACTTCTGGGACTGGGGGGACGAGCTCACCGGCCGCCACGACTACAGACACAACGGCGGGCACGACGACCGCGACATGCTCGCCCGTCTCGACCGGCGCCGTCGCCGCCTGCGGCTGGTGGCCATCGTGATCGTCGTGGTCGTCTTCGCCGCCCTCCTCGCCACCTCGTTGTGAGGAGCGAGGAGGAGTCGAACCTCCCGGGCGAGCGACTGCTGCTGTGCGCGGGGCGCTCAGATCGTAGGAAGCGGGCCGCCGGGCTCGAGGGTGCCCGACCGCACCTGTTCGGCGGCCCAGTCGATCCACTCGATGAGCGTGGCGTAGAAGCGCCGCCCGAACTCGATGGTGAGCCGGGCGCCCCGGTTGATCGGGTTCTTGGACCACTCCACCTCGCCGATGGCGGTCTCGATCTGCGCCAGGTGGCGGCGGTACTCGGCCCGGTCCCGCTCCAGATAGGCGAGCGCCTCGTCGGTGGGGAGGACCCACAGGGTGAAGATGCGCAGGAGTGCCTCGTAGCGCACCGAGTAGTCGGGGGGGCTCTCCCGCAGCCAGGTCCGCAGGGCGTCGATCCCCTCCGGGGTGGTCTGGTAGAGCTTGCGGCCCCGCGGCCCCTCGTCGACCTGGGTGATGAGCCCCTCGGCAACAAGTTTCCCCAGCTCGGGATAGATCTGGCTGTGCTGGGCCGGCCAGACGTTGCCCATGGACGCCTCGAAGAACCGGGCCAGGTCGTAGCCGCTCTGCGGCTCACCGGCCAGGAGGTCGAGGAGCCCGTGCCGCAATGACATAGGAACAATGTAACAGGTCACTCTTGACATGTCGATCATTACGGTATTTGATTTGTCCTGTCAGTCTCGACATGTCAAGGAGGAGCGATGCGGACCTGGACCCCCGAAGAGATCCACTCCCGGCGCTGGGTCACCCTGGGGGTGCTGTGCCTGTCGCTCCTCGTCATCGTGGTCGACAGCACGATCGTGAACGTGGCCCTGCCCACCATGGTGCGCCAGCTCCACGCCTCGACCGCCTCGCTCCAGTGGGTGACCGACGCCTACACGCTGGCCATGGCCGGGCTGCTGCTCAGCCTGGGCAGCCTCGGTGACCGCATCGGTCGGCACCGCACCCTGGCCGGCGGCCTGGTCGTCTTCGGGGTGGGCTCGGCACTCGCCGCCCTGTCGGGGTCGGCCGGCGAGCTCATCGCCTCCCGGGTGGTGATGGGGGCCGGGGCGGCGGCGATCATGCCCGCCACCCTGTCGATCCTCACCAACGTGTTCACCGTGCCCGGCGAGCGGGCCAAGGCCATCGCCATGTGGTCGGCGGTGTCCGGGCTCGGCGTCGCCGTCGGCCCGACCCTCGGCGGCTGGCTGCTCGAGCACTTCTCCTGGGGATCGATCTTCATCGTCAACGTGCCCATCGTGGTGGTGGCCCTGGTCGCCGGCCGCTTCGTGGTGCCCCCCACGCGTGACGACCACCCCAAGGCCCTCGACCCCGTCGGGCTCGTCACCTCCATTGCCGGCGTGGTCGCCGTCGTCTACGCCACCATCGAGGCCCCCACCTACGGCTGGCTGAGCGCCCGGACCGTCGGCGTGGTCACCGCCGGCCTCGCCGTGCTCGCCGGTTGGGTCGTCTACGAGCTGCGCAGCTCGCACCCCATGGTGGACCTCAGGGTGTTCCGAAATGCCCGGTTCAGCGCGGCGAGCTTCTCGGTCACCATGATCTTCCTGGCTCTCTTCGGCTGGCTGTTCCTCTTCACCCAGCAGATGCAGTTCGTGCTCGGCTACAACACCCTCCAGGCCGGGGTGCGGGCGCTTCCCTTCGCCGTCACCATCGGCGCCGTCTCGCAGCCCGCCGCCAAGCTCGCCGCCCGGGTGGGCACCAAGGCCGTGGTGAGCACGGGCCTGGCCCTCATGGCCGTCGGCTTCGCCCTCATGGCGACGTCCACGGCGCACACCGGGTACTCGTTCCTGCTCGTCGCCAGCGTCGTCGTCGCCGCCGGCATGGGACTGGCCATGGCGCCGGCCACCGAATCGATCATGGGCGCCCTTCCCCCCGCCCAGGCCGGCGTGGGCTCGGCGGTGAACGACACCACCCGCTCACTCGGTGGCGCCCTGGGCGTGGCCGTCATGGGGTCGGTGGCCTCGTCCATCTTCACCAGCCACATCCGACCCGCCTTGGCGCACGTGCCCGCCGCCGTCGCCGCCCAGGCCAAGACCTCGGTGGGAGCAGCGGTCACCATCGGGCACCACGCCCCGGCCTCGCTCGGCGCCACCCTGGTCGACGCCGCCCGGCACGCCTTCATCACCGGTGCCGACCAGGCGATGATCGTGGCCACGGCCGCCGCCCTGCTCGGCTCGTTCGTCGCCCTCCGGTTGCTTCCGGCTCACTCGGCGCAGGAGGTCTCCGTTGCCGTCCCCGAACCCGCCGCCGAGCTCGATGCCTGGGTGGCGGCAGAGGTCGCCTGATCACCACGAGACAGTCGCTTGATCG
>DMNK01000073.1:1516-8880 GCA_003453695.1 Acidimicrobiaceae bacterium | reverse complement strand
CAGTCGCTTGATCGCCACGAGAGAGAGGTGCACCACATGCAGACAGAGCAACAGCTCGACCGCTGGGACATCCGCCGCGCCGCCGAGGCGGAGTGGATGCCGTGGGGCGAAGGCGGCAAGGCGAGGGCCAGGATCCTCGGCGAAGCCGACGGCTACATGGTGACGCTCATCGAGGCGGAGGCCGGCTACGTGGGCTCACCGCACGAGCACACCAACGCCGAGTTCTTCTTCCTGGCCGAAGGGGAGATCCGCAACCAGGGCCAGACCATGCGCGCCGACGACGGCTACGCCGCTGCCGCCGGGTCCGTCCACTCCGACTTCGAGGCGCTCACCGCCTCGAGATACGTGGTCATCTTCAAACTTTGACGAATCTGACGCGGCGTTAGACTCGCTCGATGGCCCAGGCCAAGACGCCCACCGCCGCCCGAGAGGGATGGTTCACCCTGGACGCCCAGGCACCGGCGCTGCTCGGCAGCAAGTGCCGGGTGTGCGGCACCATCGCCTTCCCCAAGGAGGCGTCCTTCTGCCGGAACCCCGACTGCGCCGGCACCGAGTTCGACGAGGTGCCCCTCAGCCGGACGGGACGGATCTGGTCCTACACCGACGCCCGCTACCAGCCACCCGAGCCGTACGTGGCGGCCGAGCCCTACGAGCCCTTCTGCATCGCCGCCGTCGAGCTGGCCGCCGAGGAGATGGTGGTCCTGGGCCAGGTGGTCCCCGGCGTCACCGCCACCGACCTCGCCATCGGCGACGAGGTGGAGCTGGTCCTCGACACCCTCTACGAGGACGACGAGCACGAGTACGTCGTGTGGAAATGGCGGCCCGTGGAGCAATCTGGTGCCTGAGCCCGTCGCTGTGCTCGGGGTGGGCATGCACCCCTGGGGCAAGTGGGGCCGCAACTTCGTCGAGTACGGCCTGGCGGCGGCGCGCGCCGCCCTCGATGACGCCGGGCTCACCTGGCGCGACATCCAGTTCGTCTCGGGCGCCGACACCATCAGAAACGGCTACCCCGGCTTCGTGTCCGGTGCCACCTTCGCCCAGGCCCTGGGCTGGAGCGGCGCCCGCGTGGCCAGCAGCTACGCGGCGTGCGCCTCGGGTGCGACCGCCATCGCCGCAGCGCGGGCCCAGATCCTGGCCGGGTTGTGCGACGTCGCCCTGGTGGTGGGGGCCGACACCACCCCCAAGGGGTTCTTCGCCCCCGTGGGCGGGGAGCGCAGGGACGACCCTGACTGGTTGCGCTTCCGGCTCCTCGGTGCCACCAACCCGGCCTACTTCGCCCTGTACGCCCGCAGGCGCATGGAGCTGTTCGGCGCCACCGAGGCCGACTTCGCGGCGGTGAAGGTGAAGAACGCCCGCCACGGGCGCAACAACCCCAACGCCCGCTACCGCACCGAGGTCACCGCCGAAGAGGTCCTGGCCTCGCCCATGGTGGCCGACCCGCTGCGGCTGCTCGAGATCTGCGCCACCTCCGACGGCGGCGCCGCCGTCGTGCTGGCGAGCATGGACTTCGCCCGTCGCCACGAGCAGGACAACCCGGTGCGGGTGGCGGCGGTGTCCACGGTGACCCCGCGCTTTCCCCAGACCGTCATCGAGATGCCCAACTTCTCGACCGACTCCGCCGCGGCGGTTCCGGGTGAGCCGGGGCCCACTTTCCGCCAGTCGATCGCCTCCGCCGCCTACGAGGAAGCCGGCATCGGGCCCGAGGACGTCGACGTTGCCGAGGTGTACGACCTCTCCACGGCCCTCGAGCTCGACTGGTACGAGGACATCGGCCTGTGCAAGGAAGGCGAGGCCGAGAAGCTGCTGCGCGACGGCGACACGGCGGTGGGGGGGCGCATCCCCGTCAACCCGAGCGGCGGGCTGTCCTGTTTCGGCGAGGCCATCCCCGCTCAGGCCATCGCCCAGGTGTGCGAGCTGGTGTGGCAGCTGCGGGGCCGGGCAGAGGGCCGCCAGGTGGAGGAAGCCCGCGTGGGCCTCTCTGCCAACCAGGGGCTGTTCGGTCACGGCTCCAGCGTGGTCGTGACCCGCTGAGCACCGCGCCGACGGTGGCCGCACAAGACATCGTCCTGCTCCACGTCGAGAGCGGCGTGGCCGTCGTCACCTTGAACCGTCCCGAGGCCCGCAACGCCCTGTCGCGCCGCATGATCGCCGAGCTCCGCCGGGCCATGGCGCAAGCGGACGGCGACGAGGACGTCGCCGCCGTGGTCCTCACCGGTGCCGACCCCGCCTTCTGTGCCGGTCTCGACCTGAAGGAGCTGGGCCGCGACGGCGGCGTGCTCAACGACCCGGTGCCGGCCGGCCTCAGCCCCGGCGCCGGCTCGGACGGGTCGACAGACGAGCCCGCAGCGGCGCACCGGGGCCGGGGCACGCTGCTCGCCACCTCGAAACCCGTCATCGGCGCCGTCAACGGCGTGGCGGTGACGGGAGGACTGGAGCTGGCGCTCAACTGCGACTTCCTCGTGGCCTCGGAGCGGGCCCGCTTCGCCGACACCCACGCACGCATCGGGGTGCAGCCCTTGTGGGGGCTCACTGTCCTGCTCCCCGAGGCGGTCGGCCTGCGGCGGGCCCGGGAGATGAGCGCCACCGGCAACTTCGTCGACGCCGACACCGCGCTGGCGTGGGGACTGGTCAACCACGTCGTCCCCCACGACGAGCTGCTCCCCTTCGCCCGCCACCTGGCCACCGACATCACCACCAGCGACAGCCGGGCGCTGCGCACGCTGTTCGACACCTATGAGCGGGGAAGCCTCACGACCGGGGCAGAAGCGTGGCGGCTCGAGGGCGAGGCGGCCGCTTCCTTCCACGGCGGCCCCGTCGACCCGGCCGAGATCGAGCGCCGGCGCCACCAGGTGGCACAGCGGGGGCGCTCGCAGCTCTGAGCCCGGGGAGCTGGCCCGGCGGGACTGGACCGGCTCGCCGCCGACGCCGAGACTGACGGTCCATGACCGAGCCCGGCCGCAGTGTTCCAAGCCAGCGCGCTGAGCAGTGGCTGCGCCGCGACCAGGCCCTGGTGTGGCACGGCTTCACCCAGATGGCGACGTACGCCGACCACCTCCCCATCGTGGTGGCGTCTGCCCAAGGCCGCGAGCTCGTAGACGTGGACGGGAACCGCTATCTCGACGCCATCTCGTCGTTGTGGGTCACCACCCTGGGACACCGGGTGCCCGAGCTGGATGAGGCCCTGCGCCGGCAACTCGACAAGGTCGCCCACTCGACCATGCTCGGCAACACCAACACGACGGTGGTGGAGCTGGCCGAGGCGCTGGCCGCGGTGGTGCCGGTCGACGCCCCGCACTTCCTCTTCGCCTCCGACGGTGCCTCGGCCGTCGAACAGGCGCTCAAGATCGCCTTCCAGTTCTGGGTCAACCAGGGCGAGGCGCGACGCACCCGGTACCTGGCCCTCGGCAACGCCTACCACGGCGACACGGTGGGCTCGCTGTCGCTCGGCGACGGCGGGTTCGGCACCTCGTTGTTCGACCCGCTGCGCTTCCCGGTGGTGCGCACCCCCGGCTACGACGATCCCGGTTGGCTCGACAAGGCAATGGTGGCGCTCGACGCCCACGGCGGCGAGCTGACGGCGGTGGTCATCGAGCCGCTCGTGCAGGGGGCAGCGGGAATGCTCGTGGCCGAGCCAGATGACGTGGGCGCCCTGGCGCGGGCCGCAGCCCAGGCGGGGGTGCTCGTCGTGGCCGACGAGGTGGCCACCGGGTTCGGTCGCACCGGCCGGCTCTTCGCCAGCGAGTGGTGCGGTCTGCGCCCCGACCTGCTGTGCCTCGGGAAGGGGATCACCGGCGGCTACCTGCCCATGTCGGTCACGGTGGCGTCCGGTCACGTGTACGACGCCTTCCTCGGTGACCCCGAACGCGCCCTGTTCCACGGGCACTCCTACGGCGGCAATGCCTTGGCGGCGGCGGTGGCCCTGGCGCACCTCCGTGTGCTCGAAGAAGGTCACGTCCTCGACAACGTCCGGGCCCGGGCCGAGCAACTGTCGAGCCGCCTGGAAGCCGACGTCCTGCCCCACCCCGCTGTGGCGGGACTGCGCCAACGCGGGCTCATGACCGGCGTCCAGCTGGTTTCCGCTCCGGGCCGCCGGCTCGGCCGCGAAGTGTGCGACGCCGCCGTGGGGCGCGGTGTCCTCATCCGCCCCCTTGGCGACGTGGTCGTCGTGATGCCGCCGCTCACCGTCACCGCCACGGAGATCGACCGCATCGTCTCGGTGCTCGTGGCCGCCCTCGAGGACGCGACCGGCGAGCGCGCCGGAGGAACCTGACCGTCGTGGACGAAGGACCGCCGACACAGGGGGCGAGACCCGGCCCGTCGACGCCGTGGCAGGCCCGGGTGGCCGAACGCTGCGCACAGGTGGCCGCCGAGGGCCGGTGGCGGCGGCCGCGTCCTTTCGACGCCTCGGGGCCCGCCGGTGTGCTCCTCGACGAGGGCCGCCGGGTGGTGTCGTTCGCCTCCAACGACTACCTCGGGCTCACCAGCCATCCCGACGTGGCGGCGGCGGCGGCCGAGGCGCTGGCGCGCTGGGGCACCGGTTCCGGAGCGTCGCGCCTCGTGACCGGCTCCCGGCCCGTCCATCACCAGCTCGAAGCGGCCTTGGCCGAGCACGCCGGATGCGAACGAGCCGTGGTGTTCCCCACCGGCTTCGCCGCCAACCTCGGCGTGCTGTCCGCCTTCGGCGAGCAGGGCGTGCACATCTTCTCCGACGAGTACAACCACGCCTCGATCGTGGACGGCGCCCGTCTGGCCCGCGCCGAGGTGACCGTGTACCCACACACCGACATGGACGCCCTGGCCAAGTTGCTGGCCGACGACGCCGCCCCCGCCATCGTCGTGACCGACTTCGTGTTCTCGATGGACGGTGACGTCTCCCCGGTGGCCCGACTGGCCGACCTGTGCCGGCGACACCGAGCGCTTCTCGTTCTCGACGAGGCCCACGCCGTGCTCGGACCCGATCCCGCCCCGCACCTCGAGGGGGTCGACGTGCTACGGGTCGGCACCCTGTCCAAGACGCTCGGCTCGCTGGGGGGATACGTTGCCGGCGCGGCACCCTTCGTCGAGCTGCTCGAGAACCGGGCCCGCTCTTACATCTTCACCACCGCCCCCACCCCCGCCGACACCGCAGCGGCGCTGGCCGCCCTCGGAGTGCTGCACAGCGATGCGGGCACCGCCCTGCGGGCCCGGTTGCGCGCCCTGGTCGATCGCATCGCACCGGGCCATCCCAGCCCGATCATCCCCATCGTGTTGGGCAACGAGGAGCGGGCGCTCGAAGCCTCGGCGGCACTCCTCGAGCGCGGCCTGTGGGTGCCGGCCATCCGGCCCCCCACCGTGCCGGTCGGCACGGCCCGGCTGCGCGTGACGCTGTCGGCGGCGCACGGCGACGACGACGTGGATCGGCTGCGACAGGCGCTGGCCGAGCTTGAGGTCCCGGCGTGACGAGGCCGGATCACCTGGTCGTCGTGGTGGGGACGGGAACCGAGGTGGGAAAGACCTGGGTGGCGGCACGGCTCCTCGAGCGGTGGCGGGAGGAGGGGATCACCGTGGCGGCGCGCAAGCCCGCCCAGTCCTTCGACCCGGAGGAGCTGTCGCCGACCGATTCCGAGGTATTGGCACGAGCGAGTGGCGAGCAGCCGGACACGGTGTGCCCGGCGCAGCGCTCCTACCCGCTGGCGGTGGCGCCGCCCATGGCGGCCCGGCGACTGGGCCGTGCGCAGCTCCGGCTGGCCGACGTCGTTGCCGAGCTCCACTGGCCGTCGCCCCCTGTCGGGGTCGGCCTCGTCGAGACGGCGGGCGGGGTACGTTCCCCACAAGCCGAAGACGCCGACGCCGTCGACCTGGCGGACGCCCTCGGTCCCGATCACGTGCTCCTGGTGGCAGACGCCGGCCTGGGCACCATCAACGCCGTGCGTCTCGCCGTCGACGCCCTGCAGCGCGCCGCACTGCCCTCGGTCGTGGTCCTCAACCGCTATGACCGGGACGACCGCCTGCACCGCGACAACGTCGACTGGCTGCGCGCCCGGGACGGCGTGGAGGTGGAGACGGCGGACCCGCCGGGCCTGCGCCGGCTGGCGGCCAGGCTGGGGCCCTACGGAGCGGGGGACCAGACGCCGGCGTTGCTCTCCACGACCGTCGCCCCCACGTTCGAGAGACCCGAGAAGTCGTAGAGGTCGTTGCGCCACGTGCCGCCCGAGAGCAGGGCCATGTTGAGCGCGCCGTCTCGGGCCGCCTGCACGGCCAGCTCCACCGCCGCGTAAGACACGAGGGCCCGGTAGGAGCTGGCGCCGGGCACAGCCGAGCGGAAGCGCGCCGCGCCGGATGACGCTCCCTCCGGCCAGGGCAGGCCGAGCACCGTGTACAGCGTGGTGGTGGGCACCAGTCCGAAGCCACCCACACCCTGGTAGGCGGCCGACGGCGCCAGCAACATCCCGTTCGGTGGCGACCACCCCATGGCGCCGAGCGCCGCTGCGCACGACGCCGCCAGGGCGGGCGACCCGGCCACGGCGACGGCGGTTACGCCCTGGGACTCGAGTGACGTGGCCGCCGGCAGGCAGGCGCCCGAGGAGGGCGCCGCCACCGTGGTCACCGGGACCACCTGCGCCAGGCCCGTCTCGAGGGCGGTGTCCGGCCCGGTGCCCATCACCACACCGACCGTCCCCCCATGTCCCTGCTGCACGAGGTCCTGGCCCAGCCGGGCCCCGGCCTGGGCGGGTGAGAGCTCGGTGGCCACCGTGCTGGCGCCGCCAGCCCAGGGGTCGGCGGGCAGGATCCACGGGACACCGTCGGGAGCCGAGGCGCCGAAGCCGCCCACCACCGCCGTCACCCGTCCGGCCAGAGCGGCGACGGCAGCGGCATCCTGTGCGGACACCACCGTCAACTGCACGGGAGCGCCGGCCACCCCACCGGAGGCGTTGGCCTCGTGGACCGCCTCCCGCACGGCCTCGACGACCTGCGACCCCTGGGCGCCGTCTGTTCCCTGCGTCGGGACGATGACGGCCAGGCTCAAGGGCTCGACGCCGCCAAGGCCGACGCCGGCGGCCGGCCCTGACCCGGTGCGGCCCGAGGAGGCGAAGGCCCCGGGAACGGCCGCGGCGCCCGCCGACCCGCCCGGGCCCGCTTTGGACTGCCCCGTCGCCGGAAAGTCGCCGGGGCCGAAGCGGTTGGCCGGCGCCGTCGTCGAGCCCGCTCCCCGACCCTGTGCCGACGAGAGCGTCCCGTGGAACGGCACCTGGGTGATGCCGAGCACCGTGCCCACGACGGCCAAGGCCGCCACCGGCACGGTCACCAGGACTCGGGTGCGCCACCGAGCCCGCGCCACGAGATAGCGGCTCACCTCGGACGGGGCCTCGTCGGCCTCGTCGGCC
>DMNK01000073.1:0-1348 GCA_003453695.1 Acidimicrobiaceae bacterium | reverse complement strand
TCGTCGGCCTCGTCGGCCTCGTGGGCCTCGTCGACGCCTGATACATCGAGGCCGGCGTCGAGCGCCGCCTCGGCGGTGTCGGCCACCCCGGCGGCATCCCCCACGTCGGCGAAGGCGAGACGTAGCACGTTCCGAATGCGCGCCAGCTCCTCCACGTGGGCAAAACATGACTCGCAGCTGGCGAGATGCCAGCCGATCCCGTCGACGGCCTCGCCGTCGAACCATGCCTGGAGCTGCATGCGGCTCGGATGCCGCCTGCCGCGCAGGACCGCCCGCACCGTCACCGGCCTAACTCACCAGCCGGCGCGCCAGCCGCCGGCGCGCCGCATGGAGACGGGACATCACCGTGCCGATGGGGATGGACAAGGCCTCGGCAATCTCCGCATAACTCATGCCCACCATCTCGCGCAGCCACATCACCTGGCGCAGGTGGGCGGGAAGGCGCCGCACGCACGCACCGATGGCGGACGCCTCGGCGCGCCGCAGCACCAGCTCATCGGGTTGGAGATCGAGGGCGGGCATCTCGGCCAACGGCGACAGGGCTTCGAGCCGGGCGGGACGGCGGTCCAGGCAGCAATTGCGCACCACTTGTCTCGCCCAGGCGTCGAGCCGCTGGTCGTCGGCGCTGCCCCAGGCCCGCCACATCCGCAGCCACGCCTCCTGACAGGCGTCTTCGGCCACATCGGGACCGGCCACGGTCGTGGCGTACCGATGCAGCGCCGGTGCGCGCGTCCGGTAGAAATCCTCGAAATCCTTAGTGGAGTCGTCCGCGGCCATTCCCACCTTGCATGCAGATCCTCCGGGGGCTGGTCCGACACAGCACGGACAATTCCCCGCCGGCTACAGGAAACTTCCCCGCCTACCAAGGTGGGAACACGTTCGTGGGCGCGATCTCGCGGTGCCGACACGACATGGCGCAGAGCCAACGCGGCGCGCGGTCATGTGCTGTTCGTTGCCCCTGGTCACAGACCCGCTCGCAAACGGCGCGAATAGACCCGGGCGATGCGCAGTCAGTAGAAGTGATGTGGGACCGTTCCGGTCACCGGAGGCCTCGCCCGTGCGCGGCTTCGTACCGGAAATCCCCTGTTCTGCGCCCCGCGCCGTCGTCAATGGGAGGTACCGCGGCCTGAGTCCCCGTGTGTGCCGGCTCGCTGGTCCTCCCACCGGCGGCCAACCCCACCCAACCCATCGACGACCGGCGCGGTGGCGCAGTCTCTCGGGAAGTCGACGATCTTCCCGATTTCGCGAGTAGTCGGCGATTTGATGGCCCGGCGACCGGTGATTGATCGCCCGGAGGCCTTCGGTTGATCAGGGGCGGTTGGCGCCACGCGCCTCTGCATTCAGCCTA
>DMNK01000053.1:3152-10322 GCA_003453695.1 Acidimicrobiaceae bacterium | reverse complement strand
GGTGGCCGGCCAGGTCGGTGAGGAGCCCGTCGCCCTCCATGAACAGCGGCCCGTAGGGGGCGGGGGTGTTCAGCCACAGCGGGTCGACGAGACGCGTCATGGGCGTCGACCCGACCACGCCCGGCCCGTACTGATACGGGCTGATGTGGTGGCTCATCATCTCGCCCTGCNNGAGCGCGCCAGCTTGGGGATGCAATAGGCCATCAGCGCGACGCCGATCACCGACTGCACGCGCAGCAACTCGAGGGTGATCAGCGCGTGGTGGAAGCTGATGGAGGCCGACCAACCGGCCAGCATCAAGAAGAGCGGGCCGTACGGCGCCGCCGTGTTCATCCAGCGCGCATCCACCCCGCTGACGAAGGGCCCCGAGCCGAGGGTGCCCGGCCCGTAGTGGTACGGGTTGATGCCGTGGCTCATCATCTCGCCCTGCGCCGCGTAGCTGTAGACGTCCCGGCTGAACAGCGGCGGGGCCACGAGCAGCGGCACGCACCACAGGGCGCCCACCGCCACCAGCTTGCGCACCGGGATGCCCGGCACCTGCGACACGGTGCGCATCACCCCGTACCAGACCCGCATGAGGAGGACGAGCCCGCCGTAGACGAAGACCAGCCCGAGGAGCTCCTGGTGGGTGGAGGGCGGGGTGCCGGCGGAGGGGACGCCGAAGAACCAGGCACCCGGGAGCTTGAGCGCGAAGGGCGAGCGCTGCTGGGACACCCCGGCCGAGATGGCGACCAGCGCCAGGAATCCGAGCACGGCCGGCCGCAGGAGCAGGGTCGAGGCGTCGGACGGGTCGGCGTCGGCGTCGATGCGGGGCACCAGGCCGGCGAAGGGCCAGCGGGTGCGGACCTTGGCGTCCCACTCGGCCAGCCGATCGAGGGTGCGGTAGCCCACGGCCACCTGCGCCGCCCGGCTGGGGCCGGCAGCGACCGTCGTCTTCAGTGCAGCCATTCCTCGTCCCGGGGTCACTCGCCTGCAGCCTCACCCCCGGGTCGAGCACTCCCGACGGTTCGGCCGGTCCTTCCAATGCCCACTGCCGGGCCGGTCGTAACGGCATTGTAACCATCTCGCCTGGGGCGACAAGGGCACGTGGGACGTTGTTTTCGGACCGTTCACAAAGGGCGCGCCGCCCGCCCCGGATGGCGCCCTCGCCCTCGCTCGACGTCGCTCGGGCGACGCGGAGGGCGCCGGCGGCTCACTCGCCGGTGACGCCGTCGATGGCCTCGCGCAGGAGGTCGGCGTGGCCGTTGTGGCGGGCGTACTCCTCGATCATGTGGACGAAGATCCAGCGCAGGTTGCGGGTCTCCTCGGCATGGCGACCCCGTCCGGGAACGACCGTGTCGAGGTCGAGATGCTCGACCGCCGCTCGGGCGGCGTCGCACTCCGCCAGGTAGGCGTCGATGTCGGCGGCGGCGTCGGCGCCGGCGAGATCGAGGAAGTCGGCGTCGGGGTTCTCCTTCGTCGAATAGACGAGCCGGATGTCCTCCTGACCGGCGTGCATCCGGAACCACCACCGCTCCACCTCGGTCATGTGGCGCACCAGTCCGAGCAGCGTCAAGGTCGAGGGCGCCACGGCCGGGCGGATGAGTTCCTCGGCGGTCAACCCCGCGCACTTGGTGAGCAGCGTGGCGCGGTGGTAGTCGAGCCACTCCTCGAGCGACTGACGTTCACCGGCGAGCCGGTCCGCCTCGCGGCGTTCAGAGACTGGGGGGGCGGTCCATTCGCTCGGCATGCGTGGGCCGGGAAGGATTCGAACCTTCGTAGGCTGTGCCGGCAGATTTACAGTCTGCTCCCTTTGGCCGCTCGGGCACCGACCCGTCGGACAAGTTAGTCGGCGCCGACGGGCCGATTCCGCAGCGCAGACCTGGTCCCGAGATCTCGCAACGGAGGGCCGGGTATCGTCGTTCCCATGCCCACCTTCGACGTCGTGTCAGAAGTCGACATGCAGGAAGTGCGCAACGCCGTCGACCAGGCCAACCGGGAGGCGTCGACCCGCTTCGACTTCAAGGGAACCGACTCCACCATCGAGCTCGGCACGGGCGAGCTGGTGCTGCACTCGGCGACCGAGGACCGCTTGCGGGCGCTGCACCAGGTGCTCGAGGAGAAATTGGTTCGCCGTCAGGTGTCGCTCAAGGCTCTGGAGAACGGCAAGGTCGAAGAGGCCGCCAAGGGAACGGCCCGCCAGCACGTCAAGATCAAGGCCGGGATCTCGGCCGACAAGGCCAAGGAGCTCAACAAGGCCATCAAGGACCTGAACCTGAAGGGCATCAGCTCGCAGGCCCAAGGCGACCAGCTGCGCGTGTCGGGCAAGAAGCGCGACGACCTCCAGGCCGTGATCAAGGCCTTGAAGGAAGCCGACTTCGGCATCCCCCTGCAGTTCACCAACTTCCGGGACTGACCGCCCCGGCGCCGACAGCAAGCCCGGCGTGAACCGCGGGCCCGGCGTGAACCGCTAAGAGGCGACGCCCTCCTCGGAGCCGCCGGCCGCCAGCACTTGGCTGGCTTCAGCGGTGTGCGGGTGGTGCAGCTCCTCTTCGAGCTCGGCCTCGGGCGTCACGTGGAAGAGCCGGTTGAACACCATGAACTTGAGCACCCACAGCACACCGAAGGCGAAGATGTTCGCCCCTTCGACGATGACGGTGCTCCCGAAGTGATGCAGATGGTGCGCCAGGCTGAAGTCGCGCGCCTCGGAGGAGGTGAGGATGGAGAGCAGGATCCCGGCCACGGAGGCCACCCAGAAGGGAACGACCTCCCGGGTGACATGCGAACGGCCCGACTTGCCCCACGCCCAGTTGCGGTTCAGGTAGTAGGAGGGGGCGACGGCGACGAGGTTGGCGAAGAGCGTGGAGGGGACCTCGGTCCACACCCGGAACACGCCGTAGACGATGGCGAGCGTCCCCAGCGAGATGGTCGTCGCCACGGCCGACACCATGGTGTAGCGGAAGAGGCGCTTGCCCAGGGGGGTCTGGTACAGGCGCCACAGGCGGACGACGGTGTCCCCGAGCATCAGGGCATCCTATCCACGAAGGCTCTATGCCCCCTGGGCAGGCCGCCAACCCCCTGACCAGCGAGTCCTCGCCATCGGCGCCGCTACTCGGCGTTCGCGGGCCGGCCGCGCAGCGACTCGGCCGCAAAGGCGACGACGGCGTCGTCAAGGGGCACCACCATCTCCGGGTCGAGGTGGCGGTGGCCCTCGGGACCGCACCGCACCGCGGTGCCCCACGCCGTGAAGCCGATGGCGTGGGTGGCGAAGGTCATCGGGCCCTGGCGCATGACGACGTCCACCACACCGCCGGCGCCAATGTCGAGCGCCGCCTGCTGCATCCGCTCCATGGCGAGCTCCCGGGCCTGGTACATGGCCTCAGTGAAGTTGGTGAGCTCGACGTTCTGCCCGGCCTGTCCCAGGGTGGTGCGCGCCGAGCGACGCGGGGCGTAGACGAAGCTGGCGCCGAAGGCGAGGCCGAGGGGCTCCCAGCCGGCCCGGAGCAGGAGGCAGAAATCGCGTCCGGACAGGTCGGAGACGAACGGCCGGGCCGGGGGCTGCCCCCTCCTGCCCACCGGTCGAACCGCCGATCCGACGAGCTCCACGTCGACGTGGTTGGGGTACACGTTCACGGCCACCCGCACGCCCACCACGCCGTGTCCCCCGGCGCGGTCGCATTCCTCGGTCAGGCGCTCGGACGCGCCCCGCATGGCCGTGGCATGGGCGGCCGAGGCGGCGGCGATCTCCCCCTGGCCCCAGCTCCACACCCCCCAAGGCACCGAAGCCATGGACACGCCGGTGACGAGCTCCACCGGCTCCCAGCCCACCGAGTGCAGGAGCAGGGCTTCGTCGATGGACAGATCCGACGTCGATCCCCGGCCCTGAGCCGGGACCTGGCCGAGCGCGCTCACCCCGCGTCGTACCTCGGCACGCAGGTCGGTCACGACAGCCGCACAGTGGGCCGGGGAGCGGCCAACGGGTCGAAGTCCTTGAATCGGCGCACGCGCGTCCCCCGCAGCGTGCACTCGACGACGTGGCCGCCCATGTTCCCGGTGTGGCGGGTGACGGCGAAGCGGGCCCCGTGGAGGGTGTCGGAGCCGAGCTGGGAGCGCACGGCCGCCCGGGCCAGACGCCGGACGGCGGTGTCGGCGTTGATCACCTGCTCGATCTCGCCGCCGTAGCTGTAGCCCCAGCCCCCGGTGCCGTGCAGGAGGTACTCGGTCTGGCAGTTGGGCCACATCATCACCGACGACATGGCGGCGGCCACCGACACCGGGACGAAGCCGGCCTCGAACAGCTTGGCCAGGCGCTGGCCGGCGAGGTAGGTGCTCCACGGCGCGGGCGGAGGCGGTGAGTCCTCCACGGCCACGGCGGTTCCCGTCACGTGGAACTCGATCACGCTCTGCTCGGTGAGGTGCTGGGCGGTGTCGACCACGTCGATGATCCCCTGGGCGCCGGCCTGCTGCGCCTCTTCGACCATGCGCACGTACGCCGAGCCGAACCCCTGCGACCAGGCATGCTCGGCCCAGGGTTGTTGGTAGTTGCCTCCCCAGCGGTGCTCGGCCGAGAAGATGCCATGTGGGCACGGCCACGATTCGCTGTAGCCGCCGGAACCAGCCGAGGTGAAGGGCGTTCCCGCTCCCGCGGGTGCGCCGGCGGTCGGGCGCGCGCCCCACGGCGAGCCGCCGCCCATGGCGTAGGCGCTCCACTGCATGGCGCAGAAGCCCTGCACGAGGGCCAGAGGCCGCAAGCCCATGGAGACGCAGGCGGCGAAGTCGGGCACCGACAGCCCCGACGACCAGGCGCTGCTCGAGAGGCGACGCCCGACGGCCTCCGGCACGTTTCTCGCCGCCTGACCCGCCGCCGCCTCCGGCAGGTCCGTGGCCCCAGGGTGGCCGCCCATCTCGGACACCGCCGGTCCGATCAGTTGTCCAGCGAGATGATCGTGGTCGGGACGGGAAGGGTGGCCGCCCCGGTGCCCTTGGTCACAGCCGTGCCCAGCGCCAGGAACTCGATGGTGTGCGAGCCCCACTGGTGCGACTTCTCCTCCAGGCGGACCCCCACGATGCCGGTGGCACCGAGGCGGTTGGCTTCGTCCTGCATCCTGGTCATGGCGAGCTCGCGCGCCTCGTACAGGGCTTGGGTGAAGTTGGGCAGCTCGACGTTCTGGCCCACGGTGCCGAGCGTCTGGGCCAGGCCCCGGTGGGCGATGTGGAACACGCAGGTCCCCATGACCAGTCCCTGCGGCACGTGCCCGGTCTGCATGAGCGTCCAGAAGTCCTGTCCGGAGAGGTCCGAGGTGAACGGCTTGCCCTGAGCATTGCGATACGAGCTTCCGTCCTCGGCCTTCACGGCGGTTCCCATGGCGATGAACTCGGCGGCGTCGCGGCCCCACTCGTAGTAGTTCACGTCGAGACGGACGCCCACCACCCCGTCCGCACCGAGCTCCTGGGCCTCCTCTTCCATGCGAGTCATGGCCAGCTCGCGGGCGTTGTACATGGCTTCGGTCAGCTTGGTGAGCTCCTGGCTCTTGCCCCACCGCCGGGTCTGGATGCCGGTGTGGTAGATCGACGATCCCATCACGAAGCCGAGCGGGTGAAACCCGGCGTGCTTGACGAGAAGGAACTCGTTCACCGACAGGTCTGAGGTGAACAATCCGTGCTCGAGCTCCTCGAGGCGGTGGCTGGTCGCCTCGGGAAGGTCGGCTGCTTCGGTCATGTGCCTCCTCCTATCACGATGCGCTCCAGCGCCTGCCTGGCGCTCTCGGAGTGGGCGGCTTCGGTCTGCAACGACGCCAGCAGGCGCCTGAGCCACTCCTCCACGGTCACCTGGTCGCTGCGGATCCGGATCCCCCCCGATCGGTGCCCGATCGTGCAGCGCACGGCGGCGCCGTCGAGCTCGGCCCGGAAGTCGTCGTCGCCCATGGTGACCTGCAGGGCTCGGACGTCGTCGCTGCGACGGAGCCGTCCGGCGTGCTCCACCACCAGCCGGTCGGTGCCGACGGCGTCCACCAGCTGACCGGCGAGCACCTTCAAGAGGATGCGCACGTCGGTGAGGTTCGACTGCACGCTGGCCACCGCCTCGTCGAGGTCGAGGGGCTGGAGCGGTTCGATCGAGTCGGACACGTCGGCCATTCAACTACCCGCCGCACCATCGGACCCCCCGGCGCACGTCCGAGCCGTGGCACTTGGGGCAAGCAACCCCATTCGGCCACCGAAGCTGCTCCAAGAACTCCCAGGCATCGGCCTCGGTGCGGAGCCTGTCTGCCAGAGTCATGACCGGTCGTTCGCATAAGGCCACTCTGACAGGGGTGTAACAGTTCTCCCAGGTCAGAGGACCTAACGAGGGGTGATCGTGAACCGCTGCTCGGCCTCGTAGATCGCCACGTCGAAGTAGGTCATGAAGTCCATTCGTCCCCACAATGCAGTCTGTGCGCCCTGTACGAGCAGGGGAAGGATCGGGACCGTCACGGTGGGAATCTCGGGAACCACGGCCTGAGAGGCTGTCAGTGCTCGGAATGCGGTCCCAGTCCCGCCTACCTGTTGGTAGGTCTCGGGCGTCAGCGTTTGGGCCGTATAGCCCATCAGGGAGGCGTACCCGAAGGGGAACGCGCTGGTGTCGGCACCCGAATCCACGATCCCAAAGATGATGCCGCTCCGTCCGTTGATGCCGGTGACTTGCATGCCCAGGATCGGTCGCGGAATGTCGCCAGGCACCAAAGCGCGGTATGCGATGCTGAACGGCTGAGCCAAGGCCGAGGCGCCGCCTTACAGCATCAAGGTCTTGCCGGACTCCGTAGGGACCAGGAAGATCACGTCGTCTTCCCGAACCTCAGGCTTGTCCCGAAGTTCGACCGGGTCGATAGCGTCAGCGACGACCTGTCCGTCCCGGACGGCGACCCACGATCCGCGGTAGATCGAAAGATCGTCGGTGACGATCGGCTCCCGCTGAATCTCCCTGGTTGAGGCCAATCTCGCCTCCGAGCTAGGCGCGCAGTCCGTGGGGCGCTTCCGGCCCCACGCCGGACGTTACGGCTGTTCTCACGCAGCGTGCCATCAGCTATTTTACCTATCCACCGTCCGTGGGCAAAAGTTAGCGGCGCCGACTCTCACCCGCCGCGGTGAGACCCAAATCCGGTTCCTTTTACCAACGCACTCGGGACTCACCCGCCGGACCCGGCGGACCCGGCG
>DMNK01000053.1:0-2966 GCA_003453695.1 Acidimicrobiaceae bacterium | reverse complement strand
CGGACCTGGCGGACCCGGCGGACCCGGCGGCGGAGACCTCCAGCCGATTGGCCCTGGCCACCTCCCCCAGCCAGACGGCGCTGGGCTTGGGCCTCCGGTCGAAGGACTCCCGGTCCACGGCCACCAGCCCGAAGGTGGGGCCGTAGCCCAGCACCCACTCGAAGTTGTCGAGAAGGCTCCAGTGGATGTAGCCGCGCACGTCCACCCCTTCCTCCACGCACCGGTGCAACCCGGCCAGCGCCTCGGTGACGAAGGACCGGCGCTGGGCGTCGTCGGCGGTGCCGATGCCGTTCTCGGTGACGATGACCGGGAGCCCGGTCACCTCGGCGGCCCGCCGCACGCAGGCACCCAGGGCAGACGGCCAGTACTCGTAGCCCATCTGGGTGACGGGCACCCCCTTCTCGGGCCCGAGCATGCCCGAGGCGTCGACGCGGGCCCGGCTGTAGTTCTGCACGCCGACGAAGTCGTCACCGGCGCACGCCTCAAGAAAGACGTCCTCGCTGTCCCGGCGCAGCTCCACGAGGCGCTCCTCCCCGCCGGGCAGCGCCTGGTAGTCGTTCATCGACAGGGTGAGCCCCACCGGGAAGGACCTCGGCCCGGACCGCAGGGCGTCCACGGCCAGGCGGTGGGCCCGGCACAGGGCGTCGTTGACGGCGCGCCGGCGGTCCCAGTCGCGCACACCGGGGGGGAAGATCCCGTACCCGTAGCCCATGAGCGCCACGATGTTGGGCTCGTTCAAGGTGCAGGCGTAGGAGATGACGTCACCGATGGCCTCGACCACCCGGGCGCAGAACGAGGCGAAGCGCTCGGGGGCGTCGGCCGCCTCCCACCCGCCCCGCTCCGCCAGCCAGCGCGGGGTCGTGAAGTGGTGGAAGGTGACCATGGGCCGGAGGCCGCGCCGGTAGCAGCCGCTGCAGATGTCGCGGTAGTGCTCGAGGGCGGCCAGCGACCACTCGCCCTCGGCCGGCTCGATACGGCTCCACTCCAGAGAGAAGCGGTAGACGCCGAAGCCGAGCCGGGCCACGAGATCGAGATCCTCGGGCCAGCGGTTCCACGAGTCGCAGCCGTCGCCGCTCGACTCGAGACACGGGGTCCCCTCGGCGTGCTCGAAGGCCCACCAGTCGTTGTTGACGTTGCCTCCCTCCACCTGGTGGGCGGCGGTGGCCGTCCCCCACAGGAAGCCGTCGGGGAATTGCAGGCGGGCCACGGGGCCACGGTACCGTCGGACCTGACGCGAGGAGGAGGGCGGTGACCGAGGAGTGACCGAGGAGCTCGACTTTCTGGTGAAGCTGCTCGATCTCGAGTCCATCGAGGTCAACATCTTCCGGGGCGTGAGCCCCGACGAGCGGCGCCAGCGGGTCTTCGGCGGCCAGGTGGCGGCCCAGGCCCTCATGGCTGCCGGCCGCACCGTCGAGCGCGGCAAGGTCCACTCGCTGCACTCCTACTTCCTGCGCCCCGGCGATCCCGAGGCGCCCATCCTCTACGAGGTGGACCGCATCCGCGACGGACGGTCGTTCACCACCCGGCGGGTGGTGGCCATCCAGCACGGCCAGGCCATCTTCAACCTGGCCGCCTCCTTCCACGTGGAGGAGGAGGGCCGCCTCGAGCACCAGGTGAAGATGCCGGAGGTCCCCGAGCCGGAGTCACTGGCGACGCTGCGCGAGCGCCTCGAGCCCTACCGCAAGGAGCTGGCCGACTGGTTCGCACGCCCGCATCCCATCGACCAGCGCCACGTGGGCGAGCTGCCCTGGATGCAGCAGGAGAAGCTCGAGCCCGTCCAGCGGGTGTGGATCCGGGCCGACGGCACCCTCCCCGACGACCCGCTCCTGCACAGCTGCATCGCCGCCTACGCCTCTGACATGTCGTTGTTCGACACCATGCTCGCCCCCCACCCGGTGCGCTGGGACGACGCCGAATTCATGGGGGCGAGCCTGGACCACTGCATGTGGTTCCACCGGCCCTTCCGCGCCGACGAGTGGTTGCTCTACGACATGGACAGCCCCAACGCCTACGGGGCCAGGGGCCTGGCCCGGGGCTTTCTCTTCCGCCGAGACGGCACGCTGGCGGTGTCGATGGTGCAGGAGGGCCTCATGCGCCTCGTCCCCCACCCGAACCCGTGACGGGCGGTCGCCCTACAGCTTGACCAGCGCCACGACGGCGCTCACGAGCACGACCATCGTGCCCATCATCGCCAGCATCGTTGCCCTGATGTCTTGGTGCAGCGAGTCGGTCGTGAGAGCGAGGCGATCCCCGAGGTGAGTGAGACCGGCCTCGATCCGCCCGACACGCTCGTCGAGGCGGTCGAACTTGCGCTCTGTGCTTGAACGGAGCTGGTCGATTTCTCGACGCGTGGAACCACCGAGCTCCTCGATTTCACGGTGGAGTCCGTCGATGTCTCGTTTCGTCGCGATGCGAAGATCGTCGATGTCTCGCTTGGTCGCCACGTCGGCCCAGCCCACCGGTGGGAGGTGCTCCATCAAGGTCGCTGCCTCCTCGGGCCCGAGGACCTCCTCGAGGCGCTGGTACAGGTGGTGACGGCTCTCCTCACTGACGGCCATCTTCGCTCTTCTCCGGAACGGGGATCAACAGAGAAGAGGCGTCACCCCGCCTCCGAGGGCTGCCGGGCACTGTATCCGCCGGCAGTAACACCGGGTCCCTACCGCTGACAGAGTGACCCAGGCTGTTCGAGCTCGTGGCGAGCGGCCGGACTGCCGGGACGAACTTCGTTCTCCGCCCGTGAGCGCTGACCTGAGTCCGACCTACCGCTGGCTGATGGGCACGTAGTGGCGCGGCTCGTTGCCCACGTACAGCTGGCGGGGCCGGACGATCTTGGTGTCCTGGTCGAGCAGCTCCTGCCAGTGGGCCAGCCACCCGGCCGTGCGGGGGATGGCGAAGAGCACCGGGAACATCTCGAGGGGGAATCCCATGGCCTGGTAGATGAGCCCGGAGTAGAAGTCGACGTTCGG
>DMNK01000019.1:6997-7137 GCA_003453695.1 Acidimicrobiaceae bacterium | reverse complement strand
GAGATCGGGGCTGTCTGGTGCGCGGCACGCTCGCCCCGGTGCGCCCGCTGTCCCCTGGCGGCCACGTGTGCGTGGCGGCGGGCTGGCCGGGCCGCTCCCGACCCAGCGAGGCCTGCGGTCCGCCAGCCTCGGTTCGCCGG
>DMNK01000019.1:6195-6750 GCA_003453695.1 Acidimicrobiaceae bacterium | reverse complement strand
CGCCGCCGGCCTCCCCGCCGCCTGCGGGTGGCCCGGTGATCCGGAGCGGGCAGGCCGCGTCGCCGATGCACTGATGCGCGAAGGCATCGTCCATCGTGCTCGGGGAGGGACGCTAGAGCTTCGTTGAGCGGCGATGCGCCGCCCTGTCAGTAGGACGAGTCTCTAGGAGCACTTCGGGGCGATCACGGCGTATCCGCCGGCCCGAACCGTCACGAAGCAAGGTCCGGTGAAGGCGGAGGTGTGGAAGGCAACGGTACGAACGGGCGAGGTGTTGGACCGGGGCAGGTAGCTCGACGTCTGGAAGATCAAGCGCGCCCCGTCGTCGTGGAGAATCAGTACGTCCGGTGCGTCGGACATGCGCGTCAGCTGGCGGGCCATCTCCTGGGGGTTGCGTAGGCGGGCGATGGCTTGGAGGGTGGCGAGGCGCTTTTGGTATTCGCCCAGCGGAGACGCGTAGAGCTCCCACCACTGCTCGTAGTCACTGTATGGCGTGGTGACGAGGAGCTCGGCATAGTCGGTGAGGACCGTCAAGGTGTCGGCGGGGCGGCCGCCGGC
>DMNK01000019.1:5749-6056 GCA_003453695.1 Acidimicrobiaceae bacterium | reverse complement strand
GACCGCCCGCCGAAGTTGCACCACGCTGCCGTCCTGAGTCACCGCCCTCGTGCTTGGGACGTGACCATCCGGATATGCGACGTGGTACGCGACACTGGCGAGATCGGTGGTGGCGATGTCGCGAGCCTGGCTCGCGCCGCCGACGACAAGGGCGACGGCCATGACGGCGAGCTCGATCCCGCCGGGGGATCGCCGCATCCAAGCCGCCAGCGCGTGGCGGTGTGCCGCCCACAGGTCGGCGATCCCGTTGGCGCCGGGCAGATATTGGCCACACTGACGAGCACCGAGCTGGCGCAGGCGCAGGCGG
>DMNK01000019.1:0-5633 GCA_003453695.1 Acidimicrobiaceae bacterium | reverse complement strand
AGCGCGCCGACGAGGACGAGGCGGTGGAAGTGCAGGCCCTGCCCGCCCACGCCGAGCAACGCCTGGAGCACGGCGGCGACGACGAGCAGCCCGCCGAGATGGCGCAGGCCCCGATTCACGGCTCCGCTGCCGCGGGCGACGAGCAGGACGATGCCGACGAGGGCGACGATCGACCACGGCGACAACGTGGGATCGAAGGACAGCGGACCGAAGGACTCGGTGTTGGTGAAGGAGCCGACCACCGAGTGCGGGAGGCCCACCCGGGCCCAGGAGACGAGGAAGGGCACGATCCATGGGGCGAGGAGCACGCCGGCCCCTGTCAGACCGGCGACGGCCTCGAGGACCCGTTCCCGGCGCTCCGGGGCGGTGAGGGCCAGCGTGACCACGCCGACGCCGGCCAGCGCCCCGAACTCGGTGTACGTCCAGCAGGCGAGGGCGACGGCAAAGGCGATGACGACGACCCGGCCGAGGTGCAGCCCACCTCGAGCGCGCGCCCACAGGCAGACGAAGGCCGGTAGCGGGGCGGCGACGACCCACCCGTAGGGCTCGTACACACCGTTGATGAGCAGAGTGACGGCGCCCAACCAGGCTGCCGCTGCCGACGGGAGGGCGACGCAGGTGACAGTCGTCAGCAGCGCGCCGCGGCGCGGGCCCACACATCGTCGCCAGGCGGCGAAGGTCACCACTGCTGCCACCCACAGGGTGAAGACTGCCGCCGGCTTGTAGGCCACCCACCCCGCCACCCCGGCGATCCTGGCCGAGAGGCCTGTCAGCCAGAACCACGCCGGGTTGTAGAAGGCCGCTGTGTGGGCGTAGCTGTAGTCGTGCAGGCGCAGCGAGTCAGCGAAGCGGGTGACGTACTCGACCCGGAATCCCTGGTCGTAGTAGGGCCCGGCGAAGTACCAGCGGGTCCCCGACAACGAGACGAGGACGCAGAATGGGACGAGGACGGCCATGAGCGAGGCGGCCAGCGCGCAGGCCGTGCCTGACCATCGCAGGCGGGGCGCAAAGGCGATCAGTGCCGCAGCGGCGCAAGGCAGGAGGATGGCGGCGGCGGTGACAACGTACTCCCGCTGGGTCGCGGTGACGCCCGCAGTCCGGGCGGCGATGACGAAGGCGGCCACCAAAGGAAGGATCCACACTGCTCCCCGCACGCCCGCGGTGCCCAACAGGGTCCCCCTGTCGGCGCCGTGACTTCGCCGTGGCGCGCCACCGTCTCGGTAGACGAAGGACGGTCCTGTCTCGGAAGAGACGACCGTGCTCTGGCTCGCCATGTGGGCTCAGGATAGGCGGCGGCCGTCGGAGCCCTCCGGATGGGGCACCGGCGTCAGCAGGACAGGAAGTCGAGGATGAGCCGGTTCACCTCGTCGGGGCGCTCGAGATGGAGGAAGTGCCCGGCGTCCGCCACCCGCACGTGTCGCGACCCCTCCGACAGCGCCGAGGCCACGTCCGAGGCCGGGTCGAGGACGAAGCACCCGTCGTGGTCGCCGTGGAGGTTGAGCGTCGGCTGGGGCGGGCTCCCCGCTGCCGCCTGGGCAGCGGCGTAGGCGGGCAGGTGCAGGGTGGGGTCGAGCATGGCCCGGTAGTAGCCGACGGCGGCGTGCAGGTTGGGCCCTTCCGCCAACGACTCGCGCACCCGTGCGACGTCGAAGGCGCAGTCGTAGCCCGGCGACCAGTCGGCCCACAGCCGTTCGACGAATCCGAGGTCGCTCGAGGCGAGCGCCATCTCGGCCAGGGGCGTCTGGAAGAGGAAGACGTAGAAGCTGCGCTTGAACTGGTCGTAGGTGAAGAAGCTCTGGGCCACGATGGCCGGGGGCGGGATGGCGACGGTCACTACCTTGCGCCAGCGCTTCGGCTCGAAGGGCGCCGCGCAGTAGGCGGCGAAGGCACCCCAGTCGTGGCCGATCAGCACCGCCCGGTCGTCGCCGCCGAGCGCCTCGTGCAACGCGCAGGCGTCGGTGGCGAGCGCCCCGGCCTGGTAGGCGCCGTCGGCCGGGACACTGCTCGGGGCGTACCCCCGCATCCACGGGGCCACGGCGTGAAACCCTGCCCTCGCCAGGGCCGGCAGCAGATGGCGATAGGTGTGGGCCGTGTCGGGAAAGCCGTGCAGGCACAGCGCCAGCGGGCCGTCGGCGGGGCCCGCCTCCAGGTAGGCGAACTCCACCTCGTTGGCCGTCACCCGAGCTTCGAGCACCGCCGAACGGTAGTCTCGTCGTTGCGCCGCCGGTGGCGGACCGCTGCCTTGGGGGAGGGGGAACAGCGCTGCGAGTCGGGTTCTACGGGGTCAGGGGCTCGTGCCCCTGCTCGGGCGAGCAGTACGTGCGCTACGGCGGCAACACGTCGTGTGTGTCGGTGGAGGTGGGAGGCGAGGCCCCCATCGTCCTCGACCTCGGCACCGGGCTGCGGCCGCTCGGCCACGAACTCGAGGAGCGCTTCGGCCTCGACGCTCCCATCCAGCTCACCGCCTTCCTCACCCATCTGCACTGGGACCACATCATCGGGTTGCCCTTCTGCCGGCCCCTGCTGCGCCTCGGCGGCACCATGGAGGTGTACGGCCCCCCGCAGGGAGACACGCCGCTGTGCGAGGTGATCGACCGCGTCGTGGTCCCGCCCTTCTTCCCCGTACAGGTGAAGGAGCTGCACGGGTCGATCACCTTCTCCGAAGTGGCCGACGACGTGGTGGCGGTGGGGTCGGCCAAGGTGACGGTGCGCCGGGTGCCGCACGTGGGCACGACGCTCGGCTTCCGGATCGAGGCCAACGGCAACTCGGTCGCCTACGTGAGCGACCACCAGGCGCCGAACGACCTGACCACGGTGTCGAGTGCGGTGCTCGAGTTGTGCGACGGCGCCGACCTGGTGATCCACGACGCCCAGTACACCGACGCCGAGTTCGCCGAGAAGGCGACGTGGGGCCACTCCACGGTGGCCTACGCCGTGCGGGTGGCGGCCGAATCCGGAGCCAGGCACCTAGTGCTCTACCACCACGACCCGCTGCACGGCGACACCGAGATGGACCGGCTCGTCGACGAGGCCTGTTCGGCCGCGGGAGCCTCCCGTCTCGACGCCGTCACCGCCGCCGCGGAAGGATTGTCGCTCGAACTGGCGCCGCACTAGACGGCGCCACTCCGGCGGTGCGCTGCCCGTCGGTCGCTGAAGAGGACGACGTGACGAGCGACGACGACGTGCAGGACGTGCCGGGAGCCTGGTCGCTCGACGATTCGGACGGCGCGCCGTCAGGTGCGAGGAACTTCGACACGGCGCGTTTTCGCGAGGTGCTCGGCCACTTCGCCACCGGGGTCACCGTGGTGACGGGCATGGACGGCGACGACCCCGTCGGCTTCACCTGCCAGGCCTTCGCCTCGCTGTCGCTCGATCCACCCCTGGTGGTGGTGTCCCCGGGCAAGTCGTCCACCAGCTGGCCCCGCATCGCCAAGGTGGGGAGGTTCTGCGTGAACATCCTCTCCGAGGCCCAAGAGGCCCTGTCCCGGGACTTCGCGGCGTCGGGCGGCGACAAGTTCGACGGTGTGGGGTGGCGCCCGGCCGGCAACGGCTCGCCGATCCTCCAGGACGTCCTGGCCTGGGTCGAGTGCACGCTGCTTCGCACCCACGACGCCGGGGACCACGAGCTGATCGTGGGCGAGGTGCACGACATGGGCGTCGACCCGAAGGGCCGCCCGCTGCTCTACTACCGGGGCGGGTTCGGCCGCTTCGACTCCTGAGCGCAGGGCCCGATCTCCCGCGCTGGGTAGATTGACGCCCCGTGCCCACCCTGACCCCGTCCTCGGAGATCGTCGACGTCTTGGTGGCGGAGCCCGCCGTCCACGGCGACGAGCGGGGCCGGTTCGTCGAGACCTATCGCCGCTCGTGGTTCCCCCTCGGACGCGAGATGGTGCAGGGGAACCGTTCCGAGAAACAAGCCGGGGCGGTCGTGGGGCTGCACTACCACCTGCACCAAGCCGACTACTGGTACCTGCTGCGGGGCCGGGCCAGGGTGGTGCTCCACGACCTGCGGGTGGGCTCGCCCACCGACGGCGCCACCATGGTGTTGGACCTCGACGGGAACGAGGACCGGGGGCTGTTCATCCCTCCCGGCGTGGCCCACGGCTTCGCCAGCCACACCGACCTGCTGCTTTGGTACCTGGTCGACGGCTACTACAACCCCGAGGACGAGCTCGGCCTGGCGTGGGACGACCCCGACGTGGGCGCCGACTGGGGGATCGCCGATCCGGTGCTGTCCAAGCGCGACCAGTCCAACCCTCGGCGCAAGGACATCGACCCCGGCCGCCGTCCCTATCGCGGGTTGCGCACGTGAGCGACGACCACGGTCGACCGGTACTCGAGGCCACGGCCGACATCGACGGGCGATAGGCACCGGTGCGCTTCGGGATCTTCTACGAGCATCAGCTCCCGCGGCCGTGGAGGGCCGACGACGAGCACCTGCTCCTGACCCAGGCGCTCGAGCAGGTCGAGCTCGCCGACCGTCTCGGTTTCGACTACGTGTGGGAGGTCGAGCACCACTTCCTCGAGGAGTACTCGCACTCTTCGGCTCCCGAGGTGTTCCTGGCCGCCGCCAGCCAGCGGACCCGGCACATCCGTCTCGGTCACGGGATCGTGCAGCTGCCCCCGGGGTTCAACCACCCCGCTCGCGTCGCCGAGCGCGTCGCCACGTTGGACCTCGTGTCGAACGGACGGGTGGAGCTGGGCACCGGGGAGGCCAGCTCCGAGATGGAGCTGGGCGGATTCGGGGTGGACCGCCCCAGCAAGCGGGCCCAGTGGGAGGAGGCCATCGACGTGGTCACCCGGCTCTTCGTCGAGGAGCCGTTCGCCGGCCATGACGGAGAGTTCGTGCACATGCCGCCTCGCAACCTGGTGCCCAAGCCGCTCCAGAAGCCCCACCCACCCTTGTGGGTGGCCTGCTCACGCCGAGAGACGATCCACATGGCGGCGACCAGGGGGATCGGCGCCCTGTCCTTCTCGTTCGTGGAGGCGGACGAGGCCAGGGCCTGGGTGGCCGACTACTACGGCACCATCGCCTCCGAGCGGTGCCTCCCGGCCGGGTTCGCCGTCAACGCCAACCTGGCGTGCGTGCTGCCGCTCATGTGCCACCAGGACGAGGAGACCGCCATCGAGCGCGGCATCGACGGCGCCCACTTCTTCGGCTACTCGCTGGCCCATTACTACGGGTTCGGGACCCACCGGCCGGGGCGGACCGACATCTGGCAGGAATTCGAGGAGAACCGGGACCGGTTCGGGTTCAACCGGGCCGTGGCCGCCCAGATGGGCCAGGAGCTGGGGGCCCATCTGGCCAAGGTGCTGCGGGGGGCGGTGGGCACGCCGGTGCAGATCCGTGACCTGGTCCGCACCTACGAGGACGCCGGCGTCGACCAGCTCATCTTCGTCTCCCAGGCGGGCCGCAACCGCCACGAGGACATCTGCGAGTCCCTGGAGCTGTTCGCCCAGGCCGTGATGCCGGAGTTCCTGGACCGGGCCCAGGGTCTGGAGGCCGCCAAGGCGAAACGGCTCGCTCCGGCGATCGAGGCGGCGCTGGCCCGCCGGCCTCCGCCTCGGCGCGTCGCCGACGACTACGCCGTGCCCGCCACCCCCCAACTCTGAGGGCCGAGGGCCGAGGGCCG
>DMNK01000006.1:56576-57013 GCA_003453695.1 Acidimicrobiaceae bacterium | reverse complement strand
CGCGACGGGCTCAAGCCCGTGCACCGCCGGATCCTCTACTCGATGTACGACCAGAACCTGCGCCCCGACCGGCCCCATGCCAAATGCGCCCGCGTCGTGGGCGAGGTCATGGGGGCGTACCACCCGCACGGCGACAGCGCCATCTACGACGCGCTGGCCCGCATGGTCCAGGAGTTCAGCCTTCGTCATCCGCTCATCGACGGCCACGGCAACTTCGGCGGCACCGGACCCGACGAGGGCCCGGCCGCCATGCGCTACACCGAGTCCCGGCTGGCGCCTCTCGCCCTCGAGCTCATGGCCGGCATCGACGAGGACACCGTGGACTTCGTGGGCAACTACGACGGGACCCAGCAGGAACCGGTCGTGCTCCCGTCGCGGTTTCCCAACCTGCTGGTGAACGGGTCGCAGGGCATCGCCGTCGGGATGGCCACCAACAT
>DMNK01000006.1:55996-56407 GCA_003453695.1 Acidimicrobiaceae bacterium | reverse complement strand
TCGGGATGGCCACCAACATCCCTCCCCACAACCTGGGCGAGGTCGTCGACGCCACGCTCCATCTGATCGACAATCCCGACGCCGACGTGGACGAGCTGCTCCAGTTCGTGAAGGGGCCCGATTTTCCCACCGGGGCCATGATCCTCGGCCGCCAGGGCATCCTCGACGCGGCGCGCACCGGGCGGGGATCGATCCGGTTGCGGGCCGTCGCCGAGATCGACGAGGTGCGCGGCACCCAGCGCATCGTCGTCACAGAGTTGCCCTACCAGACCTCGGTCGAGGTGGTGGAGAAGAAGATCGCCGACCTCGTGAAGTCCGGCGACCTCGACGGCATCAGCCGCACCCAGAACGACTCGGCGGGCAGGCAGTCCCGTCTCGTCATCGAGCTCAAGCGCGACGCCAACGCCAACG
>DMNK01000006.1:47917-55815 GCA_003453695.1 Acidimicrobiaceae bacterium | reverse complement strand
GTGCTCAACAACCTCTACAAGCACACCCCCATGCAGGTGAGCTTCGGCGTGAACTCGGTGGCACTGGTCGACGGCGTCCCCCGCACCCTCAACCTGCGCGACGCCCTGGCCGCCTACATCGTCCACCAGGTGGAGGTCGTCACCCGCCGTTCGGAGTTCCGCCTGGCCAAGGCCCGGGACCGGGCCCACATCGTCGAGGGCCTGCTGAAGGCCATCAGCATGCTGGATCAGGTCATCGAGACCATCCGCAACTCCGACGACCGCCCCGCCGCCCGCCAGGCGCTCATGAACAGCCCCTTCTCCTTCTCCGAGGAGCAGGCCAACCACATCCTCGACATGACGCTGGGCCGGCTCACCCGGCTGGGCCGCTCGGAACTGGAAGAGGAGATGGCCAAGCTGCGCCAGACCATCGCCGAGCTCGAGGCCATCCTGGCCGACCCCAAGAAGCTGCGGGCGGTGATCTCGAGCGAGATGAGCGAGATCAAGCAGAAGTACGCCGACCCGCGCCGCACCCGCATCACCCACGACCCCGGCGAGATGGGGGTCGAGGACCTCATCGAGGACGAGGAGCTCGTGGTCACCATGACCCGCGCCGGCTACATCAAGTCGGTGCCGGCGGTGTCGTTCCGCACCCAGGGGCGCGGCGGCCGTGGTGTGCGCGGGGCCAGGCTCAAGGAAGAGGACCTGATCGCCCACGTGGTCCACACCACGGCGCACGCCTATCTCCTTCTGTTCTCCAACCGGGGCCGGGTGTACCGCCTGCGGGTGCACGAGGTGCCCCAGAAGGAGCGGACGGCGCGGGGGACCGCGGCGGTGAACCTCCTGCCGCTGGCGCCCGACGAGCGCATCGAGGCGCTCGTGGCCACTCGGGACTTCGACACCGGCGGCTACCTGCTCTTCGCCACCAAGCAGGGACAGGTGAAGAAGACGGCGTTCAGCGAGTACGACAAGTCCCGGCGCGAAGGCTTCATCGCCATCGCCCTGCGTCCGGGGGACGAGCTGGTCCGGGTGGTGGCCACCTCCGGCGACGACGACGTGGTCATGGTGAGCCTGAACGGCAGCGGCATCCGCTTCTCCGAGCGCGATGTGCGTCCCATGGGCCGCGACGCGGCAGGCGTGCGGGGCATGCGCCTGCGCGCCGGCGACGAGGTGGTGTCGTGCGACGTGGTGCGGCCCGAGAACGACATCCTCATCGTCACCGACGCCGGTTTCGGAAAGCGCACCAAGATGGACCACTTCGGCCGCCAGGGCCGCGGCGGCCAAGGGGTGCGGGCCATCAAGCTCACCGCGGCGCGCGGCCGGGTGGTCTCCGCCTTCATGGCGTCGCTCGACGACGAGATCCTTCTCGTCTCCAGCGGCGGCGTGGTGATCCGCACCGCCGTGCGCGAGATCGCCGCCCAGGGCCGTGACGCCACCGGGGTGCGGCTCATGAGCCTCGACGAGGGCCAGAGCGTGGCCGCCGTGGCGGCGGTGGTGAGCGAAGAGGACGACGCCGTCGACGCCTGAGGCGCCCGTGTAGTGTCACGGTCTCGCCGGGGCTATAGCTCAGCTGGTTAGAGCGCAGCACTGATAATGCTGAGGTCGCTGGTTCAAGTCCAGCTAGCCCCACCACCCTGGGTGTATGACCACGGTTGATGCTGTCCGTGGAATAACGCCTGATCAGTGACCCAGTAACGGGTGATCGGTGACACAGTAACGGCTGATGCTTGACAGCCTCGCCCTACCGTCCTGGAGCCACCGCTGCCGGTGGCGTGTCGATACCGTACGCACATCACTCCGCTGAAACCCGCCCCGCGGCTATGGGACCCGAGCCATTGCCGGCCTGAAGACGAGGCCGTGACTGACGGCAGGCGCACGCTCAGCTGGCACGAACTCGAGTTGCGCACCAATGCCTTCGGCCACGGGCTCGAGGCATTGGGCCTGGCGCCCGGAGATCACGTCCTTTTGGTGGCGGGGAACCGCCACGAGTTCATCGAGGGCCTCATCGGCGCCATGCGGGCGGGAATGGTGGTGACGCCGGCCAAGGCGGGGCTGACCGTGGAGGAACTGGCCTACATTGCCGACGACGCCGGCAGCCGCGCCGTTGTCGCTGACCGTGACGCGGCTCGCGCCCTGGCCCAGGGCCGGGGGCTGGCCCTGGTCGACTTCGACCACGGCTACGAAACCTGGTTGCAGGCCCAGTCGTCGGACCCGCTGCCAGCGGACCGAGCGGGATGGCGATTGCCCTACACGTCGGGAACGACCGGACGGCCCAAGGGGGTGGTGCAGTCGACGGCCGGAAGGGTGCCTTTTTGGCGGGCCTGGGCCGGCAACGTCGCCTTCGCCCAACGCTTGCGGCTGCCCGGGCACGGCTGGCACGCCATGCTCTCTCGGCTCTACCACGGGGCGCCGCTCAATTTCGGGCTGGCCGCCATGGCGTCGGGCGCCGCCATGCGCATCTTGCCGACGTGGTCGCCGGAGGCCGCCCTCGACGAGCTGCAGCGCTCCAGTTCGACCTGCATGGTCCCGACCATGTTCCGCCAGCTCCTCTCTCTGCCCGAAGCGCGCAGGCGGCGCTTCGACCCTGACGGCCTCCTCACCGTGGTCCATGGGGGTGAACCGTGCCCGATCGAGCTCAAGCGCCGCATGATCGAGTGGTGGGGACCCATCTTCCTCGAGTACTTCGGGTTCACCGAGGGCGGCATGACGCTGGCCACCACCGAGGAGTGGCTGGCGCACCCGGGCACGGTGGGACGCCCCGCCGGCCAGGGCGTGGTCATCCGTGGTCCTGAAGGCGATGCCTTGCCGGCTCGGAGTGAAGGGCAGGTGTATTTCTCGCCGCCCGACGAGGGCACCAGGGACTTTGCCTACCTCCACGACCCGGCGAAGACCTCGGACGCGCACGCCTCCGATGGAAGCTTCACCGCTGGGGACATCGGTTGGCTCGACGACGACGGTTACCTCTACATCTCCGGCCGAGCATCCGAAGTGATCGTGAGCGCCGGGGTCAACGTCTACCCGGCCGAAGTCGAGGCGGTCATCACCGAGGTGCCCGGCGTGGCCGACGCCTGTGTGGTGGGCGGGCCCGATCCCGAGCGCGGCGAGCAGGTCGTCGCCTTCGTGGCCCTGGCCCCGGCCGGCAGCGATCAAACCGAGGGTCCCGACCCCGTCATGGCCGCCATCCGGCGCTCCTGTGACGACAGGTTGGCCGGCTACAAGCGCCCCCGTCAGCTCGTCGTGCGGCCCACCATCCCTCGCGACGGCACAGGGAAGCTCCTGCGCCGAGTGCTACGCGACGAGCTGTGGGGAGACGACTCGCCCTTCGCCGCACCGCGGGATTGATGCGACAGCCCAGCGGCACGCGCCGCCGCCGTCACGCCGGGAGCGGCGGGATCTTCGATCGCCAGGCCCAGGAGGTGAGCTCGATCAGCTGGCCGTCCGGGTCGCGCACCATCACCGCTGCCCCGACGTCGCTGCTCTCCAGGACCTCGCCGCCGAGCTGGCGCACTTTGGCCAAGATCCCCGCTCGGTCCTCCACGGCGAGCGACAGGTGGGTGAGCCCCGGATCGTCGAAGGTGCGCGGCCGGGTGGGCCGTTGGTCTCCGCCCGAGACGTGCAGGAGCTCGAGCACGAGCCCGTCTCGGACCAGATAGGTGGCGTGCAACCCGGACAGCGAGGGCAGGCCGAGGAGCACCCGGCTCGCCTCGTCGGGGGCGTCGAACTCCCACCAGAACCGAAAGCCGAGGGCGTTCTCGTAGAACCGGCGCGATCGAGCCAGGTCGCTGACGCGCAGGCCCACGTGGTTGAAGGCCACCCTGTCGCCGCTGTGCGCTTCTCCGTCCGGCGGTCCGTGCTGCGTGCCGGGGTCGTCGGTCACGGGCGGATCGTAGGACAGCGAACCCACCCCCTTGTCGCCACCGGGGCACCGGCTCAGCTCCCCGCCACCACGCCCTCGGCGAACAACCGGTCGCACAGCTCGGGTCCGTAACCCAGGACGTCCTCGAGGATCTGGCGGGTGTGCTCCCCGACACGCGGCGCCGGAGCGGGGTCGACCGGCCCGCCGCCGGCCGACCGGATGGGCGTGCCCAAGATGGCCATCCCGTGCGCGTCGGCATCCAGCCAGTGCGCACGACTGCGGAAGTGCGGGTCGCTCCGCACCCCGCCGGCGACGTGTACCGGCGCCCCGGGGATGTCGTGAGTCAGGAAGAATTCCACCCACTCCCTCTGGCTGCGGGTGGAGAACAGCGACACCAGCTCGGCGCGCAACTCCTCGTTCCCCGTGTCGTGGTCCGAGGCGCCCCGCGATGGGAACCGCTCGTAGAGGTCGCGCCGCCCCGCCCCTTCGCACAAGCGCCGCCAGAACTTGTCCTCGGTGGCCATGAGCAGCACAAAGGCTCCGTCGGAACAGCCGTAGTACTGGTAGCGCACCGACCGCCACAGGTCGGGACCCACACCCTCCGCCTGACCCGGTCTCCGGCTGCGCAGCTCGTCGAGCTCGAGCAGCGGGCCGTTCCACCACGCCGCCACGTCGGCCTGGGAGATGTCGAGGTGGGCGCCGGTGCCGCTCTGGCGCGCCGAGAGCACGGCGGACACCGTGGCCAGCGCACCGAAGAGGGCGGCGGCGTGGATGCCGACATCGGTGTGGGGGGGGACGGTGGGCCAGTCCCGTGGACCCGGTGTGGGCGGGGCGAAGCCGGCGTAGGCGTCGTAGGCCACCCCGTGGGAGGCGAGCTCCCGGTAGGGGCCGTCCTGGCCGTAGCCGGAGAGGCTCGTCACCACGATGGCGGCGTTGACGGTCTGGAGCCGGGCGAAGCCGAGGCCGCGCCGGGCCAACGCGCCGGGCCGCAGGCCCTCCACCACCGCGTCCGACGCCCGCACCAGGTCCTCGAACACCTCGGTGCCCCGCTCGGTTCGAAGGTCGAGCGCGATGCTGCGCTTGCCCCGGTTCCACCGGCGGTGCAGGGCCGACACCCCGTCCACCTTGACGGCGCCCACCTCCCGCACGTAGTCGCCCGTGCCGGGCTCCTCCACCTTCACCACCTCCGCCCCCAGATCGGCCAGGTGCATGGCCAGTGCGTCGGGGGCCAGCAGCGCCACCTCGATCACCCGGACCCCCCGCAGTGGGGCGAAGGCGGCCGGCCACGCCCTCACCCGAGCGCCTCGGCGAGCTGCTCGGCCCGCGCGTTCAGGGTGGAGAGCGCCACCGAGGTGGAGCCGAGGTCGGACAGAAGCAGCCGGTCGAGCCCGGCCTCGGCCCAGCGTTCGAGGTCGGCCACACTTGCCGCCGAGCCACCGGCGGTCACCTGCACGGGCTGCGTCCGCCCCGCCTCGTCGGAGAGCTTCTTGAGTCGCCCGACGTAGCCCGCCACCTCGTTGGGGGTGCTGAGCATGCCGATCCACCCGTCGCCGACGGTCACCGCCCGGCGCAGCGCCGCCTCCGACACCCCGCCGATGTGGATGGGCGGGTGCGGCTGCTGCACAGGTTTGGGTTCGAAGGCGACCGGGGCGAAGGCGTAGAAGCGGCCCCGGTGCTCGACGACGGGTTCGCTCCACAGCCGGCGGCAGATGGTGAGGGCCTCGTCCAGGCGCGCCCCCCGGCTGGAGAAGTCGAGCCCGGCCGCCTCCCACTCCGCCGCCAGCCACCCCGCCCCCACGCCCACCTCGACGCGCCCGCCGGAGACTGCGTCGACGGTCTGGACGGCTCTCGCCGCCACGAAAGGATGGCGCAACCCCAGGTTGTAGACGAAGGTGCCCAGGCGGATGTGCTCGGTGAGTCCGGCCAGGTAGGCGAGATAGGCCCAGGCGTCGAAGACCGGGGTGGTCGGGGGGATCGGAGGATGGGTCTCTCCCGGGCGCGGCGAGCCGGCCATGGCCACCGGCAGTACCAGGTGCTCGGGGATCCAGACCGACTCGAACCCGAGCGCATCGGCGGCCCGGACGAGCTGCGGCCACACCCGGGGGCTCAAGGCACCGAGCGACACGCCCACCTTGGGCAGCCCGCCGGATCGGTTCACAGCCCCATGGCCTGCGCCACGCGCTCGCGGTGTCGGTCGACCGACCCCCAGGAGAGCTCGACGGCCTTGGCTCGCCTGGTGAAGAGCTGGAGGTCGTGCTCCATCGAGAATCCCAGCGCGCCGTGGATCTGATGGGCGTGGCCGAAGACGCGTCGCAGCGCCTCGTTGGTGTAGGCCTTCGCCGCCCCGACCTCGAGGGCCGGTGCCCCGACATGGTCGAGGGCCCACGCCGCCTGCAGCGCCAGCAGCCGCATCGCTTCCACGTCGGCCTCCATGTCGGCGCACCGGTGGGCCACGGCCTGGAAGGCGCCGATGGGCCGCCCGAACTGCCTGCGCTCCTGGGCATGGCGCACGCTCAGCTCCAGGGCGCGCCTCGCCAGCCCGGCGGCATAGGCGCAACCCGCCACGGCAGCGTGGTCGAGAGCGCGAGACAGGAGCTGCTCGGCTGCGTCAGCGGTCACGACGTCGTCGCCACCCACGGCGACGTCGAGATCCACCCGGTACAACGGGTCCCCGCCGAGGGCGTGCTGGCGTCGCACCCCGACGCCGGGGCGTCCGCGCTCGAGTGCCACGAGCGCCCTGGTCTCGATGTCGAGGGCCGCCGAGACGAGCAGCACGTCGGCCACCGCCGCGTAGGCAACGAGCTCCTTGGCGCCCGAGAGCCGCCATCCCCCGCCGCCCCGCTCGAGCGACATGGCCGGGCGCCGCCACTCGTCTCCTCCACCACCGGGCTCCAAGTGGGCGAGCGCCCCCACGGCCCGCCCACCGGCCAGCGCCGCCAGCCAGGCGTGGGCCTGTCCCGTCCCCGCCCACGACAGCGGGAGTGCCACCAAGGTCGTCGAGGCCAGCAGGGGGCAGCTCGCCGCCGCCCGCCCCAGCTGCTCGGCGACCACGGCCAGCTCGAGCATGCCCCGTCCGGCGCCGCCGTGCTCCTCGGGCAGCACCAGGCCCGGCCACCCCAGAGCCGCCACCTGGGCCCACAGTTGCGGGTCGTGGCCATGGGACGACGACTCGAGCTCGCGGACCCGTGACGGCTGCCAGCGCTCCTCGAGGAACCGGCGCGCCGAGTCCTCGAGCAGCTGCTGCTCGGCGGTGAGGGTGAGATCCACGCGTCTGCGCCGTCTAGGCGGAGCGGGGCAGGCCCAGAGCGCGGCCCAGGATGTTCTTCTGCGTCTCCAGGGTGCCGGCCGCCACCGTGGTGGGGATGTTGCGCACCCACTGGCGCCAGGCCAGCCCGCCCAGGGGGGCGTCGGGGTCGTCGTGGGTGAGCTGGGCGGCCGGACCGAGCAGCTCCAGGGCCAGCTGCCCCGCCAGCTGCTCGAGGACGGTGTTGTGCATGCGGGCCACCGCCGCCTCCGCCACCGGGACCGTCCCCGCCGCCTGGCGGGCGATGGCCTGGTAGCTCACCAGACGCGCCGCTTCGCAGCGGATGCGCAGGTCGGCCAGCTTGGCCCGCACCAGGGGGTCCTCGGCCAGGGGCCGGCCACCCACGGACGTGCTCCGGGCGTGGTCCACGAGGACCTCGAGCACGAATCCGGCCCGGGCGTAGCGGGCCACCCCGACCCGCTCGAAGGCCAGGCCGGTGCGCACGATCTCCCACCCCTGCTCCTGTCTCCCGAGCAGACAGTCGGCGGGGACCACGACGTCGTCGAAGAACACTTCGTTGAGCTCGTGGGGGCCGGCCAAGGTGGGGATGGGGCGCACGGTGATCCCGGGACTGGCCATGTCGATGAGCAACACCGAGATGCCCGCAGAGCCCGGGGCGTCGGGGTCGGTGCGCACCAGGGCCAGGCACCACTGGGCGGGGGCATCGGCATAGCTGGTCCAGATCTTCTGCCCGTTCACGACGAAGGCGCCGTCTCTCAGCTCGGCCCGGGTTCGCAGCGATCCCAGGTCGCTCCCGGC
>DMNK01000006.1:46518-47723 GCA_003453695.1 Acidimicrobiaceae bacterium | reverse complement strand
TCGGGCTCGGAGAACCCTTGGCACCAGAGCACCTCGCCTCGGGCCATGGGGGGAAGGAAGCGCCGTCGCTGGTCGTCGGTGCCGAAGCGGATGATGAGCGGGCCGATGTAGTTCAAATTCATGTACTGCGGCCCCCGGGGCTCGTCGTGCGCCCACATCTCTTCGCGCAGCACGGTCTGGGTCCACACGCTGGCGCCCGACCCGCCGTGCTCCACGGGCCACGACATGGTCAGCCACCCCCGCTCGGCCAGGTCCCGGCACACCGAACGGGTGAAGTCCATGACACCGGGCTCGTCGACGAACATGCCCTTCCACGAGGCCGGCAGGCGATCGGCCAGAAAAGCACGCAGCTCCAGTCGGAAGGCCTGATCGTCCTCGCTCAGAGAGAAGTCCACGGCCCTGCCCGTCGCTTGCTGGTCGGCGTACCCTCGCCATCGGCCCGCTGGCCGTCAGCCTCAAATAGTATACGATTGGCCGCCCGGACGCGACGAACGGGAGCGCCCAGCCGGAACGGCGGAGGGAAGCCGTGGTCGACGCTCTGGACCTGAAGAACGAGCCCTTGGAGAACCTCGGCTACGAGCGCCACGAGCACGTGGCCGTCGTCACCTTGGACCGTCCCGAGCGCGGCAACGCCGTCACGGCGCGCATGCACGCCGGGCTGCGCGCCGTGTGGGAGGACATCGGCGCCGATCCCGAGATCCGGGTGGCGGTCGTGACCGGAGCCGGCGAACGTCACTTCTGCACGGGCGCCGACGTCGAGGCTCTGGCCGAGCGGGGCACGGTGGCCGCCGGCTCGGGCCCGCTGGCGGCGGAGCTCTTCTACACGGCCCGGCACAACCGGGTGTGGAAGCCGGTGATCTGTGCCGTGAACGGGCTCACCGCCGCTGCCGGGCTGCATTTCGTGGTCGACGCCGACATGGTGGTGGCCAGCCGCGCCGCCGCCTTCACCGACACCCACGTGAACGTGGGGATGATCGGCGCCATCGAGAACATCGGCTTGCTCCTTCGCCTGCCCCTCGGGGCCGCCCTGCGCATGACGCTCGTGGGCCGCGACTTCCGCATGGATGCCCAGCGCGCCTACGAGCTCGGACTCGTCGACGAGCTCTGCGAGCCCGGGCAGCTGATGGAGCGGTCGATGGACCTGGCCCGCTCCATCGCCGCCAACTCCCCGACGGCGGTGTCGCTGTCCCAACAAGCCATCTGGG
>DMNK01000006.1:46087-46339 GCA_003453695.1 Acidimicrobiaceae bacterium | reverse complement strand
CCATCTGGGGGTCGCTCGAGCTGCCCTATGCCGAGGCACTGGAGCGGGCGTGGGACATGGTCAAGGCGCACCGAGGCCATCCCGACGCCATCGAAGGGCCCCGGGCGTTCGTGGAGAAGCGCCAGCCCCGCTGGGCCCCCGCACCACCGCCGACGAGTGCGGGTGAGCCGTGAGGACCGAGCTGTCCACCTTGAAGGTCTCCGTCGACGGCGCCGTGTGCTGGGTGCGCCTCAACCGTCCCGAGGCGCGCAA
>DMNK01000006.1:24005-45918 GCA_003453695.1 Acidimicrobiaceae bacterium | reverse complement strand
TCAACCGTCCCGAGGCGCGCAACGCCATCGACCCGGTCATGCGCGACGAGCTGATCGAGCTGTTCGAGGACACCTCGACGGACCGTTCGGTGCGCTGCCTGGTGGTCACCGGCGAGGGACGTGACTTCTGCACGGGTGCCGACCTGCGGCCTCCGGGGAACCCGGACGTGGCCATGACCCGGGCCAGCTCCCCCCTCGACGCCCGGCGAGGCGTGCGCCGCTACCAGCAGCTCTTCGCCACGCTGTGGAACCTCGAGGTGCCGGTGGTGAGCGCCGTGAACGGCACGACGGCGGGAGCGGGCTGGCTGATGGCCCTGCTGGCCGACCTGGTGGTGGCGGCCCGCGGCGCCCGGTGGACCCACGCCTTCACCCGCCGGGGCATGGTCCCCCATTGCGGCGACCCCTACTTCTTGGCGAGGGTGCTCCCCTTTCGCTTCGTGCACGAGGCGGCCCTCCTGAGCGACACGATGGTCTCCGAAGACCTCGATCGCTGGGGGGCTGTCAACCGGGTGGTGGCTCCCGAGGAGCTGCTCGAGGTGGCGGCAGAGCTGGCCGGCCGTCTCGCCGCCGGGCCGACCCGGACGCTGGGCATGACCAAGCGCCTGTACCGCCGGGCGCTGGCCAGCGACATGGAGACGGCCTTCTCCGAGGAAGCCGACGCCGTGGCCCTCATCGGACAGACCGACGACCGCCTCGAAGGCGTGCGCTCCATGGTCGAGGGCCGCCCGCCCCGATTCACGGGGACCTGACCGTGCAGCTGGGCATCACGGGCCGCGCCGCCATCGTCACCGGGGCGAGCCAGGGCATCGGCCTTGCCATCGCCCGCGCCCTCGCCGGCGAAGGCGGCTCACTGCTCGTGTGCGCACGCGGGGCCGACAGGCTCGCCACCGCGGCAGCAGAACTTCGCGCCGTCGGGGCCGACGTGCTGGCCGTCCCGGCCGACGTGACCGACGCCGAGGCCGCCGCGGCGCTGGTACAGGCCTGTCTGGAGCGCTTCGGGCGCGTCGACATCCTGGTGAACAACGCCGGCAAGGGGGCTCCCGTCCCCCTCGCCAAGCAGACGCCACAACTGTGGCAGGACTGTTTCGAGCTCAACCTCTTTAGCGCCGTACGCCTGTCGCTGGCCTGCGCACGGCCGATGCGTGAGGCGGGCTGGGGCCGGATCGTCAACATCGGCTCGCGGGTGGGCCGGGAGCCCGACCCCTTCTTCGCCCACTACGCCGCGGCCAAAGCCGCCCTCATGAATTTCTCGAAGAGCCTGTCCGACGCCTTCGCCGGAGACGGGGTGACCGCCAATTGCGTCATCCCTGGCCTCATCCGCTCCGAGGCCGTCGACCAGGCCGCCCAGAAGAGCGCCGCCGCCACCGGCTCCGCCGCCGAGGACGTGATGGCCGAGATCCTCCGGCGCCGGCCCATCCCGGTCGGACGCCTGGGCGAGCCCGAGGACGTGGCCGGGTTGGTGGCCTATCTCTGCTCGGAGGCCGCCGCCTGGACGACCGGGGCGTGCTTCACGGTGGACGGGGGCATCAGCCGGAGCCCGCTGTAGCGGCGCCGGTCCGCCGCCAGGCGGCCACGAGCGAGTCGACGTCGGTGACGGTGGCCACCATCGGCAAGGTGTGCTCGAGCACGGCGTCGCCGTACTCGGGCGGGGTCCCGGCCACGCCGTCGCGTGGGATCACCACCTGATACCCGAGGTTCACGGCGTCGAAGGCGAGGTTCACGATGGCCACGTTGAGCGACACGCCCACGCCGACGACGGTGGAGATGCCCAGGTTGCGCAGCACGGCGTCGAGCTCGGTGCCGTGCATGGGGGAGAGGCCGTGCAGCCTGCTCACCACCAGGTCGCTCGGCTCGGGGCCCAGTTCTGGCAGCAGTTGCGCCTGCTCGCTGCCCTCGACCAACCGCGTGGGCGACCGTTCGGCGGCGATGAACAGCCGGGCGTTGCGGCTCGATCCCCGGTTGTCGGGGCGGCGGGCTACCACGCAGTGGACCACGGCCACCCCGGCGGCGCGCGCTGCCGCCACGGCCGCGGCCACCTTCTCCACCATGCCCCGCGCCCGGGCGGCGTCGGCCAGCGCCGGGAAGATCTCGCCGTCGCCCAACACGCCGCGTTGGCACTCCTGGGTGACGAGAGCGGTGTGCGCCGGCCGCACCAGCTCGTCGAGGTCCAGCGGCACCGAGGCGAATCGTATACTATTGGGCACCTTGGTCTGGCTCCCCGTGGACCGAACGCCGAAGCTGGCCGAGCAGGTGGCGGCCCAGATCGAAGGCCGGATCGTCGAGATGGGATGGCCCGTGGGACAGGTGCTCGGGTCGGAGGCCGGCCTGGCCGAGCAGTACGGGATCTCCCGGGCGGTGATGCGGGAGGCCACCCGCATCCTCGAGCATCATCTCGTCGTCTCCTCGCGCCGCGGCACGGGTGGCGGGCTGGTGGTGGTGGCGCCGGACATGGAAGCGGTCTTGCCGCCGATGGCCATGTTCCTGGACTACCAAGGTGTGTCGCCCGCCCAGCTGTTCGAATCGCGCTCGGTCATCGAGCTGGCCGCCGTGGAGCTGGCTGCGACGCGCATCGACGAGGAAGGGAGCGTCCGCTTGCGCGAGGCGTTGAAGGACGAAGAGGCCGAGCTCACCGACCCGCACAAGTACCTGCTCAGTCACGAGCTGCACGTGCTCATCGCCGAGCTATCGGGCAACCCCTCGTTGCGACTGTTCGTCGCCGCCCTCACCAAGTTGTCGAGCTCGCACGCCCAGACGAAGTTCGCCACCGTCAAGCGCCCCCGGGCTCTCGAGATCGGCAGGGACATCGGCCGGGCACACCGGCGCATCGTGGACGCCGTCGTATCCGGCGACGCCGCGCTCGCCCGCAAGCGCATGCTGTCGCACTTGAAGGCCATCACGCCGTGGCTGACGTGACCCGCTGCAGGACCATCACATCGACTCCCGGCACGGAGGAGCCATGACCAGGACCTACGAGATCGTCTCCGCCGATGCCCACATCCTCGAGCCACCCGACATTTGGTCCCAGTGGCTGGCCAAGAAGTACCAGGACCGCGCTCCCAAGCTCGTGAAGGACGCCGAGGGCGGGGACGCCTGGTTGTTCGCCGGCTTCTCCGATCCCGACCCCATCGGCCTGGTGGCCACCCCCGGGCTGGCCTACGACGAGTTCCGCTGGACGGGCATCACCTACGAGCGGGCCCGGACGGGTTGCTACGACGGCGAGGCCCGTCTGGCCGACATGGACACCGACGGCGTCGACGCCGAGATCCTCTTCGCCCCGCAGCGGACCATCGGCCACTTCCTGGGCGACGAGGACGACGACTTCGTTCTGGCCGGGGTCGACGCCTACAACAACTTCCTGCGCGAGCAGTTCACCGCCCCCGATCCCACCCGCCTCATCGGAGTGGGCCAGATCCCGTCGCTCGGCATCGACACGGCCGTGGACTACCTGCGCAAGCTGAAGAGCCAGGGCTTCAAGGCGGTCGCCATCTCCAACTGGCCGTCGGGGGGCGACTCCATCTCCGACGAGGACGATCCGTTCTGGGCAGCGGCCGCCGACGAGCAGGTACCGGTGTGCATCCACATCAACCTCACCTCTCGCGCCGCCCGCCTGGCGGCCCGCAAGGCCAAGGTCTCGGCAGGACCGCTCAGCTCGCTGGCCGCCGAGCGGGCCAGGGCCAGCCGGGCCAACGCCAAGGCGGTGGCCGGCCTGGGCAGCGTGTTCTCCACCGTGCCCTCCACCATGGGCCAGCTCATCTTCACCGGGACCTTCGAACGCCACCCCGGCCTGCACGTGGCCATGATCGAGACGGGTGTGGGGTGGATACCGCACTTCCTCGAGCAGATCGACGACCGCTACTGGCGCAACCGTGCCTGGGGCGAGATCCCCCTCTCCCAGCCGCCCTCCTACTACTGGTTCCGGAACATGTCGGCCACCTTCATCACGGACCGCAACGGGATCGAGAACCGCCACGCCGTGGGCTTGGACAACATGATGTGGTCGACCGACTATCCGCACCACGGCAACGACTGGCCCTACTCGCGTAAGACCATCATGGAGATGATGGGCCACATCGACGTCGAGGAGCGCCGTCGCATCTGCGCCGGCAACGCCGTGCGCATCTTCGGCCTGGGGTGAGCGCGCCACGCACGGGCCCATGACCGCCCTTCCCGGGCGAGTTCCCGGCGCTCCCGCCTCGGTGGCCGAGGTCCTCGACGGCCCGCTGGCGCGGTGTCCCGACGTCGAGGCGCTCGTGGGCCGGGAGGTCCGCTACAGCTACCGCCAGTTGGACGAGGCGGCCGACCGGGCCGTCTCCGTTCTGGCCGGCCTCGGTGTCCGGCGTGGCGACCGGGTGGCGGCGAGCATGGGCAACGACCCCGCCCTGGTGGTCGCCTTCCTGGCCGCCATGCGACTCGGGGCCGTGTGGGTGGGCACCAACCGGGCCCTGGCCCCCGTCGAGAAGGCGTACGTGCTCGGCCACAGCCGGGCGAAGGTGCTCTTGTGCGACACCGACACCGCTGCTGCCATGGCGCCTCGACGACGGGAGTTGCCCGCGCTGGGGGAGCTCGTGGAGTGCGAGGCCGGGGCCGGCACCTCGGCGTGGGCGAGCATGGTGGAGGCGGCCGCGCCGGACCGGGCGTGGCGGCGCAACGGCGTCGATCCCGCCGCCCCGGCGGCCATCGCCTACACGAGCGGCACCACCGGCGCACCCAAGGGTGTGGTGCACTCCCAGCACAACCTGGTGGTGGTGGGTGCGGTCAACCGGGTGTGGGGAGGCTGGCGGGCGGTGCGGCGCCAGGGAGCCGTGTTGCCGCTCACCATTTTGAACGTCATGGCGCTGTGCCCGTTGCTCGTGTTCCAGTTGGACGGCACCTGTGTGTGCGTCGACCATCGTGACGCCGTCGGCATCGCCGAGTGGGTGCGCCGCGAACGCATCGAGAGCTTCTCCTCGGTGCCCACCGTCGTCCACGACCTGGTGGTGAGCGAGGAGGTGCGGCCCGCCGACCTGGCCAGCCTCTCCCACATCGGCGCCGGCGGGGCACTGCTGGCGCCTTCGTTGGCCGACGCCTACCGCCGGCGCTTCGGCAAGGAGGTCCTGGCCGGCTACGGCTCGACCGAGGCGCCGTCGGTGGTGACGGTGCAGTCGCCGGGCGAGCCCCACCCACAGGGGAGCGTGGGGCGGGCCATGCCGCACCTGTCGGTCACGATCCGAGACGGGGACGGGGTGGTGTTGTCCGACGGCCAGGAAGGCGAGATCTGCGTGGCCGCCATCGAGCACGGCCCGCTGGCGGGGGTGTACTCGCCCTTCCTCGGGTACTGGGAGGACCCCGACGCCAGCGCCCGAGCCCTGGGTGGCGGGGTCCTCCACACCGGGGACCTCGGGCACCTCGAAGGGGGAGTGCTGTTCTTCCACGGCAGGCGCTCGGAGGTGATCGTGCGCGGCGGCGCCAAGGTCTCGCCCGCCGAGGTCGAAGCGGCCCTGCGGGCCGACGGCCGGGTGGCCGACGCCGCCGTGGTGGGCCGGCCCGACGATCGCCTCGGCCAGGAGGTGGTGGCCTTCGTGCAGTTGGTCCCGGGGACGAGCGTCTCCCCCGACGAGCTGCGGGCCGCCTGTGCCGAACGCCTGGCCCGCTACAAGGTGCCGGCCCGCCTGCACGTGGTGGACGGCTTCGAGCGCAACGCCATGGGCAAGATCCAGAAGTCGGCTTTGGACGAGCCGGCACATGCGCGCCCCCGCTAGCGAGCCGCCGCGCCGGGGGCGGCGGTAGCCGTGGCGCCGGTGAGCTTCGGACGGCGGATCGCCGAGCTGGCCGCGCTCCATCCCGACGCGCCGGCCCTCGTCTTCGCCCGGAGCGACGCCGGCGAGCAGGTCGTGTCCTGGTCCGAGCTCGACCGGCGAGGTGACGACATGGCCCGGCTGCTCGCCGACCACGGCGCCGGTCAGGGATCGATGGTGGCCGTGGCCCTGCCCAACTCACCGCAGCACATGATGGTGACGATCGCCGCTTGGCGGCTCGGCGCCTGCGTGCTGCCGTTGCGCTACGACCTGCCTGATTGGGAGCGCACCCGACTCCTGGCGGTGGCCGCCCCGTCGGTGGTGGTGGGGGACTGGCCGCTTGGGGACCTGCCCGGCGTCTCCTCGGCACAGCTCGACGACGCCGGGCGTGCTCTGGCCGAGCCCCTACCCGACCGTACCGCCGACCCGGCCATCGCCATCGCCACGTCGGGCTCGACGGGCCAGCCCAAGCTCATCGTGAGCCCGGGTCCGGGCACCTACGACCCGGACGCCCCCACGTACCAGACCGCACAGCAGATGGGCTCGGGGCCGGGACAGGTGCAGCTGGTGCCGGCGCCGCTGTACCACACCAACGGGTTTCGGATCTCCCACGGTGCTCTCGACCGCGACGAGCTGGTGGTGCTCATGGAGCGGTTCGATGCGCAGCTGTGCGCCGACCTGATCGAGCGTCACCAGGTGACCACCATGACCATGGCGCCCGTGATGCTGCTCCGACTGGCGCGTCTGGCCGGTATCGAGGGCCGGGACTTCTCGAGCCTGCGCTCGGTGCTTCAAGGGGCAGGCCCGTGCCCGCCGTGGCTGGTGCGCTTCTGGATCGACCTGGTGGGGCCGGAGCGGTTCTTCGTCTCCTACGGGGCCTCGGAACGGGTGGGGGTCACCTTCCTGCGCGGCGACGAGTGGCTGGCCCATCCGGGGAGCGTGGGGCGCGGCCTCAACACCGAGGTGCGCATCCTCGACGACGAAGGCCTCGAGGTCGCCACCGGGGAGGTCGGGGAGATCTTCCTCCGCCAGACGACTGGGCCCACCGCCGGAGGCCACCTCTACCTGGGCGCCCCTCCCGCCAAGCAGAGTGAGGACGGCTTCACCAGCGTGGGAGACATGGGGTGGCTGGACGAGGACGGATATCTCTACATCGCCGACCGCCGGGTGGACATGATCGTGTCGGGTGGCGCCAACGTCTTTCCTGCTGAGGTGGAGGCGGCGTTGCTCGAGCACTCCGAGGTGGCCGATTGCGCCGTGGTGGGCCTGCCCGACGAGGAGTGGGGTAGCCGGGTGCACGCCGTGATCGAGCCGGCCGACCCGAAGGCGCCGCCCTCGACCGGCGACCTCCGCCGCCACTGCCGGGAGCGGCTGGCCGCCTACAAGGTGCCCAAGTCCTTCTCGATCACCGATCGCCTGCCTCGCACCGAGGCCGGCAAGCTCAACCACGCCGCTGTGGCCGCCCAGGTCGCCGAGCGGGCGGACACGGCCAGATGAGCCAGTTCCTCCCCTTCATCGTCATCGGGGTCACCACGGGGGCGGTGTACGGCTTGGCGGGCACGGGCCTCGTCCTCACCTACAAGACGTCGGGGATCTTCAACTTCGCCTACGGGTCGATCGCGGCACTGTCGGTCTTCGTCTTCTACTTCCTCCATGACGAGCACGGCCTGGCCTGGCCCTTGGCTGCCCTGCTGTGCGTGCTCGTCATGGGCCCGGTCGAAGGGGTGCTGCTCGAGCTGGTGGCACGCCGCCTGGACCCGGTGAGCGCCACCTTGAAGGTGGTGGCGACGGTGGGCCTGCTCCTCGTGGTCCTCGGTGTCGGCACCTTGTGGTTCGGCAACCAGACCTCGACGTTCCCGTCCTTCCTGCCCACCTCAACGGTGCGGTTCGCCGGAGTGAACGTGACCTGGGAGCAGATCATCGTGGTCATCGTGTCGGTGGTCGCCACCGCCGGCTTGTACTACCTGTTTCGCTGGGTGCGCATCGGGGTCGCCATGCGCGCCGTGGTGGACAACCCTGAGCTGCTGGACATGACCGGGGAGAGCCCGGTGCGGGTGCGCCGGTGGGCGTGGATCATCGGGACGGTGTTCGCATCGGCGGCCGGGCTGCTCCTCGCTCCGAGCCTCAGCCTCGACGCCCTGATCATCACCATGCTGGTGGTCCAGGCCTTTGGCGCCGCTGCCGTCGGGTACTTCTCGAACCTTCCCCTCACCTTTGCCGGGGGCCTCGTCATCGGCGTTGCCGGCGCCCTGGCGTCCAAGTACGTGGTGTCGATCAGCTGGCTCAGCGGGCTGCCCGTGGGCCTTCCGTTCATCATCCTGTTCGTCGTGCTCGTGGTCACGCCCAGACGTCGGCTCATGGAGCGACGGTTGGTGCACAAGCTCCCGGTGCGCAGCTCGTGGTACGCACCGACCAGGGTGCGTCTCGGGGCCGGAGCGGTGGTGTTGGTGGCGCTGGCCTTCGCCCCGCAAGTGGCCGGCCCCCAGCTCACGGTGTGGTCGGCCTTCCTCATCGACGTGATCCTGTTTCTGTCCCTCGGGCTCATGGTGCGCAAGGCAGGCCAGATCTCCCTGTGCCATTTGGCCTTTGCCGCTGTGGGGGCGGCAGCCTTCGGGCACCTGCTCACCGACTGGCACGTCCCCTGGCTGGCCGGCCTCGTCATCTCGGGCTTGGTGGCGGTGCCGGTGGGGGCACTGATCGCCATCCCCGCCATCCGTCTGTCGGGGGTGTTCCTGGCCATCGCCACCTTCGGCTTCGGGGTGCTGCTGGCCGAGATGGTCTATCCCACCAACCTCATGTTCGGCGTCAACGCCGGCGTGCCCACCCCCCGCCCTCACGTGAGCATCGGGCCGTGGAACATGTCGTCGGACTCGGGCTTCTACTACCTGCTGCTCGTGATCGCCGTGCTGTCGGTGGCGGCGGTGCTCGCCGCCGAGCGGGGTCGCCTGGGGCGGTTGCTGGGCGGGCTGGCCGACTCTCCCCTCGCCCTGGAGGCCCATGGCGCCACCACGAACACGACTCTCGTGCTCGTGTTCTGCATCGGGGCCGCCATGGCGGCAGTAGCCGGTGCCCTCACCAGCTCGCTCTACTACTACGCGGTGGGGGCGAACTTCGCCCCCTTCACCTCCCTCACCCTGGTGGCGCTGGTGGTGATCGTCACGGTGGGCGACCCGTGGTACGCCGTGGTGGCCGCTCTGGGGTTCGCCGTGTTCCCCGGCTACGTCACCGTGGGGAACGTCAACACGTACCTGGAGATCGTGTTCGGCCTCTTCGCCGCCATGTTCGCCCTGCAGAACGGCAACGCCCCCTCGGTGCCGCTGTTCCTCCGCCAGCGCCTCGAACGCATCGGCGCGGGCCGACAGAAGCACACGACCCGAGCCGTGTCGTCTGTCCCGCCGTCGGGCACGCCGGGCGACGCCGGGACGCCGACACCAGGTGCACACCCGCCCGCCCTCGAGGTGCGGGGGCTGTCGGTGCGGTTCGGGGGATTGCAGGCCGTCGACGGGGTGAGCCTGCATGCTGAGCGTGGCGCCGTCACCGGGCTCATCGGTCCCAACGGCGCCGGGAAGACCACCATCTTCAACGTGTGCTCAGGGCTCATACGGCCCAGCGCGGGCACGGTCGTGCTCCACGAGGCCGAGGCGACGAAGATGGCGCCGGCTGAGCGGGCCCGGCGAGGACTGGGCAGGACGTTCCAGCGCGCGCAGCTGTTCGACTCGTTGACCGTCCGCCAGAACGTTCAGCTGGGCCGCGAAGCATCGATGGCAGGTGGCAACCCCCTCACTCAGCTGCTGTCGGGCCCACAGCGCTGGGCGGAGGTGCAGGCGCGCGGAGAGGAGGCCTTGGCCCTGGTGGGGATCGAAGGGCTGGCCGGCCAGCAGGCGGGCCTGCTCACCACCGGACAGCGCCGATTGGTGGAGCTGGCCAGGGTGCTGGCGGGACCCTTCGACGTGCTGTTGCTGGACGAGCCCTCCTCGGGCCTCGACGTCGCCGAGAGCCGGCACTTCGGCGACATCGTGCGCGAGGTGGTGCGCCGACGAGGGGTGACCGTGCTCATCATCGAACACGACATGACCCTCGTGCGCCAGGTGTGCAGCACCGTCTACGTGCTCGACTTCGGCCGCCTCATCTTCGAGGGCACGACCGAGCAGATGCTGGCCAGCCAAGAGGTGCGCCGTGCCTATCTCGGCGCCACCGAAGACCCGACCGACGTGGCGGCGGCGACGCCATGACATCGGGACCCTCGGCGACACAGGCGCCGTCGCCGGCCAGCACCGGTGCGTCACCGCCGGTGCTCGAGCTGGAGGGGATCACCGCCGGCTACGGCGAGTCGGTGGTGCTGCGCCAGGTCTCGCTCTCGGTCCCCCGCTCCGGGGCGGTGGCCCTGTTGGGACCGAACGGGGCCGGGAAGACCACGCTTCTGCGCACGGCGGCCGGGCTCCTGCGCCCCATGGCCGGCCGGGTCCGGCTCAAAGGCACCGATATGACGGGCAGGAGCGCCCACGACATGACGCGCGCCGGGTTGTGCCACTTGCCAGAAGGCCGGGGGATCTTTCCCTCCCTCACCGTGGCTGAGAACCTCCGGTTGGCGGCGCCGAGAGGCGGCCGGACGGACGCCACCGAGACGGCCGGTCAGGTGTTCCCGGTGCTGACCACCCGTCTCAAGCAGCTGGCGGGAAACCTGAGCGGCGGGGAGCAGCAGATGCTTGCGCTGGCGCGCGCCTTCGTGACCGACCCGGCCGTGGTGGTGGTGGACGAGCCCTCGCTCGGGTTGTCTCCCATCGTCGTCGAGCAGATCTTCGGATCGCTGCGAGCCATCGTGGGCGGCGGGACGGCCGTCCTCTTGGTCGAGCAGTACGTCAACCGGGCGCTCGAGCTGGCGGACGTCGTGTACCTGCTCAACCGGGGCACGGTCGTCTTCACCGGTCCAGCCGACGAGCTGTCGGACAGCGACATCTTCGAGCGGTACCTCGGCATCGACATGGGCCCCGAGGTCTGACCCCCGAGACCGGATGCCGTTGCAATAGCATACTATTTGTACTACCCTCACCTCAGCCCCTACCGCGGGGGTCGCGGTCGTCGGCCGCCGGGCCGAGCCGCCGGGGAGGAGGCGGTGCCCGTGAACGCCAGGCGTTCTTCAGCACTCACACGTTTTTCGGGAGCGCTCGGCGCCGCCGTCCTGGCCGTGACGCTGGCGTCGTGCAGCAGTACCCCGAGCGGCTCGGGCGGGGCGTCGTTCACCGGTGCTCCTGTGAGCATCGGCGTCATCTGCAGCTGCACCGGGGCACTGGCCTCGAGCATGGCCACCAGCCCGCAGACCTACCAAGCGTGGGCCGACGAGGTCGACGCCCACGGTGGGGTCAACGGTCACAAGGTGGTCGTCATCTCCAAGAACGACGCGCTCAACCCCGGCACCGCTCTGGCCGAGGCACACGAGTTGATCGACACCGACCACGTCGTGGCGCTGGTGGACAGCTCGACCGAGGACACCGCCTGGTCCAGCTACGCCTCCCAACAGGGCGTCCCCATCGTGGGTGGCGACGCCCAGAGCACGCTGCAGCTGACCGACTCCGACCTGTACGCAGCGGGCGAGACCATCGACGGCTTCTTCGTGACGTACGCCTACGCAGCCAAGAAGGTCGGCGCCACCAACATCGGGAACCTCTACTGCGCAGAGTCGCCGTCGTGCGCCCAGGCGGTGGCTCTGCTCAGGAACACCGCCAAGGCGCTCAACCTGACTGTGAGCTACGTCACCGAGATCTCGGCTGCTCAGCCCAGCTATACGGCTGCCTGCCTGGCGGCCAAGCAAGCCGGCGTCACCGGCCTCCTGGTCGGTGAAGCGGTGTCCACCGACCAGGTGGTGGCCCAACAGTGCTCAGCCCAGGGCTACTTCCCGTATTACATCGAAGGTGACGGCGCCATCTCCAAGTCCTTCGTGAATGCTCCCGGCCTCGACCAACACTTCATCGGCTTCGAACAGGACGTCCCGTTCTTCCTCACCAACACACCGGGCACGAAGCTGATGAACGACAGCCTCCAGAAATACGCCCCGTCGGTGCTGAGCTCACCGAACTACGGCGAGGAGAACACCCAGATGTGGGTCTCGGGCCTGCTCTTCCAGGAGGCTGCCAAGAAGGCGAACGCCGGCAAGAACGGGCCCATCACCTCGGCGCAGATCGTGACCGGCCTGCACCTGATCAGCAACGACACCCTCGGGGGCATGGCTCCACCGCTCACCTTCAAGGCCAATCAGCCCAACCCGGTGCACTGCTGGTTCTGGGTCACCATCCAGAACCACAAGTTCACCGCCCCCAACGGAGCCACGCCCATCTGTCCCTCGAGCTGACCATGCCGCGGCCCGCCCTGTGCCCGCCGTCCGAGCCGCAGCCGCACGCCTCTGTGACCGGACGCCACCTCCGGGGTCGGTAGCGTCTGGACATGTCCAGAGCAGGCCGGCGCGCAAAGCCAGGGGCTGAGCGAGAGCGGGTCAAGGGAGACGGCGTCGCCTCGACCTTCGACCCGGAAGCCGTCCGGGCCAAGTACATCGCCGAGCGCGACAAACGACTGGTCCCTGGACGGGCCGAGATACGCGACCTGGAGGAAGACGAACGGTTCGCCCACTACCGAGACGACCCGTTCACCCCCTGGATCGAGCGCCCGGCCGTCACCGACGAGGTTGACGTCGTCATCGTGGGCGGCGGGATCGCCGGCCTCGTTGCCGGGGCCGAGCTCAGGCGAGCAGGCGTGGGCAGGATCCGCATCATGGATCTGGCCGGTGGCGTGGGAGGGACCTGGTACTGGAACCGCTATCCCGGCTTGATGTGCGACGTCGAGTCCTACATCTACCTTCCCCTGCTCGAGGAGCTCGGCTACGTGCCGACGACCCGGTATGCCTTCGGAGAGGAGATCCTCGCCTACCTCGAGCAGGTCGCGGCGCGCTTCGACCTCGTCACCGACGCCCTTTTCCACACAGGAGTGACGCGTGCGGTGTGGGACGAGAACTCTGGCCGATGGCGGGTCCACACCGATCGCGGCGACGACATCACCTGCCGGTGGTACGTGCTGGCCGTAGGGATCCTCAACCTCATGAAGCTGCCCGCCATCCCGGGCATGGAGGACTTCGGCGGACAGTCCTTCCATACCGCCAGGTGGGACTACGACTACACCGGTGGCGGGCGGCACGAGCCTCTCACCGGGCTCGAGGACAAGGCGGTGGCGCTCATCGGCAACGGCGCCAGTGGTATCCAGTGTGTGCCACCGTTGGCGGAGTCGGCCAGACAGCTCTATGTCTTCCAGCGGACCCCTTCGGCCGTCGGGGAGCGGGGCAACCGTCCCACCGGACCAGGCTTCGCCGACCAACTCGAGCCCGGCTGGCAGCGGGCGCGTATGGACAATTTCCAGGCGATCATCCTGGGGCGACCCGTCGACGTCGACCAGGTGGACGACGGGTGGACGCATCATTGGGCCGCCATCCACAACGTCCCTCGTGACGAGAACACATCGGCTTCCGACGTGATGCGTAAGGCCGAAGAAGTGGATTACGCCATCATGGAGCTCCATCGGCGCCGGATCGAAGAGGTTGTGGCAGACAAGGCGACAGCCGAGATCCTGAAGCCCTACTACCGGTACCTGTGCAAGCGCCCGTGTTTCCACGACGAGTACCTACTGGCGTTCAACAGGCCGAACGTGACCCTCGTGGGCTGCCCCGCCGGCATCGAGCGCATCACCGAGAAGGGCCCGGTGGTGGATGGCCGCCAGTACGAGGTCGACTGCATCACCTACGGCACCGGTTTCGAACCAGAGCTCACCCCGCTATGGCGACGGGTGGGCCACGAGGTCGTCGGGCGTGGCGGCGTCACCCTGAGGGAGAAATTCGCCGAGGGAGCGGCGACCCTGTTCGGGATGATGAGCAGGGGTTTTCCCAACATGTTCGTGATGCCGGCCCCGGGGCAGCAAGCCGTGGTGACCGTGAACTACACGCAGCTGGCGGTCTTCGGGGGTGAGTTCATCGGCCGGGCGGTGGGCATGCTGGCTCGCAAGGGGATCGAGACCTTCGACGTGAGCGCCGAAGCCGAGAAAGCATGGACGGAGAAGGTCGTGGGCTTTTTCGTCGACCCCAGCGCAATCATGTCCGTGTGCACTCCGTCCCGGCTCAACAACGAGGGCCATCCTGAGGGCTTGAACCCCCGCAACGGGAACTACGGCCGGGGGATGGGTGACTGGTTCGCCTACCGCGAGCTGCTCGAGGGGTGGCTCGACGCCGGTACCTTCGAGGGCCTGGAGCTGGCGGTCCGATCGACTGCCTCGTGAGCCGCCGCCGGCAGGTCGCCGTGGTGACCGGCGGTGGGAGCGGGATCGGAGCCGCCATCGCCGAAGCGGTGGCTCGACGGGACTGGTTCGTGGTGACCGTCGATCCACTGGTGACTGTGGACGGTGCCGAGTTCCTCCCCGAGCCGGAGCAGACCACCGCCGGTCGTATCGCCGCAGCTGGAGGCTGGGCGCGGGCGTCATCGGTGTCCGTGACCGACCCCGCCGCGCTGGGCGAGCTGTTCGACGAGCTCGTTCACGAACACGGTGGAGTCGACGCCGTGGTCAATGTCGCCGGTATCACGCGCAAGAGCAGATTCGCCGAGGGAACGGAGGAAGACTGGCTCGAGCTGCTGGCGGTCCATCTCGGCGGCTACCTCAATGTGCTGGGCGCCGCCCTCCCGGTCATGGAGCGCGCCGGCCGGGGCCGCATCGTGGGCGTCACCTCGGGGGCGGGGTGGCGAGCCACCGATGCGGGCGGGTACGGGTGCGCAAAGCGCGTGGTGGCCTCACTCACCTGGCAGCTGGGACGTCTGATGCCGGCAGGCCTGGCCGTCAACGCCATCTCGCCCATCGCCGCCACTCGGATGTTCGCCGTCGCCGTGGAGCGTGCCCGTCAGGAGGGCCGGACGGCGGGCGCCGGCGGGTTCTCCTTGTTCAGCTCTATTCCCGGTCCGGAGACGCTCGGGCCGCTCGGTGCGCACATGGTGTGTGACGACCGATTCGGGTGGTGCAGCGGTCTCGTGCTCTTCGCCGGCGGCTCGGAGGCGGCCGTGATCGATGAGCCCCGCTTGCTCGAGGTGGTGCGCACCGACGGGGCGTCCCCACTGGCCGGGGTCCTCGACACCGTGTTGCCGGCCGCCTTCGTCCCGGCCGAGGCCAAGCAGTCGACCGACGGTGGCGGCAATCCGCGCTTCGGGAAGCTCTTCGAGGAGCCGGCGCCCGCTGCCGTCGTCTCAGGCGACGTTCGTTCCTGCGTCGTCGTCAGCGACAGGCCCGATCTGGCGGCGGCCATCACCGGAGTCCTGGGCGCTCGATCCGTCACCTGCCGGGTGCTGGAACCGACGAGGGGATTCACCGACGCCGACCAAGCACTGCGCAGCGAGGTCGCCAGGGGGCCGGTCGACGCCATCGTGGTGGCACCGTCGTCAGGCCCCGACAGGGTCTCCGTCGGCGGGTGGCGGCAGGTGCTCTCCGAGCATCACCGGATCATCGACCAGATCCACGCCGACGCCGGATGGGCCAGGGCAGCCGCCCGGTACGCGGCCGATGGCAACCGGCAGATCCGTCTCGTCACCGTCACCGACGCCACCACGTCGGGCGGTCGCAGCCGCGCCCAAGGGTCGGCCCAGCTGGCGCGGGTGTCGGGGGCCACCACCGAAGGCCGGGTGTCGGCCTTCGCCATCGGACACGAGGTCTCTGACGAGCGCGCTGGCCGGAGCCTGGGCGAGCTCGTCGGCCATCTGCTCACCCATCCCGCCGCCGTCGCCCTGGCCGGAGCCGAGCTGGTGGCCGGTGACGGTTGGGTCGGATTGCGCAGCCACCCCAAGCCGGTGGGAGCCCTCATCTATGGTGGCCCGGCCCTCCCCGACTGGTTCGACACCGTGGTGCGGGACATGGCCAGGGGCCCCGAGTCCTCCCGCTTCGCTGCGGTGTCTGCTGCTCCCTGACCCTGTCCCCATCGTCTGAGAGGTGTGATGCCGCAATTCGAGACGCTCGGCTACGAAGAGGCAGACGGGGTGGCGTGGGTCACGTTGGACCGGCCGCAGGTGCTCAACGCCTTCAACCTCACCATGCAGCGCGAGCTACGAGACCTGTGGCGCTGGCTGCGCCGGCACGATCCGGTGCGGGTGGTGGTGCTCACCGGCGCAGGAGACAAGGCCTTCTGCACGGGGATCGACCGGAGCGAGGTAGCGGCAGAGCGGCCCGCCACGCGCTCCACGGTCCCCGCCGCACCGACTTCCGTCGGTGACGGGGACCACAACGAGGACGTCCACATCGGGTCGGTCTCCACACCGTTCATGTTCGACGACCCAGGAGCGAATCTCGGGCCCAAGAGCAACGACCTGTGGAAGCCGGTGATCGCCGCCGTGAACGGCATTGCCTGCGGGGGGGCCTTCTACATGCTTGGCGAGGTGGACTTCATCATCGCCGCCGACCACGCCACGTTCTTCGATCCCCACCTCACCTTCTCCATGGCGGCCGTCTGCGAACCGCTGCAGATGACCGGGCGCATGCCATTCGGCGATCTCGTGCGGCTCACGCTGCTCGGCTCAGAGGAACGGATGAGCGCCGCGCGGGCTCTGCAGATCGGGCTGGTGACCGAGATGGTGCCCCTCGACGAGCTGCGCCAACGGGCCGGATGGGCGGCGTCGGTGATCGCCCGTTCCCATCCCCTGGCGGTGCAGGGGACGCTGCGTGCGCTGTGGGCCGGACGGGAGCTGGTCCGCTCACAGGCGCTCGCCCTGGCCTGGGCCTTCCTCGGGCTCGGCAACGACCCCGAGGCGCTGGCGGAGGGACAGCACCGCTTTGCCAGTGGGGAGCGCGTCGAGTGGCGGTTGCGCTGAGCCCCGTGCACGAACTGGCCCTCGACCAGATGGCGGGTTGCGAGCGAGCGGCGCACCGAGCACGGGGCGGTGGCCCGGCGCGGCCCCGCCCGCGGCGACCTCTCAATCCCCCCTAGGCAGCGGCGGCGCCGGGCGATATCGTCCGCGCCGGGGTAGCCGCACGTACAAAACCAGGGGAAAGGCAGCACGCACATGGGACTGGTCATCAACGACACCGCGCCCGACTTCGAGGCAGACACCACCCAGGGGAAGATCAAGTTCCACGACTGGATCGGGGACTCCTGGGCGGTGCTCTTCTCCCATCCCAAGGACTTCACCCCGGTGTGCACGACCGAGCTGGGATATATGGCGCGCCTGGCACCGGAGTTCGAGCGCCGCAACACCAAGGTCATCGGGCTGTCCGTCGATGCCGTGGGCGACCACGAGAAGTGGGCCGACGACATCGAGGAGACCCAAAGTGCTCGTCCCAACTATCCGATCATCGGCGACGCCGACTTCAACGTCTCGAAGCTGTACGGGATGTTGCCCGCGTCCACCTCGGGTGACGCAAAGTCCCGCACTCCGGCGGACAACCAGACGGTGCGGAACGTCTTCGTGATCGGGCCGGACAAGAAGGTCAAGCTCATCCTGGTGTACCCGATGTCCACGGGCAGGAATTTCGACGAGGTGCTGCGGGTCCTCGACTCCCTTCAGCTCACGGCCAAGCACCGCGTCTCCACGCCGGTCAACTGGAAGCAGGGTGAGGACGTGATCATCTCCGGCGCCGTGTCCAACGACGAAGCCCGCGAGGTGTTTGGACAGTGGAAGGAGCCGAAGCCCTACATCCGGATCGTGCCGCAACCGAATTGATGGCACCGCTCCGGGTGCTCGTCCTCGGGGCCGGCTTCGGCGGCCTCGAGCTGTCGACCCGGCTGGCGGAAGACCTCGGTGATGACGTCCACGTGACGCTCATCGACAAGAGCGACGCCTTCGCCTTCGGATTCTCCAAGCTCGACGTGATGTTCGATGGCCGGACGCTCGACGACGTCCGGCTCCCCTATCGGAGCATCGACAGGGACAACGTCGACTTCCGGCAGGAGACGGTTCTCACCATCGACCCCGAGCACAAGCGGGCCGTCACCGACCGAGGCACCCACGAAGCCGACATCCTCGTGATCGCCCTGGGCGCCGACCTGGACGTCGACGCCACGCCGGGGCTGGCGGCATGCGGAAGCGAGTTCTACTCCCCCGAGGGCGCCGCCGCCCTCAGCGAAGTGATCGCCGGCTTCACGAGCGGGGACATCGTGATCGCTGTCCTGGGTGGCTTCTTCAAATGTCCGCCGGCGCCGTACGAGACGGCCTTCAGGCTCCACGATCACTTGACGCGGCGCAAGGTGCGCGACTCGTGCACGATCACGTTGATCACGCCGATGCCCAAGCCGATCCCCATCTCGGACGAGGTGTCGAAGGCCATTTTGGGGCTGTGCGAGCAGAAAGGGATCGTCACGCGGCATTCCACCTGGGTCGACCACCTGGATCACCAGAAGCGGGTCCTCCATCTGCGCGACGGGGGAACTGCGGCGTTCGACCTCCTGCTCGCCGTCCCCGTGCACTGCGCCCCCCGGGTGGTCGTCGACTCGGGCCTCACCGACGACGGGTGGATCGCTGTCGACCCCGCCACCCTCGCAACCAAATTCCCCGGCGTCTACGCCGTCGGCGACGTCACGAGCGCACCCGTGCCCAGAGCCGGCGTCATCGCCGAGGGCGAGGCTTCGACGGTCGCCGACGTCCTCGTGGCACAACGCCGAGGCGCACCCGCCCCCCCACCGTTTGCCGGCGAGATCACCTGCTACGTCGAGATGGGGGACGGCACCATCGGGAAGGTGAACGTGAACTTCCTGTCCGGTCCCGCCCCGACGGCGATCTTCACCCCGCCTTCGCTCGAGGGTGCGGCCCAGAAGCGGGAGTTCGGAGCGCTGCGCCGCCGGCGCTGGTTCGGGCTGACCTGAGGCGCGGCCGCTACCCCGCCTGAGCAGGGCTTTTATACGGCCCCGCCCAGCCGAAGGGCTTGGAGCCGTGGCTCCGGAGTAAGGACTATTGACGCTGGGCTGACGGTCATGTCATGGTTCTCGCGCACGGCGTCGGCGGAAGTCGTGTTCTTCGCACAGGGGAGGGGGGCCGTCGAGCCCGACCCCCCTCCCTGGTGCGACTGCTGGTCTCGGGGGACGGGAAGCGAGATCGAAGTGCTTGATGTGGGCGGCGGTGGGTGCGCACCGTCACGCGCGCTCGGGGCATCCTTCTGGCGCGCCGTGTCGGTGGCCGGCCTGGCGGCCATGATCGGTTTGGCGGGCCCGGCATTGGCGGCGGCCACGGCAGCGCCGGCGACACTGAGCTTGCCGGGCGCGCCGGCTTGTGGCGACCAGTGGCCGATGTACCAACACGACCCTTCGCATCACGCCTCGCCCGACTGCAGCGCCATCAACCCGCTCACGGTGGGCACCTTGCACCCCGCATGGTTCTTCAACACCTCGCAGCCGGTGACGGCGACTCCGACGGTGTTCGGCGGCCAGGTGTATGTAGGCGACGCCGGAGGGACCTTCTACGACATCGACGCCGCCACCGGTAAGGCCAAGTGGAAGTTCTCCGTGGCTGTTCCCAGCTACAGCTGTGGCCTGCCCGGCACCACTCCCGTCAGCGTGCGCGGTGACCAGCATTCACCGTCATACGGCGAGATCACGTCGTCGGCGACGGTGACGACCCAGCCTTTGCCCGGAGAGAACGACCCAACCGTGTTCTTCGGAGGCGGGGGCAGCCTCTTCGCCCTGGATGCCGCCACCGGTGATTGCGAGTGGGCGGTCAACCTCGACCCCTCAAACCCCAAGAGCGCCATGGAGGTCGAGTCGTCGCCGGTGCTGTTGCCTCACGGGAAAGGCGTGCCGGACGTGATCGTGGGCTCGGACTCCAACGAGTCACCGAACAGCTCGGCACCCCCCGGACTGCAGTCCCTCAACGCCAAGTCTGGTTCCCTGAACTGGAAGTTCGAACCGGAGAGCACCAAGACGGTCAAGACGCTGGCCGGCCTCGAAGATACGAACGGCTGCGGCGACGTGTGGTCGTCCCCGGCACTCGATCCAGCGGCCCTGGGCGGCGACGGCATGGTCGTGACCACCACCGGCAACTGCCCGCCCCCGACCGGGCCGCCCGGCGCCGTGGACCAGACGACGGAGGTGACGTGCCCGAACCAGTTCACTCCGCCCGTGGTCGAAGGCATGGCCGGGATCGACGCCGCCACCGGCTGCCCCCTATGGCATTGGTCCGAGCCGGACAACCAATACACCAACCCGAATTTCCCTGACGGCGGCGACACCGACATCGGCTCTTCGCCCATCCTGGCCACCATCGGCCCGGGCAGGGCCAAGGTGGTGCTCGACGGGTCCAAGTCGGGCTACATGTACGCCCTCGACGAGGCGACCGGCGGTCAGCTGTGGGGTAGCCAGCCGGCCCAGCCCGGTGAGACCGGGTTCTTCGCCGGTGCCATCGGCGGCTTCATCGGATCTTCGGCACTGGGGAGCATCGACGGTGCCCCCACGGTGTACGGCTCGACGGCCATCCTCGCCCCCTTCGGCGGCGGCGGGGTGGAGTTCAGCGGCGGGCCCGGCGGCGGGCCGTCGGTGAATCCCGACACCAGCCTCATCTGCGTGGAGGACAACCAGCCCACCGTGGGCACCCAGCGCTGCGACCCCGTGCGCGTGGCCTCGCTGCACGCCGTCGACGCCACCACCGGAGCGGTGCGCTGGCAGGCGCTCGTTTCGCTGCCCAGTTACGCGGCGGTGACCACCACCAACGGCGTGGTGTTCGGCCCCTCCACCACCGGCTTCTCCATCGTGGCCTATTCGGGTGAGACCGGGACGCCGCTGTGGGCGTTTCCCACGGCCGGGGCCATGTCGTCAGGGGCGGCCATCGTGGGCTCCGACGTCTTCGTGGGCGCCGGCACCGAACTGCAGTCCGGACCGGGAGGAACCTCGCTGCCCCCCCAGGCGAACGGGGTGTGGGACTTCGCTCTGGCTGGCCTACCGGGCGCTTGAGGTGAAGGTCAGGGTGTACGGAGCGGCCGGGGGCGTGAACTGCCACGCCGCCGCGCTCTTGCCGGCGAGCATCACCGACACCGTGACGGCGCTGGCCCCGAGATTCACGTCGAGCTGACCGTTGGTCGGATGGAAGGTCTGCTGGGCACCGGCACTGAGCACCGAGGCGAACTGCGGCGTGGTCGACGTCGGATCGCTGGCCGACACCCAGCACCGGTTCTGGGCCAGGACGACGACGGTGTACTGCGTCGTGTCGACCTGGACGGTGGAGGCCTGCGGTCCGGTGGTGGTCTGTGTCACGGGTTGGGAGGCCGAGGGCGCCTTGGCCTTGGCCTTGGCGGGCGCCGCGGTCGAGGGTGGCGCCTGGCGGCTGGTCTGCGAGGCGGCCGGGTGGGTCCGCCCCGGTTCGAGCCACGCCAGTGCGGAGGGTCGGGCCTTGTGGACGGCGATGCCGGCCAACCCGGCGAGGACGAGCAGTGCCGTGAACACCACCGCCAGGCGCAGTCCGAGCGGCGCCGGGCGCCAACGTCGGGGAATTCCCCACTCGGCGTACGGGTCGACGTACTGGGGTCCGGAGACGATGGGCACCTGGGCCGTGCTGGTGAACGGGCGCAGCGAGTCCGGGGTCTCTGTCCCGACGTCCCAGGCCGTCACGACGACGCCGCCTTGCGTGGTCGCCAAGTCTCCATCTGTCCCCGGAAGATTAGTGGTGGCTGATCCCAAAACAATGCTGGGTCGTCGTTTCCCTTACCCAGGCGCCGGGTACCAATCGCCGCACGTTCCCACCACGGAACGCGGGTCTCGTTTCACGCAGCGCAGGCCGAGCACGGGAGGGACACGACAACGGTGCCTGACGCTCACGTCAGCTAGCGTGTGGCCCCCACCGGGCGGCGGGCGGGCATATGGCCTGCTCAGCTGGGTCGGACTCAACGAAAGATTCTCGTCGGGTCAGCGTTCCCCTCACGGCGGTGTCGAGGGGCAGGTGCGACTTCGGCGAAGGCGGCGCCGAGTCGAGGAGGGGGACGGTGCGCACTAGGCGCGTTGGCAGCATCCCTGCGTTTCGCAGCCCGGCCGTGTCCGGGTGGCAGTGGGCGGGAGTCCTCCGTGGCCGAGGGAGTCGGGCGGTGGCGCTCCTGGCCGTGGTCTCCCTGGTGGGCGCCGCCTGCGGCGCCCGGGTGGGTCCCTACCTGGGCGCAGCCGT
>DMNK01000006.1:8095-23898 GCA_003453695.1 Acidimicrobiaceae bacterium | reverse complement strand
CTGGCCGCCTGCGGCGCCCGGGTGGGCCCCTACCTGGGCGCAGCCGAAGGCCTCGGTGGTGCCGGCGCCGCCACGAACGGCACCGGGACCAACGGCAACGCCGTGTCTTCGGGGCCCACAGCCAACGGGGGAAGCCAGAGCGGCTCCCAACCCGCGTCGCAGAGCTCGTCGGGCGGCGGCGGCGCGCCCCAGGTGCCGGCGGCGGCCAGCTTCGGCTTCACCCCCCAACAGGAGGCCTCTGCCTGCCCGGGCTCGGCCGGCAACACGGCCTCGGCGCCCGGCATCACCCCCAACGCCATCCAGATCGGCAACGTGAGCGGTTTGAGCGGCCCCCTGTCGGGCAGCTTCCCCCAGGGCCCGCAGGCCGTGACGGCGCTCTTCGACGCCGTGAACGCGGCGGGCGGCATCTGTGGCCGTCAGCTGCAGCTCACCGTCGAGGACGACACCCAGAACTCGTCGACCAACCAGACCGACGTCCAGAACCTCATCAACAAGCCGGTGTTCGCCTTCGCCGGATCGACCTCCGATGCCGACAACGGGGGCGTGCCCGCCATGCAGCAGGCGAACATCCCGGACTTCGGATTCGCCATCGCCTGCGCGCGCAGCGAGTCCTCCACCTACTGGTCGGTGGACGGCGGCAGCTGCTACCAGCCCCCCGGGTCCAGCTCCTACGAGATCGGCGACGGAACGCCGCTCCTGGCCCAGACCAGCGGCTACCTGCCCAAGAAGATGGCCTTCCTGGCCTACAGCATCCCCATCAGCGCCCAGGCGGCACAGGAGTTCGCCTACGTCTATCAGCACACCTTCGGCGGGACCGTCTGCTACAGCGACTACTCGATCTCTCCGGTGAGCGCCTCGCTCGAGAGCGATGTCGAGCAGATGCGCGCCAACGGGTGCGAGGGCGTCTTCACCACTTTGGACATCACCGGTAACGCCAAGATGCTCCAGGCCATGCAGCAGCAGAACTTCACGATGGGCTACGTGGCGACCACCTTCGACGGCTACACGCCGCAGCAGATCTCCACGGCGGGGGAGAGCGCCGCCCAGGGGCTACTCGTGAGCCTTCCCTTCATCCCGCTCAACGAGAACCAGCCCATGGACACCATGTACAAGCAGCAGCTGGCCCAGTACGTCCCCAACTCCCAGCCGAGCGGCTTCGGGTTCCTGGCCTGGCTGGCCGGCCAGATGATGATCTACGCCCTGTTGCAAGCGGGACGGAATCCGACCCGCGCCTCGGTGGTGGGAGTCCTGAACGGGCTGCAGAACTACACGGCGGGAGGAGCGGTCGGGCCCCACGCGCCGTCCAACCACGGGTGGGCCACGTGCCAGGTGGACGTGACCGTGAAGGGCAACGACTTCGTGCGGAAGGCCCCGGCGTCCGGCTTGTTCTGCGGCGGCACGGAGGTGCCGGCCTCGTGAGCGGTAGGCGCCTCGGGCACGGCGGTTCGGAGTCGCCGTGAGCACGTTCTGGCCGCTCGTCGTCATCGGCTTGTTCACCGGCAGCATCTACGGCCTGGGCGCCTTGGGCCTGGTCCTGACCTACAAGACGACGGGGGTCTTCAACTTCGCCTTCGGGGCCGTGGCCATGTTCTGCGCCTTCGTGTACTGGCAGATCCACGACACCTGGCACTGGACGGCGTGGATCTCCATCCCGCTCTTGCTGCTCGTGGTGGCGCCGCTCATCGGCTACCTCTTCGAGTTGCTGTTCCGGCCCTTGTCGGGGTTGGCCGCCGAGGTGCCGATCGTCGTGTCCCTGGCCCTGCTCGCCCTGCTCGAGGTGGGTGCCCAGTTGATCTGGGGAGGCCAAGAGCGCGGGTTCGAGACCATCATCCCCACCTCAAGCTTCAAGTTCGGCTCGTTCTACGTCGGTTGGGACCAGCTCGGCACCCTGATCATCGCGTTCATGGCGGGCGGCTTCTTGTGGTGGTTGTTGCGTCACACCCGCTTCGGCATGTCCACACGTGCCGTGGTGGACAACCGGGATCTGGCGGCGATCATCGGCGTGAGCGGCGACAACGTGCGGCGCTTCGCCTGGATGGTCTCATCGACGTTCGCCGCCCTGCTCGGGATACTGCTCACCCACAGCCAGGAGCTCACCACCTACAACCTGGTGCTGGTCGTGCTGGTCTCGTTCGCCCCGGCCGTGATGGGACGGAACGAGAGCTTCCCTTGGGCCTTCGGTGGCGCTCTCGGCCTCGGCGTCTTCACGAGCGTGCTCCACCGGTGGAGCACGTCGGGAACGGTGGCCAACATCGAAGCGGCAGTGCCCTGGTTCCTGCTCTTCATCTTCTTGATCGTCCTGGGCGGGCGCCTCAAGGAGCCTGGCCTGTCGGTGCGCCCCATGGCCGTGGCCACCGGCACCCTGTCGACCGGCGACATGGAGCACATGTCCGCCCGCCCCCGCATCCAACGCGCTGTGGCCCTCGGCGTCGGCGCCTTCGCCGTGGCTGCGGTGCTGCCCACCGTCGTGCCCGGGCCCCAGGTGAGCGTGCTCACCTACGGCGCCCTGTGGGCGCTCATGGCGGTGACCCTGGTGGTGCTCACGGGATGGGCAGGGCAGATCTCGATCGCGCAGGTGAGCTTCGTGGGGGTGGGGGCCTTCGCCGTCGGCCACTGGGCCGGCGCCCACGGACAGAACTTCGTCCCCGCCGCCCTGGCCGGCATGGCCATCGCCGTCCCCCTCGGGCTCATCGTGGGCATCCCCTCGCTTCGCCTGCGCGGCCTCTACCTGGCCCTGGCCACACTGGCTTTCGCCCTCATCATGGACTACGTCGTGTTCAACTCGGTGGGGATCTCAGGTGGTCTCACAGGCATCCTCGACCATCGGCCCCGCATCTTCGGCGTCTCTTTCGCTTCCACCACGTCGATGTACGAGCTTTCGCTCGGCGTGCTCGGGGTGGTGCTGGCCATCACCTTCGCCCTGCGTCAGGGGCCGATCGGCCGGAGGCTGCGCATCCTGCGCGACTCACCCCTGGCGGCTTCGACACTCGGCGTCAACCTGACGGTGACCAAGCTCGTCACCTTCGCCGTGTGCGGCGTGGTGGCGGCCATGGCAGGAGCCCTGTACGGCTCCTACCTCCAGTCGATCACCCCGATCAACTTCCAGTTCGGCCTGTCCGTGCAGCTCCTGCTTCTCGTGGTGTTCGCCGGGCGGTCGGTGCTCACCGGGGCCGTGGTGGCCGGCGTCCTTGCCATGATCCCTGCCTTGATCGTGAGCCTCATCGGCGGAGGCACGATCGGCGCCAACGTGGGCAACTGGATCACGCTGGCCGTGGCGGTGGGCGTGATCGGGCTGGGTCGCAACCCCGAGGGGACCGTGTCGCTGTCGATCCAGGAGGCCAAGCGGACCCTGAGTGTGATGAGGCCCCGTCCGCGGCGCTACCTGGGCCTGGGCTCTCCGCTCGCTCCCGAGCGTCTGGAGGTGTCCAGTGGCGGCTGAGGACAGCGCCGTGCTCTCCGCCCGGGGCATCTCCGTGCGTTTCGGGGGCCTGCACGCCCTGGACGAGGTCGACCTCGAGGTGGCTGCCGGACGGGTCACCGGGCTCATCGGCCCCAACGGGGCCGGCAAGACCACGCTCTTCAACGTGTTGGGTGGCCTGCTCGAGCCGGTGGCCGGCTCTGTGCATCTCGGCGGTGCCGACATCACCACATGGCCGCCGCACCGGCGGGGCCGAGCGGGCATGGCCCGGACCTTTCAGCGCCTCGAGCTGTTCACCGGGATGACGGTCGAGGAAAACCTGACCGCGTCCTGGGAGGCGGCGCATCCCGGCGCCATCTTCGGCCGGGGCCGCCCCACCCGCAAGCAGCGGGTGGCGGAGATGATGGAGTTGCTCGGGTTGGAGCGCATCGCCGGCCGCACCGCCGGCGAGCTGCCCACGGGGTTGGGACGGATGGTGGAACTGGGCCGGGCCCTGTGTGCCGACCCGCGGGTGCTACTGCTGGACGAACCCAGCTCGGGCCTCGACGTGGGCGAGACCCAGCACTTCGCCCGGATCCTGCGCCAGCTGGTGGCTGAAGCGCCGCACAACGGGCACGACGCCGGGCAACCTCTTGCCATCCTGCTCGTGGAGCACGACATGGCGCTGGTGATGGAGGTGTGCCACGTCATCACCGTGCTCGACTTCGGCCGGAGGATCGCCTGCGGAAGCCCGGACCAGATCCAGGGCGACCCGGCTGTGCGGGCCGCCTATCTGGGAGAGACCGATGTCGCCTGATCGGGGCCGCTTCGCCCCTCCGCAGCCCTTCACCACGACGGCGCCACCGGCGCTGGAGATAGACGGCCTGTACGTCTCCTACGGCGGCATGCGGGCGCTGTCGGACGTCTCGCTGCAGGTGCCCGAGGGGGCGGTGGTGGCGCTGCTCGGCCCCAACGGCGCCGGGAAGAGCACGCTGCTTCGGGCCGTGTCGGGGCTGGTGCGGCCCGACCACGGGCGCATCAGGGTGCGCGGGGTGCGGGTGGACCGCCGTCCCGCCCACGCCACGGCCCGCATGGGGGTGGTCCACGTGCCCGAGGGGCGGGGCATCTTCCCCAGCCTCACCGTGGAGGAGAACCTCGAGATGGTGCGCTACGCCGTCACCGACGACATCGACCCGGTGCACGGGGCCACGGTGATGTTCCCCGTCCTGGGCGAGCGCCTGCGTCAAATGGCGGGCAGCCTGTCGGGTGGGGAGCAGCAGATGCTGTCGTTGTCGCGGGCCATCGTGTCCAAGCCCAAGCTGCTCATGGTGGACGAGATCTCGATGGGCTTGGCGCCCATCATCGTGCAGCAGCTCTTCGACGCCCTGCGCGAACGGGCGCAGGCGGGGACGAGCCTGCTCCTCGTGGAGCAGTACATCGACGCCGCCTTGGAGCTGGCCGACTACGTATATGTCATGGACAAGGGCAGAATTGTGGACGTGGGCGAACCGGCCGACGTCCGCGACGGCGGGCTGGTGTCCGCCTATCTGGGTGGCTGAGACGGGGGGAGACATGAACAGGCGGATGAAACTCTTCTGGCGGCTTCCGGTCGCAGCCGCGCTGGCCACGGCAGCGGCAGGGGCCTTGGGGCCGGCGGCGCACGCCGACAGCAGCTCGTCGAGCTCGAGTGGGTCGTCGGGCTCGAACACGAACGTGGTGGGCGAGGCGGTCACGACCGAGGCCATCGGCGCTCAGTTCGCCTTCAACATCCCCAACCTCATCCCGCTGCCCAACCAGAACCTCGTCGAGGAGGACCTGGCCTTCGCCCGCAGCACCGTGTCCACCGGGCCCACGGTGGACTCGATCGGCGCCCCGTACTACCCGGGCGACATCCTGGCCAACCTGGGCGGCCTCGAGTCGGAGTTCTTCCCGCCCCAGCTGCCCAACACGCCCTATCCGTTCATGGCCCGGGCCCAGTACCCGGCCACGCCGTCCTACGGAGCCACCAGCACCTTCGCCGGGGGCGCCGGCCCGGCGCCGGGGGGCACCGCCGCCGCCAACGTCAACGGTGGCAACGCCAGCGGCACGGTCTCCGACATCGTGGTCGGGGCGGGCATGGGCCAGGGAGGCGCGCCGCTGCTCGAGTTCGCCGCCATGCAGTCCCAGGAGTCCGCCACCATCGCCACCTCGTCGATCACCGGCACGGCCACCTCGGTGGTGAAGGCCATCGAGGTGGCCGGCATGGTCGACATCACCCAGGTCACCTCGAGCGCCCAGTCCACGTCGGACGGCAGCAACGGCCAGCCCTCGGCGTCGGTGAAGCTGGGCCAGGTCACGGTGGACGGCCAGCAGGCCTACATCGACAACCAAGGTGTGCACGTGGCGGGCAACGGCACGTCGAGCGTGGCGGTGCCCACGCCCCAGCAGCTCCAGGCGTCGTTGAACCAGACCCTGTCGCAGGACGGCATCACCATCCGGCTCGTCGACCCCAAGCAGACCACCAACGGCGCCGAGGGCATCGCCGACTCCGGAGGTCTCGAGATCACCATCAACCACAACTTCAGCGTGCCGTTCGTCAACACCGGCGGGCTGACCAACGGCGCCGTGCAGCCCTGCATCCCCACCCAGGACATCGGCAGCGTGCCCATCCCGGGATTGCAGGGCCAGCAGGCGCTGGGCAACGTGTGCCTGCCCGCCGGCAACTACACGGCGGTCACCTCGGTCGTCCTGGGCATGGCCACCGCCGACGTGAACGCCAGCGTGATCGCCCCCCTCAGCGTGCCCAACTCCGTGGGCCTCGGGAACACCGGCCTCGGGAACACCGGCCTCGGCTCTCTGTCGTCACTGGGGAGCACGGCGACCTTGGGATCGGTGAGCGGTCCGGGCACCTCGGGCACGGCGCCCACCCACCTGGGCGGCGGGTTGCTCAAGTTCCCCATCCGCGGGGTGCCGGCGCCGCTCGGATGGGTGGTGCTGGGGCTGATCCTGTGCGTGATCTTCGCCTATCCGCTGATGCTCACCGCCCGCTGGCAATTCCTCGTGGGAAGGAGATGAGATGACCGACACGGCGCGGGCCGAGGCGCACGCCACGGTTACCATTCCCGGCGTGACGCCCGACCTCGACAGTCCGGGCTCGGAGATCCCCGGTGACGAGGTTCCCGGCGGGGGGGACGACGACGGCTGGGGCGCGCCCCTGGACGGCCTGAAGAGACTGGCCACGCCCAAGCGACGCGGCGACGGTGGCCGGGGCCGCCGGCCCGGTCGTCCGGCGCAAGGTGGCGGCGGGATCGACTTCCGCAACACCTGGCAGATCCTGGCCGGGTCGATCCTCATCCCTCTGGGCGTGGTGTTCATCCTCATGGCGTGGTACGGATCCGCCCACACCGCCTACGTGCAGCAGCAGATCCCCTATCTGGTGAGCGGCTCGTTCGCCGGGGTGGCGAGCATCGTGCTCGGCGGGCTCCTGTACTGGGCCCACTGGCTCTATCGCATCTACGACCAGGCCGATCTGCACCACGAGGAACAGCTGCGCGTGCTCGAGCAGGCCATCCGGGCCATGACCGAGCGCGCCGGCGCCACCATGGAGACGACGCCCAGCGGGGGTACCCCGGCCATCGGCGCCGGTGGCACCACGGCTCTTGCCGGCGGCTACCAGTCGCCGTCGCTCGGCACCGGGCGTCAGGCGGCTCCGTCGTACGTGGTCACCCCGACGGGATCGGTGTACCACCTGCCCGATTGCCCGGTGGTCGCCCATCACCCCGAGGGCCTGCGCTCGATCGCCCCCGCCGCCACCTCGTCGCTCGAGCCCTGCCGCATCTGCCTTCCCGGCGCTCGCTGAGCTCCTGAGCCTCCGGCACCGGGGTCACCCCGCCATCGGGGCCTAGGGCCCGATGGCGGCTCCGTCCCCGCCCGCTGTTCACCGCCCCCGCCCCGGGCGACAACCGGTTGAGCTGGGGAAATGACCCCCCACCTGGGGCGGAGCGGCCACTCCGTAGCTGACATAAATGTCAGGAAACGGGTACAGTACAGGTGCGGGCGGCACTCGCTCGGCCGGACTTTGTCGGCCCGGTTGGGGGACCAGTCTCCGGGCCCGGACGGGACCGGAGCGAAAGGACACCGGATGGACGCAGGCACCGGAGCGGCGCCCGACCTCTCTCCCACCACGGTGACGCAGCTCGCCTCCTCTGACGACCCCCGCGAGCTGCAGCGCACGCTGCGGGAGCAGCCTGTGCACCGGGTGGGTGACCTGTTCAACCTGGTGACCCGCCGTGAGGACGTTGAGGAGGCGCTCCGGGACCGCACCGGGACGTTCTCGTGGAGCGCGGTGGGGATGAACCTGGGAAACATCCGCCCCCTCATCCCCCTCCAGATCGACCCACCCCAGCACGTCAAGTACCGGCGAATCCTGGACCCGCTCTTCGCTCCCAAGAAGATGGCGCTCTTGGAGGACGAAGTGATCGCCCTGGTGAAGGAGCTCGTCGACACCTTCGCCGTGAGCGGGTCGTGCGACTTCCACGAGGAATTCGCCGTGCCCCTGCCGTGCCGGGTGTTCCTCCGGCTCATGGGCCTGCCCCTCGACGACCTCGACCTGTTCCTGTCGGTCAAGGACGACATCATCCGGCCGCCGGGGGTGACCCTGGACGAACAGGCGCCCTACCGCGAGCGAGCCGGTAAGACCGTCTACGAGTACTTCGAGCGCCACCTGGCCGAGCGCAAGGATCACCCCACCGACGACATGCTGGCGCAGATCATCGCCGGAGAGGTCGACGGGGAGCGCCTCAGCGACGAAGAGGTGATGGACATCTGCTACCTGTTCATCATCGCCGGGCTGGACACGGTGACCGATTCCCTCGACTGCATCTTCGCCTACCTCGCCCAGAACCCCGACCACCGCCGCCAGCTCGTCGCAGACGAGTCGATCATCCCGTCGGCCGTGGAGGAGCTGCTGCGGTGGGAGAGCCCGGTGCCGGCCGTGCCCCGAGTCGCCACCGAGGACATCGAGATCAGCGGGTGCCCCATCAAGGCGGGAGAGCAGGTGATGCTGGTCCTCGGTTCGGCCAACACCGACGACGCCGCCCACGCCGGCGCCGACGAGGTGGACCTGCGGCGCAACCCCAACCCCCATCTCGCCTTCGGCGGCGGGGTGCATCGCTGCCTGGGGTCGCACCTGGCTCGCGTCGAGCTGCGGGTGGCCATCCGGGAGTTCCACCGCCGCATCCCCGAGTACGAGCTCGCCCCGGGCACGGTGCTCGAGTACACGACCGGGCTTCGCTCGCTGCACCACCTGCCGCTGGCGTTCCCGGCCGGGGCCTGACACCTTTGCGCATCCTCCTCGACACGGAGCGCTGCCAGGGCCACGGGCGCTGCTACAGCTTGGCCCCCGACCTCTTCGACTCCGACGACCTGGGCCACTGCGTGCTGCTCGTGGACGAGGTGCCCGCCGGTGCCGAGGCGGACGCCCGCAGCGGCGTGGACAACTGCCCCGAGCAGGCGCTCTCCATCGCCGAGTAAGCGCCGAATCGCCGAGTAACCGCCGTCGGGGCCGCCAGCGCCGGCGACGGCGAGCCCGGATCAGCCGAGCCGGGCCTGGTCGGGCCCTTCCGCTTGCGCCTCCAGCACCACCCGAGCACCCACGGCGTCGGCGCCGACCAGCGCATGGGTGAGCGACGGATCGGCCAGGGCCACCACCCGCCGGCCGTCCGACTGGGCCAGCACCATGCCGGGCAAGGTGGCGCCGTCGCGGTCGAAGGGGACGGTGTAGGCGACGACGGTGGCCGGGCCGGGGAGTGAGGGAGCGATCGGCACGGGCTCGGCGGCGGCGTCCAGGCGGGCTTGGAGCGCGCCGTCGGGGGCAGGCGGCTCTAGCGGCGGGCGGCGGGAGTACACGCCGACGGCGTGCTTGGTGAGGTAGTAGCCGTTCCCGTGCACGAGGGCGTGCTCGCCGCCCCCGTTGCGAAGCCAGTCGAAGGTGTTGGCGACGGCGTGCGTCACGTAGTTGCTGCCGGGCCCGCCGTGGTAGGGCAGACCCCCCGTGAGGGTGAGGGGACGGCCGTCGTCGGCTTCCGACCCCAGCCCCAGGGCCTCCATGGCCGACTCCACCGAGGACGGGAAGCAGGAGTACAGATCGAAGGCGTCGACGTCCTCGAGGCTCAGCCCCGACACCTGGAGGGCGGCGGCGGCGGCCGCTCGAAGGGCGGCGCTGTGCTCGACGCGCGGGCGCTGCGACAGGTACCAGATGTCCGAGGCGTCCGCCCATCCCCGCACGTACACCACGTCGTCGGGGCCGAGCCCCCAGTCCCGCGCCGTCTGGGCGTCGGTGACGACCGCCGCCGCCGCCATGTCCACGTCCATCACAGCGTTCACGTACTTGGGGTAGGGGTGGAAGATCATGCGGTTGTCGGGGGTCACCGTGGTGATCTCGGCGGCGCTGCGCCGGGCGGCGAACCACGAGTAGGGGTTCCCGGCCGCCACGGCGTTGAGCCTGGACATGAGATCTCCGACGGCGCTGCGGTTGGCATCGAGGTCCCGGCCGGCGCCATGGGCGAGGGCCGTCTCCACCAGGGCGTACATGGCGGTGGCCTGCTCGAGGCCGGCGGCACGCTCGGCGGGGTGCACGCCCAGGTCGGGCTCGAGCGGCGGCCACGTCTCGGGCCACCCGCCGTCACCCGGCCAGTCGAGCTTCACGCCGGCCCGCTTGGCCCGTCGCCGGGTGGCCAGCGCCTCGGCGCCGACCACGGCCACCACCGGACGCGCCCCCGCCGCCACCTGCTCGGCGGCCCGGTTCACCAGCCACTGCGGGATGTTGCCCCCCATGCCCGACACACGCGCCTCGGCGTGGGTGGCACCCAGGCGGCCGGCGAGCTCCTGGGCCGGGTCGCCGTGACGCAGCGACAGGGAATGGACCATGTAGCAGTGGGTGATCCCACCGAGCAGCTCGCCGGCGCGCCCGTCGCCCAGTGCCGACGCCGCCGCCCGGCGGGCCGCCGTCACCATGAGCTCGAAGGGGTCGGGGGCGGCCAGCGGGTCCTCCACCCGGTTGGTGTGCTGGCCGGCACCCACCACCACCGGCACCCGTGTCCAGTCCGTCATGCCCGCCCTTTCCCTAGATGCGATACACGCGCTCGGCGTTGGCGGCGAAGAGCTTGTGGCGGGCGTCGTCGTCGAGCCCGTCCGTGACGTCGCTGAAGGTCGAGTAGAGATCGTCGAACGTGCCGTGCACGGCGTCGACGGGGAAGTTGCTGGCGAACAGACAGCGGTCGACGCCGAACGCCTCGATGGCGTACTCGAGCCACGGGCGCAGCGCGTCGACGGCCATGGACTGAAGCGGCATGGCCAGGCCCGAGAGCTTGCACACCACGTTCTCGCCCACGCCTGCCATGGCGTCGATGCCGGCCCGCCACAGGGCGCGCTCTTCTCCGGAATCGGTACGTGGCCACCCGGTGTGTTCGACCACGACCACCAGGTCCTCGAAGCCGGCCAGACCCCGTGCCGCCGGCTGGAGGTGATCGGGGTGCGTCATGACCTCGAACACGAGCGCCCGTTCGGCGAGCGCCCGGAGCACGTCGGGATCGGGCAGGGGCCGCTCCAGCCCGCCCATGGGCCGCACGCCCCGAAAGCGCGTCGCCTCCATCTGGCGGTCGATGAGCCCGATGGCCTCGGCCGCCGTGTCGGTGGGGGGCAGTCCACCGATGACGCCGTCGGGGTGGCCGTGGCGCGCCCCGGTGCCATCGAGCTCGATGGTCTCGTCCACCGAGTGCCGGCCGGTGGCAGCCGCCACGTTCACGAGCTTCTCCACGTTCCACCCCGCCGACTCCTCGAGATAGGTGGCGAGCTCGAAGCGGCGGAACATCCGCGAGGTGTCGCCGGCACCCCCCTCTGGCGGCCGGGCCAGATACGGGTACCAGTCGCTTCTGGCCGGGTCCCACAGATGCACGTGGGCGTCGACGACCCGAGCGGGCGGGCTGGCCATCAAGGTGGGGGGGACTCGGCGGTGACAGGGGTGCCGTCGCCGGCCATCTCCCGGAGGGTGTCGTCCAGCCACTCGGGGACGGCCGGCCCGCCGAAGATCACGCTGCCCAGAGGGCGGGGGTGGCTGCGCAGCCCGATCCAGCCCGCTCCCACCACCAGCTCGGCTCCGGCCAGGGCGGCGGCGTCGGGGCGGCACAGCAGCTGGGCCACGAGCGCTCCGGCCGGCCGAGCCGCTGCGGCTTCGCGCCCTTCCACGCTGATGGCGAAGGCGGCGACCCGCCCCCCGCTGCCGCCCGCTGCCGCCCGGGACAGCTGCGCCGAGGCCTGGGCCCGGCTGCGGCCCCCGGCCGTGGTGGCGTCGGTGAGGGTCACGAGCCGCAGCGGCCGGCCGGCATCGGCGGAGTAGTCGGAGGCGGCGCGCCCCCACGCCGCGTCGGCGTGGATGTCGTCGACGATGCGGCCGTGCTCGGCGAGCACGCGCTGCCAGCCGTCCGGCGCGCCGGCGTCGGGGGGGCCGCCGCTCAGGGCGACGACCACGGCGTCGACAGGCCCGGCTGACTCGGCCAGGGCGCGCAGCGCCTTGGCGGCGCCGTCGAAGCCCTGGGCCACCTCGACCCGGTGACAGGCCACCACCCTGGCCTCGAGGGCGGCGGTGACGGCGTCGGCGAGCTCGGGGCGGTCGGAGACGACCGCACAGGACTGCACGTGGGCGGGTCCCGGCTCGGGGGGAGCCGGCTCGTCGAAGATCGAGCCGAAGCGAGGGTTCCCGCCCCCCTCGGTGGCCTGGGAGGACTCGGCCGTGGCGAAGGCGCTCGGGAGGACGGCGTCGAGCACCGCATCCAGGCGGCCCACCTCCTCGGTGCGCACCACCTCGAGCAGGCGGGGTCGGTCGACCACGGCGACCTCCGAGCCCCCGGCGAAGAGCACCTGGCCGCGGCACCACCCGAATTCGTCGCCGACGAGATGGGCGCAGAGCGGCCCCAGGTGCTCGGGCCCCGGCATGGCTTTGAACAGCGACAGCCCGCCCCCGCCGCCGCTGGTGCCCGCCTGCTTGGCGCGCTCCACGGCGGCGGCCACCATGCGGGTGGCGGCGATGGGAGACACGGCGTTCACGGCCACCCCAGGCGGGGCGTGCGAACCGAACTGCCAGGTGATGGCGGCCACGGCGCGCTTGGCGCAGCTGTAGGCGCCGGCATCGGCCGCCCGCCAGCCCGAGCCGGAGGTCACGCCGAGGATGCGGCCGTGTCCGGCGGCGGCCATGACCGGCAGGGCGGCGTGGAGCACGTTCAGATAGCCCTGGAGGTGCACGCCGAGCACTGCCAGCCAGTCCTCCTCGGTGCCGGAGGCGAAGTAGGTCTGCCTGGTGATGCCCGCCACGTTGACCACGGCGTCCACCCCGCCGCGCTCCTCGGCCAGCTCCTCGAACAGGCCCCGGACCGCCTCGGCGTCGGTCACCGACACCGACGAGGCCCGAGCCGATCCTCCCGCCGCCACGATGCGGCCGGCCGTGGTCTCCTGCGGTTCGGGGAGCCGCTCGGCGCCGTCCAGGCTCACGAGCGGGTCGACGGTGACCACGAACCAGCCGCTTCGTCCCAGCTCTTCGGCGACGGCCGCCCCGATGCCGCCCCCGCCGCCGGTCACCACGGCGACCTGCTGCCTCCCGCTCACGACGCCGTGGACCGGACGTCGGTCTCCAGGCCCTCGAACGTGCCCGCCCCCAGCCACCGCTGGAGTAGCTCCCGGTAGCCGAACCAGTCACCCATGCCCCGGCCGTAATTCCCGTTGCGGGGGTTCATCTGCTCGGGGTGGCCCTCGTTGTTGAGTCGGGACGGGGTGCAGGCGGACATCACGATGCTCGGGTCGACGAAGGAGTCGACGATCTTCTGTGTCCACGCCTCTTCGGCCTCGGCGCTCACGTCGAAGGCCTCGACCCCCTTTCGCTCCAGCAACGCCACCGTGGCCCCGAGGAACTCGGCGCCGAACACGGCCAGTTGCGTGTAGTTGACGGTGACCACCGCCTGCTGTCCGGGAGCCGGCATGACGAACATGTTGGGAAAGCCGCGGCTCATCATCCCGAACAAGCTGGCGGCGCCGTCGGCCCATTTCTCCGCCAGAGTGACCCCGCCCCGTCCCACGATGTCGTGACCGGCGCGGCGGAAGAGAGGAGTGAGCTCGGGCTCGAAGCCGGTGCCGTAGATGATGCAGTCGACGTCGTACTGGTGTCCGCCCACGACCGGGCCCCGCTCGGTGATGCGCTCGATCCCCGCCGGGCAGTCGATGAGCGTGACGTTCTCGTTGTTGAACGCCGGCAGATACTCGTCGTGGAAGCAGGGCCGCTTGCACAGATAGCGGTAGTAGGGCTTCAAGACGGCGGCCTTTTGGGCGTCGCCCACCAGCGCCTCCACCCGGCGCCGGTGCTGCTCCATGATCTCGAAGTCGACCTCCTCGGCGGCGCGCATGATCTCCGCCGGCGTCATGCCCTTGCGCCGGGGCGGGTTGTGCACCGCCGCCCAGTGGTGCGTCCACCCGTCGTCCACCAGGTCGCCGTCCACCGCCTTGCCCAGGATGATGCCCTGGAAGTTGTCCATGCGGTCCTGCTGCCAGCCCGGCCGCAGCCCTGCAGCGAATCCCGGGTCGGTGGGCCGGTTGCCCCGCTCACCCACCGCCGACGGCGTGCGCTGGAGCACGTACACGTGCTTGGCCGCGGCGGCCAGCGGCGGCAGGCACTGGATGCCGCTCGCTCCGGTGCCGACCAGGGCGACTGTCTTGTCGGCCAGTCCGGTGAGCGGCTCGTGCGGCCCGCCGCCGGTGTAGGCGTAGTCCCAGCGGGCGGTGTGGAAGGAATGTCCGGCGAAGTCCTCCATGCCGGCGATGGCGGGGAGCTTCATGAGGTTCAGGATCCCGACGGCGAGGACGTAGTAGCGGCTCGTGACCTCGTCGCCCCGGTCGGTGTGGACCCGCCACCGCGCCGCGTCGTCGTCCCACTCGGCCCGGGTGACCCTGGTGTGGAACAGGGCCTCGTCCACCAGGTCGAAGCGCTCGGCGATGGCCTGGAGGCAGCCCAGGATCTCCTCGCCGAAGGCGTAGCGGTGCCGGGGGACGTAGCCGAGCTCCTCCAGCATGGGGATGTAGATGTACGACTCGACGTCGCACATCACCCCCGGGTACTGGTTCCAGTACCAGGTGCCCCCGATCCCGCCCGCCTCGTCGACGATGCGGATGCGCTCGAGTCCGGCCTTGCGCAGCTGGGCTCCGGCCAGGACACCGGCGATCCCCCCGCCCACGATGACGACGTCGACCTCGTCGGTGACCGGGTGGCGGGGCACGGTCGGGGTGAAGGGGTCGTCGCGGAAGCGGGCGAAGAAGGCGTCGGACCGCAGGTCGCGGATGTCGGTGCGGCCCGGCACGAGGCGCTTGTCGCGCTCGGCCAGATATTTGGCGTGAACGGCGTCTGGATCGAAGGTCGTCATCGGGGAGGCCGGTTCGCCGCTACCGGCTGGCCAGCTTCCCGAGGTCGGCGGCCAGGGTCGGCTTGCGGGCTCCGTCGGCGCGCCGGGGGCGCAGCGACACGTCGACGTCGGTGGCCTCGGCCCGAAGCGCCTGCACCGTGCACTGCTCCCGGGGCCGCACCGAGAAGGGGTCGAAGCGGAACAGGCGCATGGCGTTTTCATGCGTGATCTTGTCCACCTCGCCGTCGGGCACGCCGGCCAGGTACTTCATGGCGATCTCGGGGGCGTTGGGCCAGGTGGAGTCGGAGTGGGGGTAGTCGCACTCCCAGCACACGTTGTCAAGCTCGAGGTGATGGCGGTTCTCCACCCCGAAGGCGTCGTCGATGAAGCAGGTGACGATGCGCTCCTTGAACACCTGGCTCGGGAGCATGTCCCCGAAGTCCTGGCCCGTCCACGCCTTGTGATGGGCGTAGACGTAGTCCACGCGCTCCAAGAAGTAGGGGATCCACCCGATGCCGCCCTCGGACAGGGCGACGCGCAGTGTCGGGTACTTGCGCAGTACGGGGGAGAAGAGCAGGTCCGCCGCGCACTGGATGATGTTCACCGGCTGCAGGGCGATGAGCACGTCGAAGGGGGCGTCGGGGGCGGTGATGGCCAGGGTCGAGGACGACCCGATGTGCAGGCACACCACCGTGCCCTCGTCGGCGCACGCCGCCCAGAACGGGTCCCAGTGCGGCGAGTGGAAGCTGGGCCATCCGAGCTTGGATGGGTTCTCCGAGAACGTCACGGCGTGGCAGCCCTTCTTCGCCATGCGCCGCACCTCGTCGGCCATGAGGGCCGGGTCCCAGATGGGGGGGATGGAGAGCGGGATGAAGCGGCCCGGGTAGGCGCCGCACCACGACTCTGCATGCCAGTCGTTGTAGGCCCGGAGCATGTCGAGGGCCAGCTCCTTGTCCTCGGTGCGGGCGAAGAGCTGGCCGCAGAACTGC